>NZ_JBWXGB010000002.1:0-319586 GCF_059900845.1 Lactobacillus sp. CA30L
TGACGCGGGCACGACGATTACGGGCGTAGATGACACTAGAGACAAGGCCATCAGCGACATTGACGGCGTGAAGACCGGCGTAGACGCCGCCGCAGCGGCAGCGGCTAAGGACTTGCAAGATGCCAAGAAAGATGCGATCAAGAAACTGGCCGATGAACAAAGCAGCGTCAACAGCACGATTGATGGCTTGCCAAACCTTGACCCAAAGACCAAGGACAAGCTCAAGCAAGAAGTACAGCTGGCCTACGATAACGCCAAGGACAAGGTCAATAGTGCCAGTGATAAAGCCGGAATAACGACCGCTCAAAACGATGGCATCAGCGCGATGGAAGCAGTCCGTGACAAGGCCAAGAAGCTTGACCAGCAGATTGTCGATGACAAGAAGGCGGTAGATGACGCCGCAACTGCCGCTAAGAATAAGATTGACGGCAATAACAACCTGACGCCGGCACAGAAGCAGCAGGCCAAGGACAATATTGATCAGGCAGCCACTAACGCCAAGAACGAGATTGGCAAGGCAACAACAATCACCGAGGCCGATGACGCTAAGACTGCGGGTGTTAACAACATTAATACCGCGGCCGCTAAGGCTGACCAAGACGCCGTTAAGGAAGAGCAGATTGCACAAAAGGCAAAGATTGATGCGGCCGCAGACGTAGCTAAGCAAAAGGTTGAAGACGACTTTAAGGCATTAACGCCAGAACAGCAGAAGAATGCACAGAAAGCGCATGATGATGCAATCGGTGCAATTGATAGTGCCGCTACTGACGCCAAGAATAAGATTGACGGTGCCAAGAGCAAGGCCGAGGTCACAACGGCCACGAATAATGGCAAGCAGGCCATTAACGACGCGGTGACGCCAGCGGAAGTAGCCTACGAGAAGGAAAAGGCGAAGAGTGCAGTCAGAGTCGAAGCTGACAAGATCAAGGGCCAGCTAACAGACCCAGCTGACAAGCAGAAGGTCGAGGACATCGTTACCCAAGCCAATAAAGATATTGACGCGGGCACGACGATTACGGGCGTAGATGACACTAGAGACAAGGCCATCAGCGACATTGACGGCGTGAAGACCGGCGTAGACGCCGCCGCAGCGGCAGCGGCTAAGGACTTGCAAGATGCCAAGGATAAGGCTATTACCGCGCTGCAGAGTGAGCAGAAGCTGGACAATGCGGTTATTGACGGACTGAACAACATCAGCGATGACGTTAAGAGCGCGCTGAAGGAGAAGGTCAATGGCGAATATAAGGACGCTGTTGACAATGTAAACAAAGCCACAATTCCAGCAAACGTGACGACCGCTAAGGACAACGGCATCACGGCGATGGACAAGGTCCGTGATGATGCCAAAGCCCTAGATAGCCAAATTAAGACCGACCAAGGTGCAATTGACACCGCGGCCAATGACGCCAAGAATGCGATTGACAGCAATAACGATTTGACTCAAGACGAGAAGAAGGCAGCTAAAGCAGCTGTTGACATCGTCGCCAACAATGCCAAGGACGAAGTTGGCAGAGCAGATACAACTGGTAAAGCAGACGCTGCGGCTGCCAAGGGCAAAGATGCAATTAGCAACGCGGCCAAGGATGCGGGTACAGACGCAGTAGCCAAAGAGCGAATTGCGCAAAAGGCGAAGATTGATTCTGCAGCCGAAGCAGCCAAGCAAAAGGTCGAAGACGACTTTAAGGCGTTAACGCCCGCTGAGCAGACGAATGCGCAAAAGGCGCATGATGATGCGCTTAAGGCGATTGGCGATGCCGCTGATGCAGCCAAGACCGCAATCGACGGCGCCAAGAGCAAGGCCGAGGTCACGATAGCCACGGATAATGGCAAGCAGGCCATTACCGACGCGGTGACGCCAGCGGAAGTAGCCTACGAGAAGGAAAAGGCGAAGAGTGCAGTTCAAGCTGAAGCAGACAAGATTAAGGGTCAGCTGACAGACCCAGCTGATCAAAAGAAGGTCGAGGACATTGCACAAGCGGCAATCGCCAAGATCACCAATACGGATCAGACGGTAGCGGCTGTCGATGGCACTAGAGACAAGGCCATCAGCGACATTGACAGCGTGAAGACGAGTGCAGACCAAACGGCAGCGGCAGCGGCGAAGGAATTAGCGGATGCCAAGGATAAGGCCAAGCAAGACCTGGCAACTGAACAAAGCAAGATCAACAGTGTGATTGATGCCCTGCCAAACATTGACCAGAATGCCAAGGACACCCTCAAGCAAGAAGCACAGCTGGAATACAATAAGGCCAAAGACAATGTGGATAAGGCCACGAGCACTGCAGACGTAACAACTGCTAAGGGCAATGGCGTTAGTGCAATTGATGCAGTAGGCGACAAGGCCAAGGGCTTAGATAATCAAATCAAGGCCGACCAAGGTGCAATTGACACCGCCGCAACTGCCGCTAAGAATACGATTGACAACAATAACAATCTGACTCAAGACGAGAAGAATGCAGCTAAAGCAGCTGTTGATACAGCCGCCAACACGGCTAAGGATGAAATTGGCAGAGCAGACACGACTGGTGAGGCAGACGCAGCAGCAGCCAAGGGTAAAGATGCAATTAGCAATGCAGCTAAGAATGCGGGTACAGATGCGGTAGCCAAGGAGCAGATTGCACAAAAGGCGAAGATTGATGCGGCCGCAGACGTAGCTAAGCAAAAGGTCGAGGACGACTTTAAGGCGTTAACGCCCGCTGAGCAGACAAATGCACAACAGGCGCATGATGATGCGCTTAAGGCAATTAGCGATGCCGCTGATGCAGCCAAGACCGCAATCGACGCCGCCAAGAATAAGGCCGATGTCACAACGGCCACGAATAATGGCAAGCAGGCCATTAACGATGCGGTGACGCCAGCCGAAGTAGCCTACGAGAAGGAAAAGGCGAAGAGCGCAATCAATGCGGAAGCGGCCAAGATCAAGGGCCAGCTGACCGATTCAGCTGATCAAAAGAAGGTCGATGACATTGCACAAGCGGCAATCGCCAAGATCACCAATACGGATCGGACGATTAAGGCTGTCGATGACACTAGAGACAAGGCTATCAGCGACATTGACGGTATCAAGTCGGCAGCCGACACTGCGGCGCAAGCATTAGCAAAGGCTAAGGCTGATGCCATCAATGAATTGGAAAAGGAACTTAATGGTAACGGCACGTCAGCTACTCCAGGTGTAGTCAATTCAATTGATAAGCTGGATAAAGACGGTTTGACGCCTGAAAACATTAAGAAGTACCAAGAGCAGGCTAAGCAAGCGCATAAAGACGCGATTGATGCTATCAACGCTATTACAGATCCGGCCAAGATTAGTGAAATCAAGGGCTTGAAGGGCAAAGGCGTGAACAACATTGACCAAGCCTTGGAGGACGCCTTAAAACAAGCTTTAGCTGATAAAGCAGCAACTGATTTGAAGAATGCGCAAAACCAGGCCATCAATGACTTGAAGGTTGAACAAGCAGCCATCAAGGGTACAATCGATGGGTTGACTAACGTCAGTGATGCCGTTAAGGACAAACTTAAGGGTCAGGTAGATGACGCATACAAGGCTGCAGAAGACAGCGTCAACAAGACACCAAAAGCCGATGCCGTTAAGCCGGTTAAAGATGCTGGCATCACTGCCATTGACAAGATTCGCGACGAGGCCAAGAAGCTTGACCAGCAGATTAAGACAGATCAAGCCGCAATTGATGCCGCTGCAAACGACGCCAAGAATACGATTGATAGCAATACCAATCTGACGCAAGACGAGAAGAAAGCTGCCAAAGCAGCTGTTGACACAGCTGCCCAGAAAGCCAAGGGCGAGACTGGCAAGGCTACTGCAATCAGTGAAGCCGATGACGCTAAGACTGCGGGCATTAACAACATCAACAATGCTGCCGCTAAGGCTAACCAGGATGCCGTCAAGGCTGAGCAGATTGCGCAAAAGGCTAAGATTGACGCCGCAGTTGAAGCAGCCAAGCAGAAGATTCAAGACGAGTACAATGCCCTGACTCCAAAGGAGCAAACGCAGGCAGTCAAGGATGCCAAGAAGGCAGCTGAAGCCGCGATTGACCAAGCAGCTAAAGCCGCCAAGGGTGCAATTGACGCCGCCACGAGCAAGGATGTTATCACGACGGCCACGAATAATGGCAAGCAGGCCATTAACGATGCGGTGACGCCAGCGGAAGTAGCCTACGAGAAGGAAAAGGCGAAGAGTGCAGTTCAAGCTGCAGCCGATAAGGTTATCGCTGCGTACCCTGCCGATCAAAAGAAGGTTGAGGACATCGTTACCCAAGCCAATAAGGATATTGAGGCGGGCACGAGCGTCAGCGGCATTGACAGTATTAGAGACAAGGCCATCAGCGACATTAACGGTATTGGTCAAGCTGCTAAGCAATTGGCAGATGCCAAGGCTAAAGCCGTTGGGGCACTGCAGGATGAACAGACCGCTGCTAAGAAGGCAATTGATGGACTGACTAACGTCAGTGCTACCGTCAAGAACAAGCTTAAGGGTCAGGTAGATGACGAATACAAGGCTGCAGCAGACAACGTCAACGTAGCTGCAGATGTTGCCGGTATTGACAAGGCTAAGAATGATGGCATTAAGACAATCGACAAGATTCGTGATGATGCCAAGGCCCTAGATAGTCAAATTAAGACCGATCAGGCTGCAATCGATCAGGCTGCAGCAGACGCCACGAAGCAGATTGATGGTTCAAGCATGGCATCTGTCGATAAGCAGAAGGCCAGAGATGCCATTAATCAGGCAGCTAAGGATGCCAAGAGTGAAATCGGCAAAGTCGATACTATTCAAGGAGCTGACCAGGCTGAGCAAGCTGGTAAAAATGCGATTACTAATGCGGTGAACGCAGCAATGGCAAGCGACTTGCAGAGTGCACAAGAAGCTAACAAGCAAGCTATCAAAGATGCGGCCCAAGCAGCCAAGGACCGGGTTGAACACGCATATAACAATTTGGCCCCAACTGACCAGGCGAAAGCTAAGCAGGCACATGATGATGCTATTGATGCCATTAACACGGCAGCTAATAATGCCATAACTGCAATCGATGGCGCTCCGGACAAGGATAGCGTGCAGAATACTGCTAAGGCTGCCATGGACAAGATTGCCCAAGGTGAAACAACCGGCAAGGTTGCAATTGAGCGTGTAGCCGCTAAGGCAGTGGTAGCAGCCGAAGCAGCCAAGATTAAAGCTGAATTACCTAAGCCAGAAGATCAACAGGTAGTTGATAAATTGGTAATTGCAGCCAATGCAGCAATTGATAAAGCAGCAACGATAGATGAGGTTGATCAGGCTCGGGACAGTGCCATTAGTGATATTGATAACGTCAAGATGGCAGCTGATCAGGAATTAGACGCTATCAGAGACTGGTTTATCAATGAACTGCGGTTAGAGCAAAGCAGAATTAATGGTACAATCGACGGACTGGCTAATGGTATGGAAAACCTTAATGCTGATGCGAAGAATGCGCTGAAAGATAGAGTTAATGACGCATATCTTGAAGCGGTAAATAAGATTAATGGAGCCAAAGACAAAGCGGCTATTGAAGCTGAAGCTAAGAAGGGCCGTTTGGCAATGGAAGGCGTTCTGGATGATGCCAGAGGCCTTAACAATACAATTGTTAATGACAAGCAAGCCATTGATCAAGCTGCCCAAGCCGCCATCACTCAGATTGATAATTCTGATTTGGAGTCTAATGCCAAGACAAAGGCTAAGGCTGCAATTACTAGTGAAGGTCAGAAGGCTAAAGCCAACATTACTAATGCTCAGAAACCAACTGACGCTGATACAAGTGAGCGCGATGGTGAAACTGCGATTGCCAATGTTGTGAAGACGGCAACGGCAACCGACCTGCAGAGTGCACAAACCGCTAACAAGCAAGCAGTTAAGGATGCAGCTCAAGCCGCTAAGAACCAGGTAGACAATGCTTACAAGAACCTGGATCCGACTGAACAGATCTCTCCAGCAGTTAAGAAGGCACATGATGACGCTATTGATGCAATTAACACGGCAGCTGATGATGCCATCACGAACATTGACCAATCTTCATCTAGAACTGCCGTGCAGGATATTGCTAAGGCGGCCATGAGCAATATTGCGCAAATGGGAACAACCAGCGAAGTTGCAGTTACACAGGCCGCTGCTAGGGATGCAATCAAGGCCGAAGCTGACCGGATTAAGGTTGGTCTGAGTCAGGCTGACCAAGATCTGATTGACCAAGCCGCAGCCAAGGCAAATACGGCAATTGGTAGCGGTCAGAGCGTGACTGCAGTAAATGCAGCTAGAGATCAAGGCATCAAGGATATTGATGCCGTGAAGACGGCCGCTGAAAACAAGAATAAAGCTGATGCCGCTAAGCTCCAGGCCGCTAAGGACCAGGCCATCAACGACCTGAAGCTTGAACAAAGCAAGGCTAAGGGCACCATTGACGGACTGTCCAACATCAGCGATGATGTGAAGCAGACGCTGCAAGGCGATATCGACAAGGCCTACAATGAGGCCGTAAGCAAGATTACCGCTGCTGCAGACGAAGCAGCTATCACGCCGGTGAAGATAAGTGGCATTGGCAACATCGAAGCGGCACTGACCAAGGCCAAGGGCTTGGACAAGCGGATTGCCGCAGGCAAGCAAGCGATTGACCAGGCTGCCCAGAGTGCATTTGAAGAAATCAATGGTTCCAAGTTAGAAGACGACGCCAAGGCTAAGGCAAGAAAGGCCATCGCGGCAGAACGGCAGAAGGCTAAGGCCAACATTGCCGCAGCTACGGATACGACTGTGGCTGACCAGGCTGAAAAAGCCGGTGAAACTGCGATTGCTGATGCTGTGAAGACGGCAACGGCAACCGACCTGCACACTGCCCAAGTCGCCCAGCAAAAGGCCATTGAGAACGCTGCCGCCGCAGCTCAGGATCGGTTAGAAAATGCCTACAAAGGCTTCACCGGCACCACTGCGGCTGAGCAGAAGGAAGCCGAACAGGCTTACCTAGATGCTAAGGCTGCAATTAAGAGTGCCGCCGATGATGCTATAAGTGCAATCAAGGTGGCCACAGACAAGGATCTTGTCAAGCAAGAGGCAGACGCCGCTATGGCCAAGATTGAACCAGCTGAGCAAGCCGGTGAGACTACAATTGCACGCATAGCTGCCAAGATTGCAATCAAAGCGAAGGCTGACCAGGTTAAACCGGGACTAAGCAAGGCTGACCAAGATCAAATTGACAATCTAGTTGCCAGTGCAACTACTGAGTTGGCCAAGGCCACAACAGTAGCTGGTGTAAACACTATTAAAGTTCAAGCTGTCAAGGACATTGAGGGCGTGAAGACGGCCGCAGAAGCTAGAAATAAGGAAGCGGCGGCTAAGCTCCAGGATGCCAAGGACCAGGCCATCAACGACCTGAAGATTAAGCAGGCTGAAGCTATCGGTACAATTGACGGTTTGTCAAATGGCTTGATAAACATTAGTGCTAGCGTCAAGCAGTCATTGAAGGACATGGTAACCGGTGCTTACCTCGATGCCGTAAGCAAGATTAATGCCGCGGCTGATCAAAATACGGTGGAAACTGAAAGAGACACAGGCATTAATGGAATAACTGGAGCACTGAGTGCAGCCCAGTCCCTGAATGACGCAATTACCAAGGATAAGCAGAAGATTGCCAGCGCCGCTCAAGCCGCGATTGACCGGATTGACAATTCGGACCTGGCGGACAAGGAGAAGCACGATGCTAGGGTTGTAATCAACCAGATAATTGCAGCTACCAACCAGAATATTGCGGACGCAATTACAGCTGGAGAAGCCCATGTTGTTGAAAAGGGCGGCGAGAATGCGATTGCCGATGTAGTGAACACGGCAGTGTCGACCGACCTGAAGTCAGCTAAAACCGCCCAGAAGCAGGCGATTAAAAATGCTGCCACAGCAGCTCAAGCACGGTTGGATAAGGCCTACAACGATTTGACTGATGCTGAAAAGCTGAAAGCCAACCAGGCTTACCAAGCAGCTAGTGCTGCAATTAAGAGTGCCGCCGATGATGCCACAACTGCAATCGAAGGTGCTAAGATAAAGGATGATGTAAACAAAGCCGCAGCTGCAGCCAAGGCCATAATCGAGCCAGCCGCAACAACCGGTGAAACCGCAATTGTGCTGATCAAAGCCAAAGACGAGGTCAAGACTAAGGCGGACGAGGTCAAGAACGAGCTGAAGAACAAGGCCGACCAAGACCAAGTCGACGCAGTAGTAGACGCTTCTAACGCAGAGTTTGCTAAAGCCAAGACGGCAGATGACGTTAAACAGATCAAGGGCAATGCCATCGGCAAAATTAATGACATCAAGATGGCAGCCAATAATGAGTTAGCAGCTGCTAAGGAAAAGGCCATCAGTGAGCTGAAGATTAAAAACGCCGAGATCAACGGCACAATCGACGGACTGGCAGATGCATCTGCAAATATCAGTCCGGAGATTAAGAAGGCCCTGAAAGATAAGATCAACGGTGCTTACCTCGATGCAATCAGCAAGATTAACGGCGCTGCCGACCAAAATGCGGTAGATGTCGAACTGGCTAAGGGTCTTAATGCAATGAACGGATTCTTGGATGAAGCCAAGGGCCTGAACGTTGCCATTGCCAAGGACAAGCAAAAGGTAGACGACGCCGTAAAGGACGCAATTAACCAAATCAACCAGGCTGATATGACGGACCAAGCCAAGGAAACCGCAAGAACGGCGATAACGGGCATAGGCCAAAAAGCCAAGGATGATATTGCCAAGGCCACAACAATCGGCAGTGCCGATGCAATTGCACAAACGGTGGTAGCAGAAGTTGCCGCTGCAGTGCAGGATGCTAAGACAACCGACCTAAATTCGGCTAAGACAGCTAATAAGGCCGTGGTAGAGGCCGCTGCAGCAGCAGCTCAAGCGCGGTTAGACAGTGCCTACAACAGTTTGACTGATGCCGAGAAGAAGGAAGCAGCCAAGGCTTACCAAGCAGCCAAGGACGCAATCACTGAGGCTGTTAAAGGCGCTGATACTGCAATCGACGGCGCTACCGACAAGGATGGCGTGAAGACTGCTGTCCAGACTGCCAAGGCCAAGCTGGAGCAAGCCGCCGCAACGGGTGTGGTTGAATTTGCACGGGTAGCTGCTAAGGCAACGGTTAAGAACGAAGCCGACAAGATTAAGGCTGGCTTAGACAACCAGACTGACCGTGACAAGGTTGACGATTTGCTGGGCAAAGCAAACCAAGCAATTGATGCTGCTGATACAGTAGCCGCTGTCAACCAGGCCAGGGACCAAGGCGTCAAGGATATTGACAATGTGAAGGCCAGCGTGGAGCAAGCTGCTAAGGAAGCAGCCGCTAAGCTTCAGGCTGCCAAGGACAAGGCCATCAACGAGCTGAGGCTAGAACAAATCAAGGCTAAGAGCACGATTGATGGATTAACCAACATTGATAGCGACACCAAGATTAATTTGAAGGGCAGAGTTGATCAGGCATATAGTGATGCGGTTGACCAAATTAACAAGGCATCAACGGCAGAAGCAATAGCAAGCACGCAAACAAGCGGAACAACCAAGATAAATGCTATCCTGGATGAAGCCAAGGGTCTGAGCGCAACAATTGCTGATAACCAACAGAAGCTCGTCAATGCCGTTCAAAAGGCTAAGGATAGGATTAATAATTCTGCCCTGACAGCTGATGATAAGCAACGGGCTAATGATGACATTGATGCAGCGGCTCAAAAAGCCCAAGATAGCATAGCTAAAGCCGCAACGGCTACTCAGGCTGCTGATGCCGAAAAAGACGGTGAAACTGCAATTACTAATGTAGTTAAGGCAGCTACCACAACTGATTTGCAATCGGCACAGACCGTCAACAAACAGGCTGTGAAGGATGCCGCTGACGCTGCTAAGAACCGGATCAATGAAGCTTATGACAACTTGACTTCGGACGAGCAGAAGGCCGCTGCCAAGAGCGCACACGATGCCGCAATTGCCGCAATCGACCTGGCTGCTGGTGCTGCCACTACCGCAATCGACCAGGCCACAAGCAAGGAAGACGTCAAGACCGCAGCTAAGGCTGCTACGGACAAGATTGATTCTGCTGAAGCCACGGGTAAAACCGCGATTGCACGGGTAGCCGCTAAGGCCGCCGTCAAGGCTGAAGCTGCTCGCATTAAGGCAGATTTGAGCAATCAAGTTGATCAAAATCAAGTTGATGCTCTAGTAGGCGATGCGACAGCCGCAATTGACAAGGCTGCAACGGTAGCAGATGTTGCACAGGCTCGAGACGATGCAATCAAGAAGATTGACAACGTGAAGGCCGCAGCCGACAAGAATCTGGCAGGTGCTAAGGACAAGGCCATTAGTGAACTGCATAATGAACAAAATAGGGTCAAAGACCTAATCGATGGTTTGACCAACATCAGCACTAGCGTCAAAATTGATTTGAAGAAACAAGCTGATAAAGTATACAGTGATGCAGTTGATCGAATTAACAATGCACAAAATGCAGTTAAATTGGCGTCTGCAAAGACTGATGGCATTACGAGCATCGATGAAGTTTTGGATATTGCTAAGGGCCTGAGCGATGCAATTACTCAGGATCAGCAGAAGCTTGCTAGTGCAACGCAGACCGCAATCAACCAGATTGATCATTCCGCTTTATCCAATGACGACAAGCAGAAGGCTAAGGACGCAATCAATAAGGCAAGTCAGGCTGCTCGGGACAACATTGCTAATGCAATAGCAGTAGACGAGTCCCACATAGTTGAACAAGCCGGTGAAAAGAATATTGCCAATGCCGTCAAGGCAGCTACGGCAACCGACCTGCAATCAGCACAAACAGCCAACAAGCAGGCCATTAAGGATGCAGCTGATGCAGCTAAGACACAGTTAGATACGGCTTACAACAACTTGTCTGAAGACGAGAAGAAGACCGCTGAAAATGCATACAAGGCTGCTAAAGACGCAATTGACCGTGCAGTTGAAGCTGCCAATGATAGAATTGACCAGGCTACGGACAAGGATACAGTCAAGGCCAACGCACAAACAGCGATGGACAAGATTGCCCAAGCCGAAAAGACGGGTAAGACGGCAATTGAGAAGGTAGCTGCTAAGGAAGCAGTTAAGGCAGAAGCCGCTAAGATCAAGGCCGAGTTGAAGAAGCCGGAAGACCAGAAGAAGGTCGATGACCTCGTAGATGAAGCAAATCGGGCAATTACCCAGGCAACAACAGTTGACGGCGTAGATAAAGTCAGAGATGACGCCATCAAGAATATTGATAACGTCAAGGTCGCTGCTGAAAAGGACTTGGCTGATGCTAAGAACAGAGCCATCAATGCCCTGCAGAATGAGCAAATCAAGATTAAGGGCACAATTGACGGGCTGACAAACGTAAGCCTTGAAGTTAAGACCAACTTGAAGAACAAAGTCGACCAGGCATACGATGATGCTGTAAAACGAGTTAATGAAGCGCAAACAGCAGTTGATGTTGCGAGCGTGAAGACTGACGGCGTCACTAAGATGGACGAAGTTCTCGATACAATTAAGGGATTGAGTGATGCAATTACTCAGGACCAGCAGAAGATTGAGGATGCTGCACAAGCCGCCAAGGACAAGATCAACAAGACCGATATGACCAGTGCAGACAAGGATGCCGCAATCAAGGACATCAACGCTGCAAGTCAAGCCGCTAAGGCTAATATTGCCAAGGCTGCAACCGCAGCCCAAGCTGATAGTGCTGAACAAGCCGGTGAAACTGCGATTGCCAATGTGGTGAAGACAGCTACGACAACCGACCTGGAGTCGGCTCAAACAGCCAACAAGCAGTCCATTAAGGACGCTGCTGACGCTGCTAAGAACCGGGTCAATGACGCTTATGACAATGTAGCCAATAACTTGACCACGGACGAGCAGAAGACTGCTGCCAAGAATGCACGTGATGCTGCAATTGCCGCAATTGAGCAGGCCGCTAAAGATGCAGTCACGAGCATTGACCAGGCAACCAGCAAGGACGCTGTCAGAGCCGCCGCTAAGGTTGCCGCGGACAAGATTGCCCAAGGTGAAACAACCGGCGAAACTAAGATTGCGCGGGTTGCTGCTAAGGCAATTGTTCAGGCTGAAGCTGACCGCATCAAGGCTGGTTTGCACAAACAGGCCGATAAGGATGAAGTTGATTCCTTGGTAGGCAAGGCCAACCAGGATATTGACGCCGCAGCTACAGTTGACGATATAAACAAGGTTAGACTCGATGCAGTCAATAAGATTGACAGCATAAAGAGCGCAGCTGACAAGGAATTGGCAGATGCAAAGAACCAGGCTGCTGCAGAATTAAAGGCAGAACAAAGTCGGGCTGCAGGCATAATTGATGGTCTGACCAACATTAGCGATGCAGCCAAGACAATTCTGAAGGCTCAAGTTGCTAAGGCTTATAATGATGCGATTGACCAAGTCAATAGTGCCCAATCGGCATCTGACGTGGCAAGCGTGAAGATAGAAGGAATTACCAAGATAAACGAGGTCTTAGATGCGGCCAAGGCTGTAGATCAGCAGATCAATACTGATAGACAAGCTATTGACAAGGCTGTTCAAGCTGCTAAGGACCAGATTGACAATTCCGCTATGGATTCTGCTGACAAACTGGCAACCAAGAAGAGCGTTGATGCTGCTGCTCAAGCCGCTAAGGATTACATCGGCAAGGCAACCACAACAATCGATGCAGATCAAGCCCTGCACGACGGCGAAACTGCGATTGCCAATGCAGTGAAGCTAGCTCTGACAAACGACCTGAATTCTGCCAAGGCAATTAGCAAGCAATCCGTTAAGGATGCAGCTGACGCCGCCAAGGGTCGGATCAATGCAGAGTACGACAGGCTGAGTGCCGACCAGCAAATCATTGCTAAGAGTGCACATGACACGGCCATTAGTGCAATCGACCAGGCGCTTCAAACTGCTAATGATGCAATTGACCAGGCACAGAGCAAGGATGATGTTGAGGCTGCCACTAAGGCCGCTACGGACAAGTTTGCTCAAGCTGAGGTGACCGGTGAAACCGCAATCGCACGGGTAGCCGCCAAGGATGCCGTCAAGGCTGAAGCTGAGCGCATCAAGGCTGGTTTGAATAAGCAAGCCGATAAGGATCAAGTTGATTCCTTGGTAAGCAAGGCCAACCAGGATATTGACGCCGCAGCTACAGTTGACGATGTTGTCAAGGCACAAAAAGATGCCATTAATGATATCGACAACGTAAAGACGGCCGCCGATGCAGCAGCAGCTAAGGAATTGGCTGATGCCAAGACTGATGCGATAAGCGACCTCAAGGTAGAGGAAAGCAGAGTCGAAGGCATGATTGATGGCATGGCCAACATCAGCGATAAGGTCAAGGAAAGCTTGAAGAATCAAGCAGCCAAGGCCTACGATGATGCAATGAACCAGGTCAAGACTGCCCAAACGATTACAGATGTGGCTGGTGCTAAGGCTGTAGGCATTCAGAAGATTGACAACGTTTTGACGGAAGCCAAGGGCCTTAACGATGCGATAACTAAGGACAAGCAGAAGATTGACGAGGCTGCTGAGGCTGCCAAGGCCAAGGTTGATGACTCCGATATGACGCCTGCCAACAAGAAGCAAGCCAAGGATGCCATCAACAAGGCTGCTCAAGCAGCCAAGGATAGCATCGGTGCGGCCGGATCAATCCAAATAGCCGACAGCGCTGTCCAGACTGGAAAAGATTTGATTAGTAGCGCTGCACACGATGCTAGTCAAAATGATCTGAACCAGACAAAGACCGAAGCCCAGGCTAGTGTTGACCAGGCGGCAGCGGTTGCTAAGCAGAAGGTTGATGACGAATTCAATAGTCTGAAACCATCAGAGCAGACGCCAGCAGTCGTGCAGGCACATGATGCTGCAATTAGTGCAATTAACCAGGCAGCTAGTGACGCTAAGAAGGCAATTGCTGGTGCAAGCGACAAGATTGCGGCTACGAGCCCAGTTAACCCGGCAATTTCTAAGATTAATGCTGCTGTAGCTCCGGCAGAAGTTGCTTACGAGAAGGCCAAGGCCAAGACGATCGTTGCTGCAGAAGCCGAAAACGTCAAAGCAGGCCTGAAGAGACCGGAAGACAAGCAAAAGGTTAATGATTTAGTAAATAATGCGACAGCCGCAATTGACAATGAATCAACGGTTGCCAGCATCGATCAAACAAGAGACCAGTGGATTAACAAGATTGACGATGTTAAGGCCACTGCCGATGATGCAGATGCAACGGCTGCAGCCCAGCTCAAGCAGGCTCAAGACAAGGCGATTAGCGCTTTGCAAAATGAGCAAAATAGAGTCAAAGGCTATATCGACGGCATGTCAGACATCAGCGCTGCAGTCAAGACTGATCTGAAGAATCAAGTTGACAAGGCTTATGATGATGCTGTCGACAATGTCATGAAGGCCCAAACAGTGGCTGGCGTAGCTAGTGCCAAGACAGCTGGCATCACCAAGATAAACGAAGTCTTGGACAAGGCTAATGGTCTGAACACTGCAATTTCTAAGAGCAAGCAAAAGGTTGACGATGCTGCGCAAGCAGCCAAGGACAAGATTGACCAATCCGATATGACCCCTGCGGACAAGCAGAAGGCCAAGGATGCAATTGATCAAGCCGCCAAGGATGCTAAGGACCACATTGGTCAAGTGTCATCTGTCGATGAAGCTAACCAAGCAGAAAAAGCTGGTGAGACAAGCATTGCAGATACTGCCGCAACAGCCAGTGCAAATGACCTGCAATCGGCCCAAACTGCCAATAATACGGCGGTTAAGAATGAGGCTCAAGCTGCTAAGGACCGGATCAACGCTGCATACAACAAGCTGACGTCTAGTCAGCAGGCAGCAGCGCAAAATGCACGTGATGCTGCACTTAATGCAGTCGACCGGGCAGTGATTGATGCTGAAGCAGCCATTAACAAGGCAACCAGCAAGACAATGGCCGATGACGCCGCCAAGGCAGCCAAAGGCAAGATTGCCGATGCTGAAGCCAGTGCACAGCTAGCCTTTGCACAGGTAGTTGCCAAAGATGCTGTCAAGGCCGAAGCTGAAAAGATTAAGGCGGGCTTAACGAAGCCGGAAGACAAGCAGAAGGTTGATGGGCTGGTTAGTGATGCCAACAAGGCAATCGATAATGCAACATCGATTGATGCTGTCAACAAGGCCACTGCCGATGCCATCAAGAACATTGATGCCGTCAAGGCCACTGCCGATGCAATAGATGAAGCAGCCGCTAAGGACCTGGCAAACACCAAGGCCAATGCAACTGCCGCTCTGCAAAAAGAACAGCAAAAGGTCAAAGATGCAATTGATGCCCTGCCAAACCTTGGTGCTGAGGCAAAGACGAAGCTGAAGGGCAAAGTCGATGACGCCTATACAGCTGCTGCAAACGAAGTCAAGAACGCGCAGACCAATACTGCGGTATCCAATGCGCAAGCAACGGGTATCACCAATATTGATGCCGTTATGACGGAAGCTACAGGTTTAGACCAGCAGATTGCTGCTAACAAGCAGGCAGTCGACGAAGCCGCAAGCAAGGCCAAGAACAAGATTGATAATTCTGACATGACCCCTGCAGACAAGCAGAAGGCCAAAGATGAAATAGATCAAGCTGCTAAGGAAGCCAAGGATCACGTTGGTCAGGCAACATCGGTCGATGGAGCTAACAAGGCTAAGACCGACGGTACAACTGCTATTACGGATGCAACAAACACCGCAACTGCTAATGACCTGCAGTCAGCGCAAGCTGCCAACAAGCAAGCTATCGATGACGCTGCAAACGCCGCAATTGACCGTTTGGACAATGCTTACAACGGTTTGGCTACGTCTGAACAGAAGAATGCTGCTAACGATGCATACCAGGCAGCCAGAAATGCAATTAAGCAGGCTGCCCAAGAAGCTAAGGACAGCATTGACAAGGCCCAAAGCAAGGCCGATGCGAAGAGCATCGCAGATGCTGCGAAGGGCAAGATTGCCCAAAGCGAATCGACCGGTGAAACCGCAATTGCGCGGGTAGCCGCTAGAGAAGCCGTCAAGGCCGAAGCTGCCAAGATCAAGGCAGGCTTAACGAAGCCGGTTGATCAGCAGAAGGTCGATGACCTGGTCAGCGCAGCCAACTCCAAGATTAACAGTGCGACAACTGTAGCAGATGTTAACCAAGCAAGAGACAATGCAATTAGCGACATTGATAACGTGAAGAAGACTGCCGATGACACCGCGGCTACAGAATTAGCAGAAGCTAAGGCTGACGCAATCGCCGCACTGCAGAACAAGCAGAGCGAGGTTAAGGGTGCAATCGACGCTTCGACGAATATCAACGCCAAGACCAAGAAAGACTTGAAGAACCAAGTTGATCAGGCTTACGCTGATGCAGCAGGCAAGGTCAATGCAGCTGCAACCAAGGATGAGGTGAGAACTGCCAAGGCAAACGGCATCGCAAAGATGGACACAATCCTGGGTGATGTCAAGGATCTGAATAAACAGATTACTGATGCCAAGCAAAAAGTCGATGAGGCTGCCAACAAGGCCAAGGACAAGATTGATCATTCTGACATGACCCCTGCAGACAAGCAGAAGGCCAAAGATGAGATTGATCAGGCGGCTCAAGAAGCTAAGGATCATATTGATCACGCAACAACTGCCGACGAAGCCAACCAAGCTCAAAATCATGGTACGACCGCAATTGGTGACAAGACGGATATCGCTACTGCCAACGACCTTAAGGCGGCCCAAGCTGCAAACAGCAAGGCCGTTAGGGATGCAGCCCAAGCTGCTAGAGACCGGATTAACAGTGCATATATCAAGCTAACGCCGGATGAACGGAATGCAGCTTGGAATGCATATGATACGGCTATTGCAGCAGTTAATAAGGCTGAAAGTGATGCCATTGATGCTATTGGCAAGGCCCAAAACAAGGCGGATGCAAATAGTGCTACAAAGGCGGCAACCGATAAGTTTAGTCAAGCTGAAGCAGGAGCTCAACTAGTCTTTAAGCAAGTAACAGCCAAGGATGACGTGAAGTCTAAGGCTGAAGCAGTCAAGGCTGGCTTGAAGAAACCGGAAGACCAAAAGAAGGTTGATGACATAGTCAGTGAAGCCAACAAGGCCATTGACGCAGCCACAACAGCTGATGGTGTGGACAAGGCTAGGGAAGATGCAATCAAGAATATTGATGCCGTTAAGGCTACTGCCGATGCAAGCGATCAAGCAGCAGCTGCTCAACTAAAACAAGCCAAAGATAGTGCCATTAACGCCCTGCGGAATGAACAGAGCACGGTTAAGGGCAAAATCGACAGCATGCCAGACCTTAGCGCAGCGGTTAAGGCCCAACTGAAGGATAAAGTCGATAAGGCATACAATGATGCAGTAGCTAAGATCAATAGCGCACAAACGATTGCGGATGTTATGACTGAGCAAGGCAAGGGCAGAGAAAGTATTGACGCCGTCCTGACTGAAGCTCAAGACCTGGCTAAGCACGTTGCTGATGCTAAGCAAAAAGTCGACGAGGCCGCTCAAAAGGCCAAGGACAAGATTGGTGATTCCGACATGTCCCCTGCAGACAAGCAGAAGGCCAGGGAAGAGATTGACAAGATTGCCCAAAACGCTAAGGACCATATCGGTGCGGCAACAACACCGGGAGAGGCCGATAAAGCTAAAGACGATAATATAGCCGTAATTGATGCAGCTGCGGATGCAGCGGTTGCTAAGGACACGCAAACAGCGCAAACAACTAACAATAAGTTGGTCGAAGTTGCTGCCCAGGCCGCTAAAGACCGGATCAACGCTGCATACAACAAGCTGACGCCAAGCGAACAGACTGCAGCGAAAAATGCACGCGACGCTGCGCTTAACGCAGTCTACCGCGCAGTTATCGAAGCCAAAGGCGCTATTAGCAAGGCTCAAAGCAAGTCAGATGCTGCTAGTGCGGCACAGACAGCAAGAGACAAGTTTGCCGATGCGGAAGCCAGTGCACAGCTAGCCTTTGCCCAGATATCTGCCAAAGACGCCGTGAAGGCTGAAGCCGACAAGGTCAGAGCTGGTCTGAAGAAGCCGGAAGACAAACAGAAGCTCGATGGTCTAGTCAGTGATGCCAACAAAGCAATCGATGATGCAACATCAATTAGCGCTGTCAACAAGGCCAAGGACGATGCTATTAAGAACATTGATGCTGTCAAGGCCACTGCCGATGAGACGGAGGCCAACGAATTAGCCGCAGCTAAACAAGCTGCCAAAGATGCACTTGATAAGGAGCTAAACGGCGATGGCACAGCCGGCGCACCGGGCGTTGACCAGGCAATTAAGGACTTAGGCAACAGTGGGTTGACAGCTGAACACGTTGGCAACTACCGTGACCAGGCCAAGAAGGCTCATGATGAAGCCATCAAGGCAATCGAAGCCGCAAGTGACCTGTCCGCAATTGCCAAGGCCCAAAAGAATGGTGTAAACAATGTTGATGCAATTCTGACTGCTGCGAAGGCACAAGCCAAACTTGATTCGGATGCCACCAGCTTGCAAGCCGCAATTGATAAGGCCAACAAGGAACTGGAAAAGGAACGGCAAGAAGCCATTAGTAAACTTCAAGGTGGTTACGGTTCAGACGCAATTACTTCTAGTGTTAACGGCACGTCTAGCCAAAATGTTTCTGGCAGCAACTCAATGGCTGAGATTGAAGCTGCGAAGCTAAAGGCTGAGCAGAATATTGCCAAAGCTGTTATTCAGGACGCTGCTGCAAGTGCTAAGAACAGAGTCGATAAGGACGGGGCTAAGCACAAGGACGGCAGCAAGTTCACGGATAGTGAAAAGGCTACAATCAAGGCTAATATTGACAAGGCAGCAGCTGATGGCGTAGGTAAAATCACCACAGACAAGACTGCTGCTGAAGCCAACAGCATTCGTGATGACGCTCTTAACAAGATTAATAGCGCAATTGAAGCTGTTGCAAACACTGCTGGCAGTGCGAATGTGAATAATAGCGGCAATGGTATTACTGTTGTTATTAACGGAAGCAATGGCAGCAACGGTAGTGCCGGAAGCAATGGCTCCAATGGCTCCAACGGCAGTGCTGGCTCCAATGGCAGCAATGGCAGCAACGGTAGTGCCGGCTCCAACGGCAGCAACGGCAAGCCAAGCAATGTGGTCAACAAGGAAACCCAAAACGTTGTCCTAATGCACAATGCTTACCTCTACGATGCTAATGGCCGCCGTGCTAACAAGATTACGCTGAAGGCCGGCTCTAGCCTGACGGCTCACGGCGTTGAGGTGATTAACGGCAGAGAATTCTACGTTTTAATCGACCAGGGCGACAACAATAAGAAGTACTACGTGGCCACAGGTAACGTCAAGGCCGCTGTGCGGGTACTAAGCCACAACTCATACGTCTACAACAAGTACGGCAAACGGGTTAAGAGCGCTGGCACCCTGCACGTGGGCAGCAAGGTCAACACCTATGGTGCAGCCGTAACGATCCACGGGCACAAGTTCTTCATTATTGCCAATAACCGCCTGATCAAGGCCGCTAACGTTGAGTTGACCGGCATGAACGCGATGGGCGCCGGTGTGGTTGAACCGATCAGCACGGTCGTTAACCAAAAGCCAGTGGCAACGGTTGAAAAGAAGGTCATGCACAACGCCTACCTTTACACGGAGAAGGGCGAGCGGGCCAATGGATTAATCATTGAAGCTGGTTCGGCCGTAGATACTACGTGGCCGAAGACGATTAACGGGCGGACGTACTACGGTTTAGCCAACGGCATGTACATCGCCGCGGGCAATATTGATGGTAAGTCATTAAGATTGACGCACAATGCGTATATTTACAGCCGCTACGGCAACCGTCGTGGCAATCAGGTACTGCAGGAAAATAGGTCAATCAAGACTTATGGTGATCCAGTAAGTATCAACGGCGTAAAATACTACATTGTTGCTGAGAACATGTATATTAAGGCAGCCAACTTCCGCTAAAAACGGATAGTAACTGCTTAGCCAAACAAAAGTGTCATAAACTGTTAGAAATAGCAGTTTGTGGCACTTTTTTGGTATGCTTGATAATAGCAAAAAAATCCTGAAATTGAGCGGTAAAATGCGCTGGGCAAATTAACCTAATTTCAGGATCTGTTTAATTGCTATTTATGTGCTGTAAAATTACTTGTGGGCAACTGATGCCTTCGCCTGGGCCAGGACAGTCATGACGTTGATGCTGTGCTCATACAGCCTATCAGCGGCTTTGACGTCGTGACTGTCGATGATGTCAACAAAGTCGTGGAACTCACTGGCCATCCGGTGGTGGTACTGGTTGAAGCGGTACTTGTTTGTGTCGCCGTTTCTGTGTTCCACCGTGAAATTATCGATGACACCGGTGGAACCGTCAAAGTGGATTGAGCCCTTTTCGCCCTCAATGAAGGAACGAGGCGTGGTGTAGCTATCCTTGGACGCAATTAGAACGGCCTGCATGTCGGGGTAGGACAGATTCAAAATCCCCGACGTGTCGACGCCCTTTTGCATGACGGGATAATATTGGACCGCATCGGGCTTGCCAAAGAGTCCAACGGCCAGGTGAATATTATAAATGTTCAGGTCTGCCAGCGTTCCGCCCCCCTTGGCCGGGTCAAAGACCGGTGCAATTTTGCCCTCAAGGAAGTTGTCATAGCGGCTGGAATATTGGGTGTAGTTGAGCGCCACAATGTGCACGGGCGCAATCTTGGCAATCGACTGCTTGATTCCCTGGTAGTTTTTCAAGTGAATGTTGGTGATGGCCTCAACGATGATCACGTCGTGCTGGTCGGCAAGCTTCTTGAGCTCTTCAGCTTCTTGAACCGTGTCAACATAGGGCTTCTCACAGATCACGTTTTTACCGGCTGTCACGGCTTCCTTGACGATGTCGTAGTGCAGCGAGTTCGGTACGGCCACGTACACCGTATCAACGTCATCGGCGCGACACAGTTGGGCGTTGTCGGTATAGACGCTCCTAATGCCGTACTGCTGGGCTAAGTCTTCCGCAATGTGCTTGCTGCGTGCGGTAGTGGAAATAGCAGCTAGTCCCAAGTGGTCGATTTGGTCAGCGGTTGTCAAAAAATCATGGACTATTTTGCCGCTGCCAATAATTCCTAACTTCATAGGTAAGCCTCCATCTAAAAAAATATACTTGGTAATAATATCCACCCTAATCATAAACGATTGGACTTTTAGAGGCAATTAGCGTGCCCCGTCATTTGTGCTTAATAGGGCGCTGTGCACGTCAGCCTGGCGGTGTTTATGCCAACAAAAAAAGCACACGGCTTAATGTGTGCTCTTTCTTACTTTTTGCTGTTTTTCTTGGGTAGCGGCTTGGAATTGAGGGCATTGGTCGGAATCTTCAAAAAGTCCCGGCTGCCCATCTTGCTATGGGTCTGGCTCACCTTGAGTTTGTACAGCTTGTTGATTCTGTAGTCAACCTTATAGTTGAACGAGAATAGTTTGTTGTTCTTGATTACTAATTTAACGTTCATGTGCCCCGGCTTGCCCTGCTTGCTCAGGTCCTTATAGACCTTGGTCTGTTCGGGACTTTGCGTGTTGGTGACAAAGATGGGATTGACCGCGGCCTTGATTATCTTGGGGTCTTTGATTGTTGCGGTCAGAATGTAGGTCTTGCCCTTGCGCTTCATCTTATAGGCCCTGGTTAGGCCGGCCGGAGGATTCACCAGCAATTTGTTGCTGACGACCGCATCGAGCAGGTCGGCGTAGGAGTGGCCGGTTGTTTTGGTGAGCTGCGTCTTGTACCAGGCGCTCTGGCCGTTAACGTAGAGGTTGCCGGTGTTGGCGGCCCACTCTTCAGCAGTCCGCGTGCCTTTTTTGCTCTTAGTTTGGTAGTTGATGTGGAAGACGGTGGGGTCGCCGCCAAAGGTATAGGTCGTCGCTACCACCTGGCTGGAGGTGTCGGTGCGCAGGTCGACCGTTTGCGTGACCTGTCCGCTCTTAAAGGGCTCTTGCGCTTTTTTAATCGCCGCTGTCTTGGTTAAAACAGGCAGGGCCTGCTTTTTCTGCTTGGCACAGCCACCAGTAATTAGTGCGGCGGCTACCGCCAAGCCGAGCACTAGCTTCTTGAATTTCATGTTATTAAAAATTCCCTTTCTACTAAACTTGGTTACTATCATTGTAACGTAAAACTGCAACTTAAGCAGGAATTTTAGGACATAACCCTGTGAAAATAGCGTGAAAATGTGTAAAATAATAAGTGAAGCTTTTAATTTGCAAAGGAGATATTTCATGTCGAAATTAGTTTTGATCCGTCACGGACAAAGTGAGTGGAACCTTGAAAACAAGTTTACGGGTTGGATTGACGTTGACCTGTCAGAAAAAGGGGTCGAAGAGGCCAAGAATGCCGGTAAGTTAATCAAGGAGCACGGTCTGAAGTTCGACCAGGCCTACACCTCGGTTCTGACGCGTGCAATCAAGACCCTGCACTACGCCCTGGAAGAAAGCGACCAACTCTGGATTCCGGAAACCAAATCTTGGCGGCTGAACGAGCGTCACTACGGCGGCTTGCAGGGCCTGAACAAGAAGGCCACGGCTGACAAGTACGGCGACGAGCAGGTGCACATTTGGCGCCGTTCATACGACGTTTTGCCACCGAAGATTGAGGACGATTCCGAGTTCAGTCAGGTCCATGACCGCCGCTACGCCGACCTCGACCCACACATTATCCCCCGGACCGAAAACCTGAAGGTTTGCTTGAAGCGGGTAATGCCATTCTGGGAAGATCACATTGCACCGGACCTCTTGGCTGGCAAGAACGTGATCATCGCTGCCCACGGCAACTCGCTGCGTGCGCTGACCAAGTACATCGAGAACATTTCCGACGCCGACATTATGAACTTGGAAATGAAGACCGGTGAGCCGGTTGTCTACACCTTTGACGACCAGTTGAACGTCACAAGCAAGGAAAAGCTGGACGACTAGTCAAAAATTGAATATTTAAAGTAAAAATTCCGCAAGCCTGTTATGTTTGCGGGATTTTTTAGTCTGCATAATTGGCGTTCTGTCCTAATTTGGTGCTTGTCAATTCTGTATAATTAGGCTTGTAGAGAAGCTAAGGTGATGCTTATGGTGTAAACACCTCTAGCCCCAAAAAACCTAATGAAGGAAGGCAGCCTGAGGTGTCCGTTGCGGACGCCCTGCAGCTGGCAATTGGGGTCGGTCTTTTGATCATCAACCTGATTGCACTAGTTGTGAAGCTGATTAAAAATCAGCCAAAAAAATAACCGCCTTAGCTGGGCACAGCTAGCGGTTATTTTTTAACATAATAGTAAGCCACCGCCTTGAGCGGCTCTACACGGGAAGTCCAGCTTTGAGCTGGGCTTCCTTTCTGGTTACAGTATAACATGGTTGGTGACTGCTTGCTAGCTTTTAGTGTAGGTTATATTCGACCAGCGCGGGCAATTTTAACTATTTTTGTGAAAGGCTTTACAACTGTTATATAATGATCATGATTAATAAAAACAGGAGTAAGAAAAATGAACTTTACGCAATTGCACTGCTACGTCAAGGCCGCCGAGAATTCCAGCTTCACGGTTGCCGCCAAGGAGAGGATAAGTAAAATATGTTATTTTTTCTTAAGCAATAGCAAATTGTAAATACGCTGCAAGAATTCTTCTTCTCTTACAGCGTGTTTTATTTTTTAAAAGCAAAGAGCATATTTGTGATGTAAAAGGCCGTAAACTGATAGCCCTGCATTACGGATAGCAATCCCAACAAAAGTCCACTGCGGACAATCAGCTCCCGAACCAGCCAATGAACAATGAAAAGAGCCCAAAACATTAAAGGAGGCTACTGACATCTTGGGCACGAGGTGCACAATTAATGTGACAGGACCGCATGTCCCCGGTATCAAGAAGCGGTTATCAGTGCTAAAATTGAGTTAAGCAACTTGGTGAGGAGTAATAATTATGGCGAAAAAAATTCTGGTCCTGCACACGGGCGGGACGATCTCGATGTCAGAAGACGAGTCGGGCAACATCAAACCAAACGCGCAGAACCCGCTGACCGCTGCCACGACGGGCAGTAGGGGCGACTTGGAACTAATAACGGAGGAAATCTTCAACCTGCCGTCCCCGCACATGACGCCGGAGCGCATGCTGGAATTGTCCATGCGGATTCGCCGCGCGGAAAAAGAGGGCTTCTGCGGGGCCGTGGTCACCCACGGCACGGACACGCTGGAAGAGACCGCCATCTTTTTGGATTTGACCGTTTCTAGCAAGATGCCCGTTGTGGTCACGGGCGCGATGAGGTCGTCCAACGAAATTGGGACGGACGGCATGTACAACTTCCGTCAGGCAATCGCGGTGGCCAGCTGCCAGGATTCAATCGGCAAGGGCGTTGTCGTGGTCATGAACGATGAGATTCACTCGGCCCGCTACGTGACCAAGACCCACACGACCAACGTGGCCACCTTCCGCACGCCGACCTTTGGGCCCATTGGGATTGTTTCCGAAGGCCACGTCAACTACGTGCAGACGATTAACCCGCAGCGCCACCTCCCGCTTGACCGCGTCGTTTCCGGCGTCTTTTTGGTTAAAGCCTATGCGGGGATGAGTCCGGAACTATTGCACGCGCTAAACAAGCCGACGACCAATGGCATCGTGATTGAGGCCCTCGGTGCGGGCAACATGCCGCCGGCGACGCTGCCCGCACTGCAGTCGCTGCTCGACCACCATATCCCGCTTGTGCTGGTTTCACGCTGCTTCAACGGCATTGCCGAACCGGTCTATGATTACGAGGGCGGCGGTGTGGGCCTCGCCCAGATGGGCATTATCTACTGCCGGGGCCTGACCGGTCCCAAGGCCCGGATCAAGCTCTTGGTTGGGCTAAGTGCAGGGCTTGCGGGTCAGCAGCTTGCAGACTACATCAATGATTAAGCCTAATGCTTGTCGTGCCGGGATATTTATTTTACAATTGTAAGCGATTGCAATAATATGTAGTGGGCAAAAAGGACGTGCGCACTGGTTTTGTAGAAGTTAAAAAGTATCAGTTAAACTAGCGAATGGACGGAATAAGAAGATGAATTTTACCCAATTACGTTGTTTTATCAAGGCGGTGGACAACTCAAGCTTTACCATTGCAGCCGAGCGGCTGAATTTTTCCCAATCGGCCGTTTCCAAAAATATCAAGGACCTGGAAAATACGATTGGTGTGCCCCTGCTCAACCGGGCCCACCACCGCATTTCCTTGACCAATGCCGGCAAGTATTTTTACCGCGTGGCCCGCAACGTCGTCGATGATATGGACTACACGGTTTCGTACTTAAAAGACAAGCGCAATGATCCGGAAACGCTGTTGCGGATTGGGGTCACGGACACGCCAATGGAACAAAAAATCCTTCCGCTTTTTCTGCGCAACCTGAAAAAGGCGGGCAGCAACCTGAACGTGCAGTTCGTCTTTGTGCTCAATAATTCGCTGGGCGAACTGCTCAACCACCACGTGGACCTCTGTGCGATTGCGCAAGATGACGTTGACATTGTTGACGACGTCAAGTTCAAGCCACTGATTCAAGGCAAATTCATGCTGGCCTGTCCCAGCGACTCGCCGATCGCGCAAAAGAGCAGGATCACGCTCAGGGATTTGGAAAAAATCGATATTTTTCTGTTGGATCCCAACAGTTCACTGAATGTTCAGATGAAATACCAGAGCATCCTGATCAATAATATGGGCATGGACCACATCAAGTTCGTGCAAGACTACCTGTCGATGAATATCTACGTCAAGGGGGGCTGGGGCTGCGGCATCTTGCCGAACTTCATCGCCGATCAGCAGGCTGAGGGCATTACCTACGTTCCGATTGACTACCGGGATATTTCGCCCTATGGCATCGCATACATGCAGTCCTTTACCAATGATTCGGTGCTCGAGGAAGTAGTCACGACGATGAAAAAGGCACTCACGGAATATTTGGCTGAAAACAAAAGTAAGTAATACACAATAAAATTTTATTAAGGGTCAGCTTGCATGTCACCGTTAAACGTTGATATTGCAAGCTTTTTTGTGTACCTAAAAATTTAATAAATCTCTACTATTCCATTTGGTAATCCTCAATTCTAAAAATGGTGCAGAAATTCACGTGATTCATAGTATTATGAAAGCGATTAAGAGAATTGCTTTAGACAAAGTGAGGGATAGAAATGGAAAATACGTATGACGTGATTATTGCCGGTGCCAGCAACGCCGGTGCGATGGCTGCGTGTGCGGCGGCCGAGAAGGGGGCCAAGGTTTTACTAATTGATAAATCCGGAAGCTCGCAGTTCCTGTTCCGTTCTTTCTTTGCAGCGCTGGACAGCAACGCGCAGAGAAGAGCCGGCATCAAGGTTGACAAGGCTAAGCTGATGAACTTCTTGACCCTGTTCTTCCAGGACAACGTTGATGAACGGCTGCTCTGGACGTGGGCCAACCACACCGACGAGACGGCCAACTGGCTTGAGGACAACATCTTGAAGCCCAACGGCGGCGTCTTGCGTCCCCAAGAAGATGCGCACTACGAGACGGTTGTCAACACGGCCTTTCAAACTGAATTAGCGATTGCAACGCCTGATGATGGTTGGGCCCACTACGGTGAATGGGTCATCAACAAGGCCCAGGAACTGGGCGTAACCCTGAAGTACAACACGAAGATGGAAGAAATCCTGACCGACGACAGTGGTGCGGTTACGGGCATCATTGCCAGCGACCGGAAGAGCGGCGCCAAGACCGAGTACAAGGCTACCAAGGGCGTCATCATTTGTACCGGTGGCTACGGTGGCAACCCTGAACTGATGAAGAAGTGGGATCCGCTAGGCTACAAGAAGAACGTCTACTCGGACGGTCCGCGTGACGATGGTTCGGGTATCCTGGCCGGCTTAAAGGTGGGTGCTGCCCGCGACGAAGAGCCCGCCGAAATCATCTTTGACCGTGGTGCGGTTCCGGTTGGCACCAATGCCGAGGAGCACTACACGATTGACTTCAAGGGTCCGGGCTACTTCTGGATGGGTGCCTACCCGCTGCTCAAGGTGAACCTGAACGGTGAGCGCTTCGGCAACGAAAGCGTTCCTTACCAGTTCGATATCAATGCGATGTCGAAACAGCCGGGCTATTTGGAAGCACAAATCTGGTCGGAAGAGACAATGGACCACCTGGCTCAGTTTGACACGCAGGGCTGTGCACGCCTAGGCTTCCCAGGTATCTACGATACCGAAGGCAACAAGGCGGAGATTCAACGCAGAATCGACGATGGCATGGTACAAAAGGCCGACACCATCGAGGAATTAGCCGAAAAATTGAACCTGCCAACAGAAAACCTGGTTAAGACGGTCAAGCGCTACAACGAGATGTGCAAACAGGGTGAGGATACCGACTTTGGCAAGGAAAAATTCCGCTTGTTCCCGGTTGAAAACGGCCCGTACTACGGCGTCATCATGGGTGGCCGTCTGCTGGCCACGCTTGACGGCCTGAGGATCAACTCGAAGATGGAAGTCATCGACAAGATGGGCAAGCCCATCCCGCACCTCTACGCTGCCGGCAACGCCAGCGGTGGTTTCTTCTGGGGCAGCTACCCGGACCGCGTTCCTGGCCTGACTTGCAGCCACGCCCAGACCTTTGGCCGCTTAGCCGGTCAAAATGCGGCTGAAAATTAATTTTACCTATTTACTTAATGAAGGAGTTTTATAAATATCATGGAAGAAAGACAAATGCCTAAACTTTCTAGTTACAGGTGGGTCATCTTAGCGATTGCTGCTCTGCTTGACGCAACCAGTAGCTATGTTCAATTTCAAGTTTCTGCACTGGCAACACAGGTTATGCCGGCGCTGCACATTGCACCAGCACAATTCCAAAGCCTTTTGATGGCACCAATGCTGGTTGCCGTGTTCCTCAGTATCCCAGCCGGAACACTGGCCGACAAGTTCGGTGCCAAGAAGATTGTTTCCGTTGGTCTGGTTGTCTCCGTTCTCGGTGCTTACGGCCGCTTGATTGCCACCAACTTTGCGTCGATGATGATCATGCTGCTGCTCTTCGGAGTCTACATGGCGCTGCTCAACGCCAATACCATGAAACTGTTTGGTACTTGGTTTAAACAGGATACCAAGATGGCAATGGGCGTGTTCTTTGCCAGTGCCAGTATCGGTATCATGTTATCGCAAATAACCGGACCAATGTTTCCAAGCGTTCAAGCAGCCTACATCTTCTCTTCAACTCTGCTGCTGGTTTTAACTGTTTGCTGGATGCTCTTTGTTAAGGAAGCTCCAGCCGGTGAAGAAATTCCACCAGAGGCCCTCAAACAAGAAAGGGCACAGTCATCACTTGACTTCTTGAAGGCTGCCATTCACAGCAAGAAGACCTGGCTGGTTGGCCTTGCAGGTGGTTTTGGAGTTGCGGCCAGTGAGAGTTTCTCCGGAATTCTTCCCCAAGCCTTTGCCGCTCGTGGAATGACCCCTAAGGGTGCCAGCATGATTGCCGCAATTGCAACTGTTGGTAGTATGTGTGGTTCGTTCTTTGGTCCAGCAATTATTAATAAGGCCAGAAAGGCCAAGCCGGTTATGATTCTGGTTGCCCTAATCGGCGGTGTGCTAATGGGACTTACTTGGTATGTTCCACTAGGCATGCCTCTGACCGTTGCCTTGATTCTTGGCGGATTGTTTGGAGCCATGACCGGACCAGTTATGCAAGCCATGCCAATCACGTTCCCAGAAATCGGACCAAAGAATGCTGGTTCTGCCGGCGGTTTAGTCGGAACCGTTTCACTACTGCTTTCTTACCTCGTGCCAATTATTATTTCTGGTGCTGCTGGCAGAAACTACGAGTTGACTTTCATTATTCAAGGTGCGCTTTTCGCATTTACGGCCGTGATTATTGCCATCTTGCCTGATGCAAACGGTGCACGTCGGCCTAAATAATTAAGTTATTAAAAGAAAATTTATTTACTGTTTGAAAGGAATTTTGAAATGGCCAAAAAGATTACTGACAAGCCGGGCAAGTATACCGGTTCCGGTCAGGGCAAAGAAGACATGATCAACCTCGAGGTTGAAGTGGCTGCTGACCACATTACTGACATTAAGCCACTGGACAAGTACGCGCCGGACAGCTTGAATGATAATGCGTTCAAGAAGATGGCCAAGAAGATTCTTGACCACCAATCCGTTGACGTTGACGTTGTGTCCGGAGCTTCTGAAACTTCCCGCGGCATCATTGATGGGGTTAAGGAAGCTTTATCCAAGGCCGACGTTGATTTCGCTGCTTTGAAGGAAAACGGTGCCCAAACTGGCGACGTTGCCAAGAAGACAATTGCTGTTGACGTTGCCGTTGTCGGTGCCGGTTCCGCCGGTGCAGCTGCCGCTTTGGCAGCACGTCAACACGGCGCTAGCGTTGCCCTTTTGGAAAAGACGATTTCACCACTTGGTGCCGGTACCTTTGCCGGTGGGATGTTTGCCGCTGACAGTCAGCAGCAAAAAGACCAGGACCGGGTTGTGTCCAAGAAGTGGCTGTATGAAGAATACATGGACGCTTCGCAGGGCTACATGAACTCAATCCTGGTGCGCCGGATTATTGATGAGTCTGGCAAGACCGTTGACTGGCTGAACGACAACGGTGCCATTATGAAGCTGATGGACGCCGGTACGGGCGGCAGCTACGACCACATTGGCATGCCCGCCACCCTGCACGGCTACCAAGAGGGTGGCAAGGTTGCCATCACCAAGCTGATTGAAAAGTTCGAGTCAATCGGGGGCCAGATGTACTTCGGCTTTGCCGCACAAAAACTATTAACGGATGCCCAAGGCAAGGTTATTGGCGTTGTGGCCAAGGGTGATGACGAGGAACTTCAAGTTAACGCCAAGAAGGTTATTATTGCTACTGGTGGCTTTGGCGGCAATCCGCAGATGCGCAAGCAGTACCTGGGCGACGTCAGCACTCAAGGCCAAGTCCTGCAGAACACAGGTGACGGCCTGAACATGGCCTGGGATGCCGGTACGGCTCACCACATCAATGGTTCAACTCACTACTTCTGGCAAACGTTCGCTGACCAGGACGTTGCCGCGATGGCCAAATTGGTTGGTCCCAACTGGATGGCTTTGAACGGTCTGGCCAACTTCCCGAACCTGCGGGTTAACAACCGCGGTCAGCGTTACGCCAGTGAAACTCACGCCCTGGACTTCGCCGTTCACGGTGCAGAACTTTCCGAGCAGCCGAAGCAAACCGAATACGTTATTTGGGACCAGGCCCACCTGGACATAATCAAGAAGGGCGGAACCGCCGCCATCGAACCGCACTACGATAAGTGGAAGAACAACCGGCAGTTCTACATGGAGTTCAATTTCCCGTCTGATACTGACGATGCGATCAAGCGCGAAGAGCAGAAGATGGACTTCCCAAGTCTCTTGAACAAGCTGGAAGCAACGCCAGTGGTCTTCATCGGCAACACAATTGAAGAATTGGCCGCAAAGATGGGCGTCGACAAGGACAACCTAAAGCAGTCTGTTGCACAGTACAACGAAGCCGTGAAGAAGGGCGAAGACGACCTGTTCTTCTCCGACACGAAGCGGATGCTTGCGGTTGAGGAAGGTCCATTCTACGCCGTTAAGTTTATTGCCCGCAACCTGGGTACTTTGGGGGGTGCAACCATCGACGAAAAGATGCACGCCTTAACGCCGGAAGGCGAACCAGTGCCTAACTTGTACGTAACCGGTGCCGATGCATCCGGCATGTACGGCAAGGCCTACGTTGACTTTGAAGGCGGAACCCTGGGCTTTGCATACATTTCGGGGCGGCTAGCCGGAATTGACGCGGCCGAAACAGCTCAAGAAGGCAAGTAAGATAAGCAAAAAGCATGAGCGAATTGAAGGAAACTTAATTTGGGCGTGCTTTTTTTCTTAAAGGAGAATACTGATGGAAAAATATGATGTTGTAATTGTCGGTGCTGGACTGGCAGGCTTTGGCGCTGCGGCCGAAGCAGCCGACGATGGTTTAAAGACTTTGTTGGTTGAAAAAGGCAAGACTACGGGCGGAACGGGCAACTACGTTGAAGGCGTGTTTGCGGCCGACTCCGCCATGCAGGAAAAAGAAAATGCCGTCATGGACAAGCAGGCGCTGCTAAAAGAGGAATTGACTTACTCCCACTATAAGGCCGACGGCAAGATGTGGCAGAAGTACATCGACCAGGCGGGCAAAAACGTTGACTGGCTTGAGGATCACGGCGTTAAGTTCTGGATGGTTTCAGGTCTCGGTGACGGGGCCAAGACCTGGCACTTGTTCAAGGGCAAGGGCCACGATGCCATCCACAACGGGTTGGAGCCGTACGCCAAACAAAAGGGCGTCGAGATTGTGACCCTGACCCGCGTGACCGGCTTGAAGTACAACGAAGATCATACTTACGATGTAACGCTGACGAGCGTCGAAGATAAGAGCGAAAAGGTAGTCAACGCTAAAAACGTTGTCCTGGCAACCGGGGGCTACTTAAACGACCAGAAGCTGCTTGAGTCAACGCCACACCAAAACCCAGACAACATTATTCCGGTCAACTCGGGCAAGAACACCGGTGACGGTTTGCGGTTGGCCTGGGACCTGGGTGCCAAGAAGTACTTCACCGGCATGGCCATGATGTTTGGCGGGCAGCTTAAGAGCAAGAAGATTCCGTCATTCAAGCTGTGGGGCACAGCCATCTGGAGCTCGGTCTGCGACCAGCCGCAAATGTGGGTCAACGAACTGGGCGAGCGCTTCGTCGATGAAAGTGCCTGCGTGGTCAACTGGGCCAACGAAGGCAATGCCATGAACAGGCAGGATCACGTTTACTGCATCTTCAGCCAGAAGATTCTGGACGACTTCACCGACAGGACCTTCCCGCGGTCAATGAAGCCGTTTGTTCCGGAAGACCGCTACCCGAGCTTGCGTGATGACATTAAGAAGGCTGAAGAAGAGGGCCACGAGTACCTGCACAAGGCTGCCAGCCTGGAGGAATTGGCTAAGGAGATTGACACGCCGAATCTGGTTGAGTACGTCAAGCACTATAACGAGATGGCGCAAAAAGGTGAGGACACCGACTTCCACAAGCCGGCCAAGTACATGTTGCCCGTTGACGGCGACGGTCCGTTCTACGCCATTGAACTGGGCGTTGGGGCCTACACGACCGGCGACGGCCTGCGCGTCAACACGAATAACGAGGTGCTGGACGTTAAGGGACGCCCAATCGAAGGCATCTATGCCGTTGGCGGCGACGGCTCCGCAGTCCTCTATGGTGACACTTACGGCGTCAACGTACCGGGCACGCATGCCGGCTACTGCATCTTCTCCGGCCGCAACGCTATCAAGGCGATTGCCAATAAGAAATAAAGTTAATTTGAATAAACAAAATAGGGTAGATTGCGGTCTACCCTATTTTTGTACTGTAAAATTTGAATTGGGGCGGAATCGTGCTGGACTTGCAAAATGAGTATTAGGCTATCACAAGGCTACGCCTACATAGTTACAGAAACACTGAAGTTGCAGGCTCCCCACTTCCGGTCTGAATCTTTGCTAACGGCGGGACGTGGTCGCAATTTCCGGCTTTAGTCCCAGTGGCATTAGCTAAAAAGGATAGTCAACGTGCAGCGTTGCGCTAAGTTAATGCATCTGCTCGCTTTTTAAGTGCGGGTGATCTATAATGAACGTAGAAGAGCGGACGATTGATGCTCGCCCGCTTCTCTGGCAATTAAATGACTGTGAAGTCTGGGCTAATCCTTGTGATTAGCTTTTTTGCTTGCCAACAAGTCACTGTTTTCCAAATTAGGCAATAAAAAAAGCGGCAGCTGGGCCGCTTTTTTGTTGCACTGACCGTGATCTAGTTCGCCTTGCGCTCGGGACTGACCCAGGTTCCTGAACCGTGCCCCATAATGGTTTTGACCGCGGGGATGAAGGTGGTGACAATCGTTAATGCGTTAATAATCCACCACCAAAGCATGTAAAGCGGCGCAAACAAAATATAAGCAAATTTACGGCCACGGTCATCGATGATCAGCGAGGCGGTTAATTGGAGGGCGCCCGCAATCATTTCAAAGCAAACGAAGACGAGTGCCATTGCTAGCAGGTGAATCAATGAAGTGAAATTTTTGCTAATCAAAAGACGGGCGCTTAGGCCCACAAAGTAAAGCGTCGAAAGCCAGAAGAAGAAGGACCAGATGATGCTGAATGACTGGTCAATGAACATCAAAGTCCGGCCGATATTTTCAAGCGGGTGGCGGATAATTTTGCTGAAGTTGGTCAGCCAAACCTCGGTTCCGCCCTTGGCCCAACGTTTACGCTGCTGGTAAAGGCTTTTGGCTGTTTCGGGCACATTCATGTAGAACATGATGTCGGGGGCAAAGGCGGCCAGCCAGCCGCTAATCTGTTGATCCCAGGCCACGCTAATGTCTTCGGTTGCCCGATCCTGGCGAAAGAGTCCAACATCGATCAAGGCGCTCTTGCGGTACATCGTGTTGGCGCCGCTATAGGCGTAGATGCCGCCAAAAACGCCGGTTTCGGTCCGTTTAATGATCCCCACAATGCTTGAAAATTCGACGGTTTGTGACTTGGCGATTAATTTGGTTCGGTTCTGCACGTCCATGTTGGCGGTCACGGCCGCAATATTTCTGGCATCCTGGCGAATAAAGTAGTTGACGTACTTCTTCAAGGCATCGGGCTCGGGGATGGTATCGGCGTCGTTGCTGAGAATGAGCTCGCCTTTGGCAAAGGCCAGCCCGACATTGAAGGCGTGGGCCTTGCCCTTATTTTTTTCAATGTGGATGACCCTAAGCTTGGGATATTGGGTTTGGAGTTGAGCCAAAATTGCTGGCGTTTGATCGGTGGAATAATCATCAATGACCAAAATTTCATAATTGGTGTAGTTGATTTGGGTCATGAGGTAGTCGATAGTCTGTTTGATTGTGACTTCCTCGTTATGGGCGGGAATCATGATGGTCACGAACGGCTCAATCGCCGGTGGAATCTCAACCCATTCACGTTGTTGGTGCTTAAAAACGAATTTGTAGCACAAAACGCCCACGAACCACGCTAGTCCACCCAGAATGGGATAGGAAATCAAAATCAAAAAACCTAGGTTTGAAATAAAACTGCTGGATTGCCCCAAGGCATTCATGTTAGACCTCGTATTTCTTAAATAAATCGTACGTAAAGTGGGTGTCGAGGTTCTGGTCGGGCCGTACGCTGTAAAAGCGCGCTTGGTGCCGTTTTGGCGCCGAATCGAAGCGCTTTTCCCACGCTTGCTCGATGACCTCTTCGCGCTTGTGCAATTTTTCCTGGTCAGGAACTGCATACTTGTCGAGGGTGGTCTTAAAGCGGCGGTTGTTCCATAAGGTTACCCCACAGTAAAAAAGCAGGATAAAGATAAAATAACCCAGGAAAAACAATGCTAAAAATTGCAATAAATGAATTTCATCCTGGTAGTGGGCAATCTTGAGTTTGCGTCCCGCCTGGGGCCACCACACGGGCAGCAAAACCCAGAAAAAAGGAAACAACACGCCCAGCCAGCCAATTATGGCAACGGCCGTTTGACCGCTTTTCAAGCCCCAGTGGCCTGAATCAAAGTATGAATCACGCACTAATTTTAACTTTTTATCATTCACTGTCTTCACCTCTTACTACTATTATCCCATGTTTATAATATTTGTTAATCAGAAAAAACACCCCCCTGTAGTTGGCTAATCTGCCTAACTGCAAGGGGATGCTTTTGAGTTTTTTGAAAATTTAATCCGCGTGCCGCCACTTGGCGTCGGTCAGGATCCGGGCGGTGAGCAGGCCAATCGGCAGGGCCGTGATGATCATCAGGGCGTTCATGATCCAGTAGGCGCCAACGTTGATGTTGGTCGCGCCAAAATTGAAAACGGCGCGGTACATGTAGAGCCCGGGGACCATGATGACGATCGCGGGCACCGTGATGGCGATACGGGGAAAGCCCACGCGGTCGCGGACAAAGCTAGCAATAAGACCAGCCAGGAGCGCACCCGTAAAGGCGGCAAGGGCTGCCGGAACGTGGTTGAAGTCAACGAGGCTAAGGCGCAGCGTGTTGGCCAGTGCACCAATGAGGGCGGCGACGGTGGCCATTGCGGGCGTGGCGTTAAACATGATGGAAAAGCCCAACACGCCGCAGAAGCTGGCAAGGACACGCAAAGCCGTCAGAAGAAGCGGACTGAGGTGCTGCTGAGGCATTGAACCCGGGGACAGCCTGAGTAGAGTGGCCATGCCCCAGCCGACCATGGTGGCGATCATGACAATCAATACGGCGTAAGCCAGGCGCTCAAGACCGGAACGCATGTCTAGTTTGGACATGTCGAGCCCCGAAGTAATAAAGGGGAAGCCCGGAATAACGTAGAGCATGGCGCCGATATAGCCGTACGCATTCTGGTGCTGCCAACCGCCGAAATTTTCGCCGAGGTGCAGGCATAGAAAGTAAACTGCGCATGATATTGCAACCCCCACAGCGATTTTGGCAACCAAGGTAATCTTGTGTCTGCCCATCAATCCGCGGAAGTAGTTGCCAATCGCAGCCCCAAAGAACGTGCAGATCATTTCCGGAACGCCGCCGCCCAGCAAGAAGATAAAAGCGGCACAGGCCAGGCCTGCACTCAGTGCGGAAACGGTGAGTGGATAACTTTGGGTGTGGCGTTCAATGTTGTTTAACTTTTGGTGCACCATGCCAATGGTCCACTGATCGTTTTCGCTTTCGAAGCGGCGGACAAAATCTTCCATTTTGTTCAGTTTATTCATATTGACTTCGGTGGATGGGAGTGACAGGGTCTGGGAATAGGACTTGTTGTCGACGTCAAAGCAGGTGTATTCGATGGTCACTAGGCCAATGTCAGCCGAGCAGGTCAGGTTAAGGGCCCGTGCCGCTGAATTCATCGAGTCCCGCACCCGCCATGCACCGGTGCCGCATTCCAGCAGCATGATCCCGATTCGGCCCACAAGCGAGCCTTTTTCCACGAGCGTTGTGTATTTGATGAGGGTATTATCAGGACTCTTATAAAAATCCTTCCAATGGATTTTCATGTGGTGGCGCGCGGATATATGGTGTCGTGCTTCATTATCTGCCATTGTTAACTGTGATCGACCTTTCTTTTGCTTGGAAGTTAGTACTATCAAGTTTACCACAAATAAAAAGGTGAAAATTATTCTCCCCGGGCATTAAAGACAATGGCGAGTTGGCGCCTGCTGGATAATTTTGCATCAAAGTGCATTTTTTTGAGTGGATTTGGGTGAAAATGATTGATTATGACGAGCAAACCGCATAAAATATTCTGGGAGGTGAAGCGGGTGATGTTAACCCAGGAACGGCAAAGACTAATCGAAAACTACGTTAACCAGCACGGGTTGTGTCGCATCAGCGACTTGTGCACGTTGACGGCCACATCTGAATCAACCATCAGACGTGACCTGATTCATCTAGAAGAAAACGGACTGGTCAAACGGATTCACGGTGGGGCCCAATCGGTTAAAAATTTTAGTCACGACGTTTCCCAGCACATCCGCTTCGCGATGAACCATGATGAAAAGACGCGGATTGCCGAATACGCAGTTCGTCATTATGTCCATGAAAATGACTATCTTTTTATCGATGCGGGAACGACCGCTTACGAGATGGTGCCGTTCTTGGCGGAGATTGCGAATGTCACCGTTGTGACCAATGGTATTGAAACGGCACTGGGCACTCTTGGGCACGGAATCAACACGCTTCTTCTCGGGGGCAGGGTAAAGGAAGATACCCATGCCGTGGTGGGCCAATCGGCCCTCGAACAGCTGCAGGGCATGAACTTTGCGGCCAGCTTCGTCGGGACTAACGGCATTGACTGCCGGGGCAACATGACGACCCCCGACCCTGAAGAGGCCGCAATCAAAAAACTGGAGATTGCCCAAGCGCGGCAAACCTACGTTTTGACTGATGCGTCGAAATTTGGTGAGCGGAACTTTGCCGTTTTTGGCAATGTCAAAAATTGCACCGTGATCACCAGCAGGCTCAGTGCGCAGCAAAAGAAATTATTACCCGCTAAGATTATTGTGAAAGAGGTAAAGTAAATGATATATACGGTTACAGTTAACCCCGCTCTGGACTATGTGATCCAGTTGGAGCAGGTTGAAGCCGGCAGCGTGAATCGCAGCAACAACTGCTCGTTCTTGGCTGGCGGCAAGGGCATCAACGTGTCACAGGTCCTTAACCAGCTAAAGGTTGACAACACGGCCTGGGGCTTTGTTGGTGGGTTCACCGGCAAGGAACTGGTGCGACAGCTGAACCAGCGCCACATCGTCAACGACTTTGTCACGATTTCCGCTTCTACCCGGGTCAACGTCAAGATCCATGCGGAAGAGGAGACGGAAATTAACGCAGCGGGTCCCAATATCACCGCGCAGGAAATCACCGCCTTTACAGCCCGGCTGGAGGACCTGCAAAGGGGCGACGTGATCGTTTTGAGTGGGTCGTTGGCCCCGAGTCTGCCGGCCGACTTTTACAAACAGCTGCTCCCCAAAATTAAGGAAGCCGGTGCAGAGTTCGTTATTGATACAACGGGGCAGGCACTGCTTGACACGCTGGAATACCAGCCGCTAGTTATCAAGCCTAACCACCATGAACTCGCTGACCTGTTCGGTGCGACCTTTGATTCTGACCGCGAGATGCTGGCAGCGGCCCGCAAGCTGCTGGACGAAGGTGCACAAAACGTGATGGTATCAATGGCCGGCCGGGGCGGGTACCTGATTACCCCCGACCACTTCTACCATGCTAAAGCCGCGGTCGGGACCGTGGTCAATTCGGTGGGTGCCGGCGACTCGATGATTGCAGGCTTTATCGGCACATACGTGCAAAGTGGCAATCCTGTGGACAGTTTCAGGGTTGGCATGGCCTGCGGTGCCGCCACCGCCTTTACCAAGGATATTGCCGTGAAGGGGCAGATTGAGGCCGTATTGCCCCAGATCGAAGTAGAGCAGATTTCATAACTTAAGGAGGAAATGCAATGAAAATTAAGGATATTTTAGCTCCTGAATCCATGATTATGGCGCTCAAGGCGACCACTAAGGAGGATGCAATCAAGGAGATGGCCGACTTAGAAGTCGCGACCGGCATCGTCAACAATGAAGAGGACTTCATCAAGTCGATCTGGGCGCGTGAAAACGAGTCGACAACGGGCATTGGTGATGGCATTGCCATGCCGCACGCCCGCAACAAGTCAATCAACCGGGCACGCGTACTGTTTGCCAAGAGCGAGCAGGGCATTGACTATAACTCCCTTGATGGCCAGCCCGTCAACTTGTTCTTCATGATTACCGCACCAGACGGTGCTGACAACACCCACCTCGAGGCTCTGGCAAAATTGTCGGGATTGCTGATCAACCCTGACCTGGTTGCAGCACTCAAGGAGGCTAAGACGCCCGCTGAAGTGATTAACCTTTTTGAAGCTGCTGAGCAGAAAAATGATGCGGACAAAGAGGCTGACCGTAAGCAGGCGGAAAAACCAGGCGACGGCGACAAGCCGTTAATTGTCGGGGTAACGGCCTGCATCAACGGCATTGCCCACACTTACATGGCCCAGGAAGCCCTGATTAAGGCGGGCAAGAAGCGCGGCGTTGACGTCCGCATCGAGACCAATGGTTCCGAAGGGGTCAAGGACAAGCTGACCGCCGCTGAGATCAAGCGGGCCCAGGGCGTTGTCATCGCCTCGGACAAGAAGGTGGACATGCCGCGTTTTGACGGCAAGCCGCTGGTTACGAGGCCGGTAGTTGATGGCATTAACAAGCCGGACGAATTAATCAGCAAGATCTTGGATGGGGATACCGGCATTTATCATGCTGATAGCAAAGCAGCTGCCAGCGATGACTCTAAGAAGGGGGTCTGGGGTTCAATCTACCAGAACCTGATGAACGGCGTCTCCCACATGCTGCCCTTTGTTATCGGAGGCGGGATCCTCATGGCCATTTCCTTCATCGTGGAAAACTATGCCGGCGGTCCCAAGTCACCGGCCTTCATCTTCCTAAACAATGCCGGCAACATGGCCTTTGCGTTCATGGTGCCGATCCTGTCCGGCTACATTGCCGAATCGATTGGCGATCTGCCCGCCCTCATGCCCGGGTTTGTCGGCGGCTTCATGGCCACCGTCTATAGCGGGGCATACGGCGGCGCCTACGTGGCCAATGTCTTTTCCAATGCCAAGTCGCCGGCTGGCTTTTTGGGCGGTCTGGCCTCCGGTTTCATCGCCGGATACTTGGTCTTGGGCCTGAAAAAATTGTTTGCAAAATTGCCTAAGTCGCTTGAGGGGATGAAGCCGATGCTCATCTACCCAATCTTGAGTCTGCTCCTCATTGCCCTTGTCATGTACTACATTGTTAACCCCGTCTTCAGTACGATTAATCTGGCAATTACCAACTTCTTGAACCAGATGGGTACGGGCAACCTGGTGGTCTTAACGACTATCCTGGCGGCTATGATGTCAATCGACATGGGTGGACCCTTCAACAAGGCTGCTTACGTCTTTGCTTCCGGTGCCTTTGCCAACGATCCCCACTCAACGGTGGCGGCTGTCATGATGGCGGCCGTAATGGTCGGCGGCATGGTGCCACCATTTGCAACGGCGATCAGTACGGCTTTCTTTAAGAACAAGTATACGGAAGAGGAACGCCGTGCAGGCATTACTAACTGGATTTTGGGCTTCTCCTTTATTACTGAAGGTGCGATTCCATTTGCAGCGGCCGATGCCGGCCACGTCATCCCGTCGTGCATCATTGGTTCGGCCGTGGGCGGCGCCCTCATTGGCTTCTGGCGCATCGGCGTTCCTGCACCCCACGGCGGTCTGTGGGTAGCGCCCCTTGCCAACCACATTGTTTTGTACTTCGTTGCAACCATCATTGGTTCAATTGTTGCCGGTGTGATTCTGGGCCTGTGGAAAAAGTCCGTTGAGCAAAAAGCCGAGTAAGGAATAATAAATAGAAAATTTAAGCAGTTAATGGGGGGGAATGCTCCCGTGAACTGCTTTTTTGCTGGTCAAAACCTAGTCTAGAATGGCCCCCAACGGCTATTTTTAGGCGCACGGGCACCTTCTGCCGGTGCCCGCCTTTTAAAGTCATTGACTGGTGACGCCTGCTTGTACCGCAGGCGTACGGCCTGGCCGCGTGTCTTTGTTATTTTGATTGGTGCTGCGACCAGGAAAAAGAAGCCGTCAAACTTAATTGGATTGTCAACCCGGTGAACCTGACGCGGCGCTTTATGAGTGCTAGTATTGTAGTGTATAATGGTTATTAATTGTAAGTACCGATTATTCGACTGGTTAAAGTTGATCAAAGGATGACGACGATGAAGAAATTTGCTAAATTGAAAAGAATATTTGCTGGTGCTGCCATGGCGTGCGTGCTTGCGCTGGTGTTGAGCGCATGTGCGCCCAAGCCGCATAAAGATGGCAAAATAGCAATAGTAACAACGACAAACGTGTACGCCGATATTGCCCAGAACGTGGTGGGCAAGTACGGCACGGCCGAGGCAATCATTAAGAAGCCGTCCGCCGATCCGCACGACTTTGAGCCTACGACAAACGACGCCAAGACATTGTCGGCCGCAGACGTTGTCGTTGCTAACGGATTGGGTTATGATAGCTGGATGAACAAGCTTGCCTCCTCAGTTGACAAGAAGCCCGTTCTGGTTGGTGAAGACCTGCTGGGGCTGAATAAGGGCGCCAATCCCCACATCTGGTATGATTTGACCATGCCGGCCAAGTACGTTGATTACTTGGTCAAAAGACTGAGCAAGAAGGACCCGCACCACGCGCAGTATTACCGTGATAACGGCCGGCGGTACCTGGCCCAGATTGCGCGTGTCCGCAAGCTGCTGCCCAAAAATGCGGGCACCGACACCAAGCCCGTTTACGTGAGTGAACCGGTCTTCGATTACGCTCTGGCGGCAGCCGGCCTCAAGGTAGCGGACAAGGACTTTGAAAAGGCAATCCAAAACAATACGGATCCCAGCCCCGCAGCCGTGCAGGAGATGACGACGGGCATTAAAAAGCGGAAAATTGCCTTTTTGGTGGTTAATTCGCAAACTTCTAGCTCAACCGTCAATAATTTTGTTAAACTGGCTAAAGAACAAGGGATTCCGGTTTTGACGGTCCGGGAAACAATACCGGCTGACACAACCTACCTTGAGTGGATGACAAGCAATTACCGCAAATTGGCAAAAGTTATCGAGAAATGAGTTAAACGAGGGATAAAAATGAAAAAGATTATTACTGCACTGGCACTGGCTGTTACTCTAGCCGTACCCGCTGCGGTGCAAACATCTAACGTTCAGGCGAGTGCAATCAATGATGCTGCCAAGCAGAATACCTACAGCGGTGTCACTAGCCTGCAGCAAATATTGCAGCAGGAAGGCATCAAGTACAATGATTTTTTGGCTGCCAACCAAATAAAGTACCGCACCGGCAAGCCCGAGGGCGTTGTTGTTCACGAAACGGCGACGCCGGGCGCAAGCGCACATAACGAGGCTATTTACTTTAACCGGGAATGGATGAATATTTATTCCTACGTGCACGCCTTCGTCGACCACACGGGCGTCATCCAGATGATGACGCCGGCATACGGCGTCTGGGGCGCAGGACCGATGGCCAACAACCGCTTTTTCCAGGTGGAACTGTGCCAGGAAAACAATCAGGCCGACTTCGCCAAAAGCATTAACAACGATGCAATCTACATTGCACAGGTAATGCACCAGTATAACCTGGTGCCCGATAACGCGGTCCACGACGGCGTAGGCACGGTCTGGTCCCACCATGCCGTCTCCAAGTTTTTGGGGGGCACGGACCACACGGACCCCGATGGCTACTTTGCCAAGTGGGGCTACTCAATGGATGACTTCTACGATCTCATCAAGTACTACTACGACCAGCAGGATTCAGGAAGCACACCTGCCAACCCAGTCGACCAGCAACCGGTAGTTACGCCGCCGGCTGCGTCAGCCCCAGCAGCTCCATCAGCCCCAGTAGCTCCGGCTGCGCCCAGCTTGCCTGCTTCAACCGGCACCAAGACCCTGATGCACAACGCAGCGGTCTATGATGAAACGGGGGCTAAGACAAGCCTTCCCGTGAAGAAGGCGGGCACCAAGCTCACGCTTTACGGACCCAAGTTCATCAAGGGCAGAAAATACCTGCAGATTGCTGCTGGCCAGTATGTTGTGGCCAGCAACGTTGAGGGCAAATTGCGGCTTTTGACCCACAATGCGTTTATTTATGATAATCAAGGCTGGCGGGTTAACGTCGGCAAGCTGTATCGCGGGAGGTACGTCAGAACTTACGGCGGCCGGGTCAAGATTAACGGGCGCAAGTTTTATCCTATTGACGTCAATCAGTACGTTAAAGCGGGAAATTTTAAAAAATAACGACAGGAGGACAATTTGACTGACATTTTAGAAGTTAACAATCTCTCAATGAAATTTGAGCAAAGGCCGGTTTTTGCGGACGTTAACTTTAGGCTGAAGAAAGGCTCGATGACCGCCTTGTTAGGACCTAATGGTGCAGGAAAGACGACGCTGATCAACATTTTAATGAACATGCTGGCACCGACAACCGGTAGTTTCACCTTTGCAAGCGATATGCGACTGGGCTACGTCCCGCAGTTCCGCAATATCGATGCAGAATACCCACTATCGATTGAAGCTTTTGTCGGGTTGAATGCGCCCCTAATCAAGAACAGTAAAATTAAGCAGACCATAAAAAAACAGCTGAAAGAAACCAACTTGGATAAAATAGGAGGTACGCGTATGGGCGAGGCCTCTGGCGGCCAGAAGCAGCGTGCGTACCTGGCCCAGGCTCTCCTTGACAGTCCAAACATGATTATTCTGGACGAAGCGACTGCTAGTCTTGATCCGATGGCTAAGGAAGAACTGATGAAGTTAATCAGGCACCTGAACGAGAAACATAAAATAACCGTTCTGTTTGTGACGCACGATGTTCCCCTGGCGCGCAAGTATATGCAAAACTATTTGTATTTGAACCACGGCAAGATGGAACAGGGTGAGATGACGCAATTTGAGGAGGCCTATGAATAATGTTTGCATTTGACTTTATGCGCAACGCCTTCCTGGCCAGCACTTTTATTGCTATCACCTGCGGGACCGTTGGCGTGTACGTGGTAGCGCGCAACTTCAGCTTTCTGGCCCACACGCTGTCGGAAATCGGCTTTGCCGGTGCGGCCTTCGCGGTTTGGCTCGGGATCAGCCCGCTTTGGGGGATGCTCTTGTTCGCGCTGCTGGGCTCAATTAGTGTCGGCGAATTGTCCCTACACAGCGAGCAAAAAGAATCATCAATCAGTGCGATTTCTGCGCTCTTTATCGGGCTGGGAGTTCTGTTTTTGGCAATATCGGGGGCAAACAGCAACTATGCCACCAATATTTTGTTTGGCAGCATCATTGGGGTCGACAAGCAGGGCGTCGTGCAGCTGGTTGTCTTGTCCGTCATTGTCCTTCTGCTGATTTTTGCCATCCAGCGCCCGCTGAACTTTGATTCTTTTGATCACATCGGCGCACTGGCGCACGGAGTAAAAACGGGCCTGATCAGCGTCATCTTCCTGGTTGCACTGGCCATGTCAGTCTCCATTGGTGCACAGATTGTGGGCTCCCTGCTTGTGTTTATCTTGTTGACGCTGCCACCGGCAACGGCAAGCTATCTGGGCAAGACGGTGTCGTCAATGATTGCCTGGTCAGTCATCTTGGCCTTGGCGGGGGTGTGGCTTGGATTATATTTGGGCTTCATCACTAATCTGCCCGTAACTTTTTTCATCGCACTCATTGAGGTGGCAGTATATCTTGTTACTTACTTCACCCACCTGATTAAGCACAACCTTTGATTAGGTAATTCCAACAGCAGTCTGCAAGTACCTGCTTGTGATGAGATTGTGAATTTTAACACATCGATAAGACTGTTATTTAAACATTCTTTTGCAAAATTCACTAACTATTGTAAGCATTTTCATGTATAATAAGACGTGGATAGATTTAATTCATAGAAGGAGTCTTTAAAATGACATCATACTATAATGGTTTTCCCCAAAGTGATCGGGATGAAATGATCAACATGATTAACCTCGATGAGCTTGAGGAACGGGCCAAGGAAGTTATGCCGGAAGGTGCTTACTATTACATTGCTTCTGGTTCGGAAAATGAATGGACATGGCGGAACAATACTACTGCCTTCAACCATTTCCAAATTGTGCCCCGGGCTTTAACCAATATGGATAGCCCACAACTGGACACTGAATTCATGGGGATGAAGTTGAAGACCCCGATAATGATTTCACCAATTGCTTGTCACGGTATTGCCCACCAGGATGCCGAAGCTGCTACTCAAAAGGGTGCGGCTGCGGCTGGCGCCCTATTTTCGTCTAGTACTTATGGCAACAAGAGTGTCGAAGATATTGCAGCGGCTGCTCCGGATGCAGCCCGTTTCTTCCAGCTTTATTTGAGTAAAGATTGGGACTTCAACAAGATGGTCTTTGACGCGATTAAGAAGGCTGGCTATAAGGGAATCTTCCTGACGGTTGACGCACTAGTTTCTGGCTTCCGTGAAGCCAACCTGAGGACCAAGTTCGCTTACCCTGTACCGCTTGATTTCTTTAGCCGTTACCAAGGTGCAAAAGGTGAAGGACAGACGGTGGCACAAATGTATGCTTCCTCCGCCCAAAAGATTGGTCCAGAAGATGTTCGGCGCATTAAGGAAATGTCTGGCTTGCCAGTATTTGTCAAGGGGGTTGTCTGTGCTGAGGATGCTTATCTGGCCATGGGCTGTGGTGCGGATGGAATTTACGTTACTAATCACGGTGGCCGTGAAATTGATAGTGGCCCAGCCACAATCGATATGTTGCCCGAAATCGCCCAGGCGGTTAACCACCGGGTACCGATTATCTTCGATTCAGGTGTTCGGCGCGGATCGCACGTCTTTAAAGCATTGGCACTTGGTGCTGACCTGGTCGGCATTGGTCGCCCATACTTGTATGGGTTGGCTCTGGGTGGCCCGAAGGGGGTACAATCCGTTATTGAACAACTAAATCAAGAACTCTTAATTGACATGCAACTGACTGGCTGCAAGACCATTGAGGATGTTAAGCACGCTAAGCTTGCTCACATCAACTACTCAGCTGATAATTTGAAGTCAAATACGGATCCTTCCAGAATTCAGCCGTATCCTGTAACTGCTGATAACCAAATTAAGGAAAATGATTCTGATGTGGTATCGGGGGCTTCACACGCTTAATTACGCTTGTTCCTAAGAAAACAAAATTGCTCTGTGTCAATCTATTTAAGCAGATTGAATGGCAGAGCTTTTTTTTGCTTGATAAAAATAAGATAATATGAATTGCTGTAATTTTATTTTTATATTATTATAATTGTTATAATGCAAAAGTGGAGGAGAAATTATGAAAAAACCGTGGAACTGGCTCAAAGCAATTATCATAGTCGTGATGATGTTGACCCTATCCCCCCAAAAAATACTGGCCGCAAAATCTAGTCAATCCCCGCAGGCAACGGATACATACCTGCATAAAGTTAAGCAAAAAGGTGAATTAGTGATGGGTACCAGCCCCGATTTTCCACCTTATGAATTTGTCAAAAACATTAATGGTAAGTCCAAGGTAGTAGGAATGGATATTGAGGTCGGCCGTAAAGTTGCCCGTGATTTGGGCGTAAAGCTAGTTGTCCGTACGATGGACTTTGATTCACTACTGGTGGCCTTGGAGACGGGTAAGATTGACATGGTCATTTCTGGTATGGATGCCACGCCTAAACGGGCGAAGAGCGTAGCCTTTAGTCACGCTTACTATAAGAGTGGGCAGGATCTGTTGATTAGAACAGCGGACAAGGCCAAGTTTAAAGATTACCATTCTTTTACCGGTCAGGTCATCGGTGCTCAGACGGGCAGTTTGCAGGCCACCCTGATCAAGGAACAGGCCCAAAAGGCCAAGCTGAAAACGATGGATAAAGACAGTGACCTTATTCTCGGCTTAAAGACGAATAAGTTTGCTGGCGTAGCTGTTGACACGGCTACGGCTAATGCTTTTGCCAAAAATACGAGTGGTATTATGGTCATTCCTTCAGGCTTTAAGGTAGATTCTGCCGGATCTGCGATTGCTTTTCATAAGGGGGCAAAAAGTCTGGTCAAGGCCGCCAATAAGTCAATTGCTGAAATTAAAAAGCAGGATTTGATTAATCAGCAATACTTGCCTCAGGCTGGGAAGTACCTGGCTGGCGGTCAGACCAAAAAGGCGGCACAGGAATCTAATTCGATGTGGGCCTATAAGGATTTCTTCATTGCTGGCGTGGGCTACACCCTATTTATTTCGGCAATTTCTGTTTTCTTTGGCTTTTTACTGGGTGCTATACTGGCCTTAATGCGCTTAAGTAACAATCAAATTGCGCGTTCCGTGGCCACAGCCTACATTGAATTTGTGCGGGGTACGCCCCTGATGGTGCAGCTGCTCTTCATCTATTTTGGCCTAGGAGTGATTATTAACATACCGGCGCTGCTTTCCGGTATCATTGCGGTCGCACTCAACTCGGCCGCTTACGTTGCTGAGGTTATTCGTTCCGGCATCAACTCGATTGCAGTGGGTCAACAGGAAGCAGCGCGGTCACTGGGCCTATCACGGGCCAAGACGATGCGGTACGTCATCATGCCACAGGCAATGAAGAACATCTGGCCAGCTCTGGGTAATGAATTTGTGTCTTTAATAAAGGAAAGTTCAATTGTATCGGTAATCGGTGTCAAGGATTTAATTTACCAGTCACGAATCGTGCAGGCCGATACTTACCGTGGGGTTATGCCACTCGTGATTACGATGATGCTGTACTTTATCATTACGTTTGGCTTGTCCAGCCTGATGAAACACTTAGAAAGGAAAATGAACCATGACTAAGAGGACAGTCTTACAAGTTGAACACTTAAAAAAGACGTTTGGCAATAATGAGGTTTTAAAAGACGTTAATGCAACAGTTGTAGAGGGACAGGTTATCTGTCTGGTGGGTCCCTCAGGTGCCGGTAAGAGTACTTTCCTGCGCTGTCTCAACTTATTGGACCAGCCAACTGCAGGCCGGGTTTTGTTTGAAAATAAGGAACTGACAGCTTTAAGTGAAACGCAGCTAGATCAGTTGCGCGAGAAAATGGGCATGGTTTTTCAGCAGTTCAACCTTTTCCCGCACATGACGATTAGCGAAAACATTAAGCTGGCACCAATGAAGGTAAAGGGAGCCAGTGATGAGGAGGCTACGGCAGCGGCCGCCGATCTGCTCGCTCAGGTGGGGCTAGCCGACAAGGCCGAGGCCTTTCCGGCCAGTCTTTCCGGAGGACAGCAGCAGCGGGTGGCGATTGCGCGGGCCTTAGCAATGGATCCTGCAGTGATGCTGTTTGACGAACCCACGTCGGCACTTGACCCTGAGATGGTCGGTGAAGTGCTTAAGGTAATGCAGGATCTTGCTCAAAAGGGGATGACCATGGTGGTCGTTACGCATGAGATGGGTTTTGCCAAGAATGTGGCGGACGAAGTCTGGTTCATGGCTGACGGCTACATCCAGGAAAAGGCGACGCCCGAGGACTTTTTTGCTCACCCCAAGACCGGACGGGCTCAGGACTTTTTGGCTAAAGTGTTAGAAGCATAAAAGCAGCTAAGTGAAAAAGGATTAATTAATGGAAGAAAAACGTGCACTCAAAATTCTGACTGACCTGATTGCAATCGCTTCGGCTAATGACCACGAAAGTCTGGTGGCAGACTATCTAACGGACTTATTTAGTGAATACCCCGTCCAGCTTGCGCGGGTACCTTACGCCCCGGGGCGCGATAACTTGGTTATTACCATGGGTGAGCGGGGCCCACTATTGGGCTTTTCCGGGCACGAAGACGTTGTATCTGCCGGTGAGCTCAGTAACTGGCAGACACCGCCTTTTACGCCAACTATTAAGAATGGTCGGTTATTTGGTCGTGGTGCCAGTGACATGAAGTCGGGTCTAGCCGCTATGGTGGTCGCCATGCTAGATTTGCTAGCTGAAAGAAAACCATTGCCGGGCCGCATTCGCTTGCTGGCATCAGTTGGTGAAGAAACCGGTGAATATGGGGCCGCACAGCTGGTTAAAGAGGGTTATGCGACTGATTTGGCCGGCCTAGTCATTGGGGAGCCATCTCACTTCAATGTGCGCGTGACCCATAAAGGCGTGATTGATTATTATGTATCTTCAACGGGTGCGACTGTTCACTCGTCGACACCAGAAAAAGGTAAGAATGCTATTATGCCCCTGGTTGAGTTTGCACAAAGGGCCCAGGATTTGCTGGCTTGTCACACGCAGGAAGACCCGGATCTAGGATTATTGACGCACGTCATTACCCAGATTCAGGGTGGCGATCAGATTAATTCCGTACCAGGCAGTGCGTGGTTGTCGGGCAACATCAGGACAACACCACGCTATCCTAATGCCCAGATTTATAGCGAGCTAGAAGAAATTGTTGCCGAACTCAATAAAAATGGAGCGGAGCTCACGCTGCGTTACAGTTTTCCGGAAGTGCCACTGCCCAGTCAAGCGGGGACGCGCCTGGCTAAATTGGCCCAAAAAGTTGTCCAAGAAGAATTAGCGCGGCCTAGTCACTTCACAGCAGGTACCGGTGCTACCGATGCCTCTGAATATATTCGGGCTGGTGACTTCCCCATTATCATTCTGGGTCCAGCCGCCGGTACAACAGATCATGAACCTAACGAGTTTGTCGAAGTAGCCGATTATCTAGCGGGCTGCCGGCTTTATGCAAAGCTAGCCCAGCGCTTCTGGCAGGAATATAAGTAAAATATAATTAACTAGCTAGTGAAGTTTTATTGAATGCAGAGATAAGACTTCACTTTTTTACATATAAATAATATAATATTGTTAATTTAGGGGAGAAAGAGCATTATGAATTATAAAAACAAAGTAATCAACAATAAAACCAATAAATTAACACTCAGCTTAGCGGGAGCAGCCCTCTGCTCACTGCTACTGATGGGAGCACAACAAGTAAAAGCTGATACGATTAATAATTCTGCGGACTCGGCTACTAACGCCACTATTAGTAATAAAGCGCCTGCTGATGGCGTTAAGAATGCTAAGGTTGCCGCAACAGTTAGTCAAAATACAAATGATAAAGCCGTAGCAGCTAGTTCAAAAGTGCCAGTAGTAACTGATACAACTGATCAAACTAGTAAAGCTGAAGCTAATCAAGTTGCAAAACCAGTTGATGCAAAAACACCTAGTGACACCATAAAGCCAGCTAACACTAACAAAGTTAACAAATTAACGGCTAAAGGTGCTGGTCAAGACGACCATTGGTCAAATATTACCTATGATATTGATGATACCCAGCATATTATTAATATTAAGGGTGGTACCGCTACCGATCCCTTGTCCGTTTCCGAAAAATTTGCGAACCATAATATCTTCAACTATGAATTAAAGATCACAGGTAATTTGCAGTTAAAGGGTTCAGCTGAAGGTTTCTTTAGTAATTTGGACTTAAGCCAAATAACGGGCTTAGACCATGTTAACACGAGCGAAGTTACTAATATGAAAAGCATGTTTAGTGGTACTAACTTGTATCACCAATCTAAGCTAGCCATTAACTTTGACACTAGCAATGTAACGGATATGTCTTATATGTTTAACAAGCTAAGAGTCAGTGATATGGTTAATGGTCAATTAACCCCTGGTGATCTGACGGTTAACATGGATGCAAAGAAAGTTACCAACATGGCTCATATGTTTGAAGCTTTTGGTGGCAATAAGCTTGACATTAGTAACTTAAAAAATACTAGCCAAGTTAAGAATATGTCATATATGTTTTCCAATGAAATGGGCCCAGCATTAAGTGGTTTAGACTTTAGTCACTTTGATACCAGTAGTGTAACGGACATGTCGTACATGTTTTCATATAGTGCAAAAACAGATACAGGCATAACAGGTACGATTAATACAGGTACATCTGACTCAGGTGAAGCTACCAGGGTCAAGCTAGATTTAAGCCATTTTAAGACTGATCAAGTAACTAATATGAAAGGAATGTTTCTTGTTGGCACAAATATTGGACAAGTTAACTTAACTAGCTTTGATACTAGCAAGGTTACTGATATGTCCGACATGTTCAATGGCTCAGGCTTAAAGTGGCTAGATATTAGCGACTTTAACATGACAAACGTGCAGGCCACTAAGAACATGTTTGGTGACGCGATATCAATAATTAAACTAGGTAAGGCGAATAAATTTGTTAACGATACGGGCTTGAAAGGAAAATGGCAAGAACAGGGTACAGGTTCATTTATTAAGCCGAATGGGAAAAGTGAAAGTGATTTTGCCCAATTTCTAACGAATTTTGTCGGTACCAGGGATTTAGGAGTCTGGATTCGGGATCATAATCTGATAACCCCTGCTGCTAACATCGTTATCCACTATGTTGATGAGAATAACAATGCTATCAGCCCCATTGACACTATCGATGCTTCGAGCAAATGGCCTGGTGACAAGTTTACTCCGCAGCACAAGGACATCAAGTACTACACCTTTAAGCAAGTAAAGGGTACGGAGCCAACTGAATTTACTGATCAACCACAGGAAGTTACTTACATCTATACCAAGAATAGTTCTAATAGCCCGAGCACTCCAGTCAACCCTAGTTACCCGATTGCTTCTACCGTTCCTGTTGCCCCAGTAGCGCCGGGAAACACTAATCCAGCTGATGGAATAGCCAATAGTACCGCTAAGAGCGAGCAAGTCATCTTAATGCACAATGGTTATCTGTACGATCATGAGGGGAAGCGGGCCAACAAGGTTGTGCTCAAAGCCGGGTCCCGTCTGGAGGTTAACGGCTATACCACCATTGCTGATCAAAAATACTATATCCTGGTTGATCGCGGTGCAAATAACAAAACCTACTATGTGGCGGCGGGCAACATTGACGCCACCAAGCGTACCCTAAAGCACAATGCCCTTATTTACAACCAGTATGGTAACCGGGTAAACCCCGTCCAGGTACTCAAGAAGGGCCAAACGCTTGACACTTACGGTGACCCTGTCACAATGCGGGGTAAAAAGTACTTGATTATTGCCCCTAATCGCTTCGTCAAACTGGTCAACCTGGTGGAGCAGACTACTTCAAATAAGTTCGGCACAGCTATCGTTAATGACAACGCCAATAACCTGCTTGAAAAGAAAGTTATGCACAACGCCTATCTGTATAACCAGGAGGCTAAGCGTGCTAATGGCCTGATTATTAAGGCTGGTTCTGTAGTCAAGACGACAGGCAAACAGAAGATCAACGGCAAGACTTATTATGAACTGCCTGATGGCCTCTACCTAGCAGCAGCCAATATTGACGGCCAAAACCGTACGTTGAAGCACAATGCTTATCTTTATAATCAATACGGCCATCGTAAGGGTCAAACAGTGCTTAGAAAGCACCATTTGGTTAGAACTTACGGTAGCAGCGTAACTATGAAGAAGTCCAGTTATTACGTAATAGCTGACAACACTTTAATTAAAAAGACAAATATTAAGTAGTTAATTCCCTATAATATCGAAATATCACCCCATCAGAAAGTACTCCTAGCAACTAAGATAGTTGTCAGGAGTACTTTTTTAGTCAAATTTGGTCGAAATACTCTATTATGAATGTTATTGGTAGAATTCAATAATGTTTTAATTACTAAATAGCTCGTTGTGAACGGCAGACTAAAAACCCGCTCGTAACCTAAAAAAGAGGGTATGGCCGGTATCCGTCACCCCTCTTATGTGTTTATAGCGCTCATTTGTTACTTAAAGTCATTTTGAACAAGCTGTTTGAATTCAACTAGGCGTTTCTTGAAAGTGGCAAAGGCCTCTTCTAGGTAGACAGGCTGGGTCATGTCAACACCGGCTTTTTTCATGATTTCAACCGGGTAATCACTAGAACCGGATTTGAGAAATTCAAGATAGGCCTGCTTCTGCTTACTTGTCCCGTGGACTATGTTATTGGCTAAGGCAGTTGCTGCGGCAAAGCCAGTCGCGTATTGGTAGACGTAGAAGTCATAATAGAAGTGTGGCACCCGTGCCCACTCCCTGGCGATGGCACTTCCCGCTTCGACAGCTGATCCGTAGTAGTGCTGGTTAAGCTTACCGTATAGTTCATTGAGCCGTTCGGCAGTCAGAGCTTCGCCCTGGGCATCCAATTGATGAATTGTTTGTTCAAATTCGGCAAACTGGGTCTGTCGGAACAGGGTACCCTTGAAGGAGTCCAAGTAATAATTGAGGATAAACGCACGGATCTTGGGGTCGGTGACGTGATCCAAGAAGTACTCCGTCAGGATGTTTTCATTGGTGGTCGAAGCGATTTCAGCTACGAAAATGGAGTAGTCACCATAGACGTAAGGCTGATTTGCCCTGGTGTACATGCTGTGGACGGAGTGGCCAGTCTCATGCACCAGGGTGTAGAGCGAGTCTACGTTGTTTTCCCAATTGAGTAGTTCATATGCGTCCGTGTCGTAGGAGCCGCCAGAATAGGCCCCCGTGGTCTTACCTTGGGATTCAACGACGTCAATAACGCGGTGATTGAAGATGTAGTCAACCTGCTTCAGGTAGTCATCACCCAGTGGCTTTAGGGCCTTCTTGGCCTCCTTTTGGGCCTCTTCAAAGGTGTAGGTCAGGGCCGGCTTGCCAGTCAAGGGCACGTACATGTCCCACATCTGCAGGTCATCCACGCCGAGTATTTGCTGGCGTAGGGCCACATAGTCGTGGAGCAGGTCTAGATGGCTGTTGACTGCTTGGATAAGGGTATCATAGACGATTGGCGGCACGCCGTTTTCGAGCATTGCCGCGGCGCGGGCTGAATCATAGTGGTGAACACCAGCATCATAATTATGGGCCTTAACTGCGCCGGCTAAGGTAGAGGCTAGACTGTTTTCAAATTGCCCGTAAGTAGCGTACATCGAGTCAAAGGCCCCTTTACGTACCATGCGGTCCTGTGATTGAATCAGGAGGGAGTAGAGCCCGTCGGACAGCTGGACCATTTCGCCGTCATCATTTTGCACGTAGCTGTACTCCATGTCCGAATTGGTCAAAACGTTGTAGGTGCTCGCGGATGCACTCAGGGCGGCTCCAGCAGCGGCGACCAGCTTTTCTTCCGGGGCCAGCAGGGTATGGGGGCGTTTTTTAGTAATCTGGTCGAGCAGGTGGTCGTAGTCGTGCAGCCGCTTTTCGTCCTGCTTGAACTGGTCGAGGCGGTCGGCAGGAAGGCTCAGGATGGCCGGACTCATGAAGGATGTCGCGGCTTCAAAGGCACTGGCTAACGTCTGCACTTGGGCAGCATAGCCCAGGTAGTGAGCATTCCCCGTATCGACGTCACTGGCCATCGTGGCGTAGACGTAGACCCTTTCCAACTTGCGCTGCACGGCCAAAATCTGGCTGAGTCCGTCATAAAGGTTCTTGCCTGACTGGATAAAGTTGTCCTTCAAGGCATCCAGGGTCGCTATTGCTTGTTTGACTTGGGCAGATTCAGCCTCCCATTCTTGGTCGGACTTGAAGACACGGGTTAGATCCCACTTGAGTTCTTCTGGGACTGCCGTTCTGTTAGGTATTGTCATTGCAGTTCTCCTTTTTATCTATTTATCTGAAACTGTGTTAATATGTTAAAAACTAAAAAATAAGGTATTATTAATTATCGTTGCCGTTATTTTATTTTGGGTCCAAAAGTGATACAAATAATATGAATAATTACGGAAGGAATTAAAGAGTGGCATGAATCCAAGTTCAAAACGCAGGGAAGACTATCATCAAAGGCATCCTTCTCTGAATCTTCATCGCAATCACGTCCTGGCTGCGCCAGCGCGAACGTTCAAAGGTAACTTTTTTGCCCGCATTTGTGGTATTGTTGCAACCCTATGTGTCTGTTTGGGCGTGGCCTGGGCCGCGCATATGTATTTTTCCCTGCACTATGCGATTGACGGACAAAACGGTAATTCCGCCACGTCTGCTCGCATTGCTAACCGGCAGCCGATTTCGGTTTTGGTTCTCGGTGTCGACCAGGGAATTGAGGGGCGCCACGACCGGGGCAACTCTGATACCCTAATTCTGGCCACGGCCAACCCGGCTAAGAATAAGGCAACAATGACTTCAATTCCGCGGGACACCTTAGCTAATATTTTAGGCGACCCTGGGGATAAGTACAACATGTTTCGCATTAATTCCGCCTTTGGTATGGGTGGTAGTTCTGCTTCAGTCAAAACCGTTTCGGCATTGCTTGACGTGCCCATCTATTATTACGTCGAAGTCAACATGAAGGCTCTCAAAAGCTTGGTTGAGGCGGTTGGTGGTGTGGACGTTAAGGTGCCCTTTAGCTTTAGCTATGACTGGTGTGACTTTCATAAGGGTAAACAACACCTGAATGGTCGCCACGCTGTTGCTTACGTGCGGATGCGCCATGATGACCCACGCGGTGACTATGGCCGTCAGATGCGCCAACGGCAGGTGATTGAGGCAGTTGTACACAAGGCTATCTCGATTGATTCTATTGCTAATTACCGCAAGTTGGCCCAGATTTTTACTAAGTACGTTAAGACCAATTTGACCTTCAATGACCTGCTCGCCCTCGCCCTCACCTACCGCGGTTGTTCACATAACATCGATAGCGGCTACCTCCAGGGACATGATGCGTGGATTAACGGCTCATCAATCCAGGTTGCCTCAACCAAGGAGTTGCAAAAAGTGTCGGACCAGGTGCGGGGCAACCTCGGTCTAGACAAGGTGGTGCTTGATAACGACGAGACCCGACTTAACCGGCTCAACGAGCAGAATAACAATATCAAGTGGAAGGACCCGGCGCCCTTCACCAACTACCAGATATATAATTCGGCCGTTACCACCGAGGGCGGCACGGACGGCACAAGCAACAATTCCGCGGGCCAATAGAACCTGGACTGCCTGCCCGGTCGGGAAGGCCAAAGGATCTGGATTTCAACCTTGAATTTTTTAAAAACAGGAGGTTCCAATTGCGCAAACCAGCACTTTTTCCCGTCGTCTACGGGGTGATTTCGGCATTGATTGCCTTTATCGCCATCTTCTTCATCTGCCTGAACACGTTCCACTGGGCAATGCCGGCCGCCGTATTTGGTGCCGGCCTCTTCGCCGTGTTCTTCTTTGCACTGTCTTGGTTTAGGGGGCACGCGTCGGTCGAGATCAAGCGCATCGCGCGTGAATTTCACCTGTCTGACGAGGACCTGGCGCAGATCACGGGGATGAAGAGCAGCGACTTTCCGATTTACCATAATAAATTGCAGCTGATTCTGCCCAAGCGCTACTGGCCCAAGGTGCTAGATGCGCTGCAGAAGTACGAGCAGGAACACCGTTGATACTGGCTACTGGCCGCAAGCGAGATTTTTGAATAGACTACGCAGAGCTTCGTTAATAATTGACGGGGCTCTTTTTGTGAGTGCCGGCCTTTGGGACAAAAAAAGACCTCAGCGTTGATGCTGAAGTCCGTATTAATTAATATTCAAAGTGGGCGTAGTGGCGGTTCTTCAGCTGCTTGGCCAGTTTGGCCGTCTTGTAGCAGTGGTCCGTGTGCCAGATGCCCGCGCCGTAAGCCATGGAGAGGACCTTGTGGCCCTTGAGCTTGGCGACGTTGTAGTAGATACCATCGCCTGCACCTGCTGCAAAGCCCTGGACGTTGATCCACCTGCGGCCGTGCGCTTTGGGCTGGCCGGCAATCTTGATCCAGGTGTTGTAGGTTTGGTCAAACTGGGGATCAAGCTCGCCGTCCTTTAACGGGTGCAGGGGGGCGACAAATTTCTTGCCCTTTTCATCAAAGATGGTCCGCGTCGTCTTGGTAAAGATGGTTTTATTGACCTTCTTCATGTCGGTGTCGTAGTAGTACCAGGTACCGTGCATCTTCTTGGGGAAGACGGCCGTGTCCGCCTTGGCCTGTGCAGCGCGGGCCGGAGCGGCGGCAGCGGTACCGGCAGCACCGACCGTTACCAGAGCAGCAAGCGTAATTAAGCATTTTTTCAACTTCATTTTGGTTTCCTCCAAACTTACTGATAGATGTGATACCTAATTATATGTTACCGTGCCGCGTTGCACAATCGTTTTTGGCACCACCGCGAAAAATAATTTGCGGGTCAGCGGTGCGCAGAAATCGGCGGCTTTTCGGCGCCCAGGCAAGCCAAACGGGCGACTTTATTATATACTAAGGCGAGTCGTATTTTTGAAAGAGGATGGATAATGAGTTTACTGACGGTTAAAAATTTGGGGCAGAGTTTTGTGGACAAGACGCTGTACGAAAACGGCAACTTCGTCCTCAACAAGGAAGACCACATGGGCGTCACCGGCCAGAACGGGGTGGGCAAGTCGACCCTGATCAAGATTTTGACGGGTGAGATGCTGCCGGACGAGGGCCAGGTCAAGTGGCAGAACCGCGTGACCGTGGGCTACCTCGACCAGTACGCCAAGCTCACGCCGGGCGTGACCATCCGCGGCTTCCTGCGGACGGCCTTTGACCACCTTTATCAAAAAGAAAAAGAGCTAAATGCGCAGTACGCGCAGTACGCCGAAGAGGGCGCCGCCGACCTGCTTGAAAAAGCGGGCAAGCTGCAGACCTACCTGGAAGAAAACAACTTCTACGGCCTTGACACGGAAATCGAACGCGTGGCGTCGGGGCTGGGCCTGGCCGAACTGGGCTACGACCACGACGTGGCACAGCTATCGGGCGGCCAGCGGTCCAAGATTATTCTGGCCAAGCTGCTGCTGCAGAACCCGGACGTCCTGCTGCTCGACGAGCCGACCAACTACCTGGACGTCGGCCACATCGACTGGCTGGTGGGCTACCTGAACGACTTCAGCGGTGCCTTCATCGTTGTCAGCCACGACTACGACTTCCTGGGCCGGATTGCCAACTGCATCATCGACATTGACATCGGCACAATCACGCGCTACACGGGGACGCTCAAGCAGGCCATGCGGCAGAAGGCGGCCAACCGGGAGACCTACATGAAGGCCTACACCAACCAGCAGCGCAAGATTGCCAAGACGGAGGCCTACATCCGCAAGAACAAGGCCGGCACCAGGTCCAAGAGTGCCAAGTCGCGTGAAAAGCAGCTGGCCCGGATGGACGTGCTCAACCCGCCCAAGGGCAACAAGCGCGTGCACTTTGAGTTTCCTTACGTGGCCACGGCCTCCAACTTGCTGCTGCAGACGCAGGATCTGGTGATTGGCTACGACCACGCACTGGTCACCGAGGCCTTCAACTTTTCCGTTGGCGGCAGTGAAAAGGTCGCAATCACGGGCTTCAACGGAATCGGCAAGACGACCCTGCTCAAGACGCTGCTGGGCCAGTTGCCGCCGATCTTCGGCTCGTTTGAACTGTCGACTACGGCCAAGGTGGCCTACTTCAAGCAGGATCTGGCCTGGCCCAATAGCAACATGACGCCCCTGCAGTACCTGCAGGAGGAATTTGACCGCAAGAAGCCCAAGGAACTGCGCGGTGCGCTGGCCCGGCTGGGCGTGACTGCACAGCAGGCGATGAGTCCGCTCAAGAAGCTATCGGGCGGCGAGCAGGAGAAGGTCAAGCTGGCCAAGATGCAGTTTGAACCCGCCAACCTGTTGTTCCTGGACGAGCCGACCAACCACCTGGACCGTGATTCCAAGGACGCCCTGCGGCAGGCAATCGTCAACTTTGAAGGCGGCGTAATCATTGTCAGCCACGAGCGCGACTTCTTCCAGGGCGACTGGGTTGACAAGACAATCGATATTGAAACGATGAATAAACTTTGAGGGAAAAATGTCTAGCGAACGGGATAAGCTTTTTTACCAAGAATTACTGGATACGTGCCTGACCGCCGGCCAGTTGATGATCGAGGGCGGCAGCGAGATGTACCGCGTCGAGGATACGATGGTCCGCATTGCCAAGAGCGCGGGCGAACCGGACCCGCGCGTCTTCATTGTGCCCACCGGCATCTTCATGAGTCTGGACCAGGGCAACTACTGTCAAACGATCCAGGTGCAGGAGCGCAACATCAACTTGGAGCTCGTTGACCGCATCAACTCGCTGTCGCGGGCCTTTGCCGCCAGGGAGATCGACCTGCGCCAGGTCAAGCAGCAGGTCCACAAGATGACGAATGGGAACGTGCCCACCTTTCCTTTGTGGATGCAGACGGTCGGTGCCGCGGTTTTGAGTGCGACGCTGATGGTCATGTTCATGGACAATTATGATTGGGTCGACTTTCCCGCCGCTGCGCTGATTGGTGCCATCGGTTTTGTTTCTTTCTACTACTTCAAACGCTTCACCAACGTCAAGTTTTTGGCGGAACTGGTGGCGGCGCTCATCATGACGACCCTTGCGGTCGGCTTGGTCCACGTCTACCCGCAGATGGTCATCGACAACATCCTTACCGGTGCGCTCATGCCGCTTGTGCCAGGCTTGGCCCTGACCAACGCGTTGCGTGACCTGTTTAAGGGCGACCTATTGTCGGGCATCGTCCGGGTCTGTGAGGCGCTGTTGACTGCGTTTGCGCTGGGCGGCGGCGTCGGTATTATTCTGAAGTTTTTGGGAGCATAAAAATGCCATTCTGGTTAGAAATCATTATCAACGTTTGCTTTGCCTACCTGGCTTCCGCCGGCTTTGCCCTGACAATCAACGTGCCCCACCGGGTACTCAATCTGGCTGGTATCAGTGGTATTATTAGCTGGATGATTTACTGGTTGGCGATGCGCGCTTCCATGGGGCGGCTCTTGTCCAACCTGCTGGGTTCTTTTGCCATTGGCATCCTGGGCATTGTCTTTGCCCGGCGGAAGAAGTGCCCGGCCACGGTCTTCTACATCCCGGCCATCGTGCCGCTTGTACCCGGCGTGCCCGCCTACCAGGCGGTGCGGGAATTGACCGCCGGCAACCTGAACGGGGCCAGCGACGCGTTCCTGCGCGTGATCATCGTCACGGGCTCGATTGCCCTGGGGATGCTCCTGTCCAACATGTTTGTCGAGATTTTCTTCAGGATAAAAAAATTTTACAAACATAACTGAAAAGGGTATACTAAGCGTTGCGAGTCGACAAAAACGCGAGATGCGTATTTGCATGAGGACGCCCGCCTTAACTGGCAGACACGGGAAGTGTTGGCTGTTGACCAACCTGATGTGAACAGAAGTAGTCACCCATCTTAGGATGGGCCTCGATTTGAAAAGAGCAGATTCTTATGAATCTGCTCTTTTTTTGCACGTGCTTTTTAATTGATGTACAATGCCTGCTTGCCCTGTTGGTTGTAGCTGCGTTCAAGGTTTTGCCAGGAAACGGCCTTGTTCTTGGTACCGAAGGGGTCATTAACGTAGACCGTGCGCGTTTTTTTGTTAAAACCGGTGATCACGCAGGCGTGCGAGGACGGCGTGACGTTAACCGTTCCCTGGGCCGTCTTCCACGTCTGCATGTCGTTTACGTGGTTGAACGTGGTGGTGGTGATGATCATGACCGGGTGGCCGTCCGAGACCAGTTTCAGCACCTGGATGAAGTCGCGGCCCGTCGCATTCTGGATGCGGCTCGTATACTTGCGGGCAACCTGTTCCAGCGGTTCGTTAAAGACGCACCAGCCGGCGTTGGCCTGGCTCATGTAGCCGACAAAGCCAGCGTGTGGATTGCCGCGGTATTTGCCATCGGGATTGAAGGAAGAAACGTGCTTGATGTTTTGCGACAGGTCCAGCTTGGTAACCCTGATGTCGTAGTAGCGCAGAAGCATGGAGAGGGCGGTCACTTCGCAGCCGTTGGGTAAGTCGGGGTACTGGTTTTCAAGGGGCACGTCCAGTTTCTGCTCCTGCTTCAGCGTCAACCAGTCGAACTTGTCCTTGATCTCATTCGAATTGAAGGCCATAAAGAGGACAACGCCTAGAGTTAGGAGTCCTAGTAAAAATATTAGTGGGGGTTTTGATACGTTTTTCTTACTCATGATAAGCCTATTTAAGCATAGAAATATGGGGCATAGCAAAAAATCGCTCAAGTAATGAGCGATTTTTACTAATTTTTATTGTTTGGTTAAATTAGTGGTGGCTAGCACCTGAAAGTGAATCCATGGTGTGGTCTACACCCTTCACAGCCATACCTTCCGTGTCCATGCCTGGGCACCAAACCTCGTCTTCAGCAATTCCTCTTTCTTCAGCGAAAGCCTTAGTCAAAGTTTCCATGTCCATCAGGTGATACTTCTTGTCAGGTTCTTTTGGATCCACGATTTGAATCTGGGCCATCATACCAGCATCTTCGTGTTCGATGATGTGACAGTGGTACATGAAAATCCCGGGGTTTTCGAAACAAACCTTAACCCGAACCGTTTCTTGTGGAGCAACTTCAATAGTATCCTTGTAGACGTTTCGCTCGTTAGGGTAAGGTTCCTTGCCGTTACGAGTGATTACGATAAAGTGGGCCCCATGAATGTGGAAGGGGTGGAGCATGCCGTGAGTCTTATCATTAGTATTAGTGATGTCCCAATATTCGGTACTCATCAGCGTCTGCTTCATGTCGATTCTGTCCATCTTGAATTGTTGACCATTGATCAAGTTGTGATTATCCATTGTGACCTTGCGGATTTCAGCCTTGGGGTCAACTTCTGGGTAGTCAGGTACGAACAAGGTGTCTGGAATGACACTGTCGTCGCGCTCATACTTATGGATTCGGAACTCAACCAGCTTGAAGTCATCCGTGTACAGGTTGACTACATCGCCTTCCTTGTATTTACCGAAGTCAACAACTACTTGTTGACGTTCACCCGGTCCAATTAAAATCTTAGTCATTTTAACTGGATGCTCTAAGAAAGAGTCGTCACCGGCAATTTGGGTCATTACCAAGTCATCGGTAAAGTGTAATCTCCACTCGCGTCGGTTGGAACCACCTAAGAAGAGCAGACGTACTTTTTGTGTTGTAACGTCCACGTAAGGACGAATAGTGGCATTGATTAATGGCACTTCACCGAAGATCCCCATTGCGTTGTAGTCTGCCTTGTAATCGTACTGGTTGTCTTCGTGGAAAATCCGATCCTGTAGCACAATCGGAAATTCGTCCTTGCCGTATGTCTTCGGAATTGGCAACTTAGCTTCGTTGTCATCAGTGATGACAACGCCCATTGCCAGTCCCATCCAAACCTGCTCAGCAGTTGATGGACATGGGTGAGCGTGCAGCCATGTCAAAGCAGCGGGCTGGTTAACGAAGAAGTCAATTTGTTTTTCTTCGCCAGGATATACGGGGGAGTGACAAGCACCATCAGCGCCCGGACCGGGAACGTCCATGCCGTGCCAGTGGTAGGTAGTCAATTCTGGCAGGCTATTCTTCAGGGTTACGTGAACGTGTTGACCGCTCTTTAAGACCATCGTCTTGCCCAAAACTGGGAAATTATAGCCCCAAGTGTGGGTCTTCTTGCCCGGCAAGAATTGCATGTCACCTTCTTGGGATTCAATGGTGAACCAAATGTCATTGCCTTCCTGCTTGTCTGGTTCCAAAACTGGAGGAACAACTAAAGGCTGTGCTTCAACGCCTTCGGGAATATGAAGGGGTTTGTAGCCCATACCGTGATTTTTGTCAAAATCTTCGGAATTATAGAAATAATCTGTGTAAACTTTATCTGACATATCTGTCTACCTTTCAGTTAAAAAATTTAGTTGAAAATTTTTATTTACATACTTAATTTACACTTTGTGAAAACGCTTGTAAAGTAAGAGGAATCGTATTTTTGGATTGATAATCGCAAAACGCCTTTTTTATGCAAAATAATCGCCAGAGTGTTATGTTATTAATCAAATGAAAGCCCCTAAATGGTGGATATCTAAAGGTAATGGCCGTTGTGAGTCCGTGAAAATGCTGTTTTTTTAGAAAAATGTTTTTAAAAAAGATTTTATTAAGAAATAAAAAGGAATTGTTTTTAATTGCAAATTTGAGTATCGTAAAGAAGAGAAAGTAACGTGGACAAAGTTTAAAAAAGGAATTGTTAATTTGAAGGTTAATTTACAAGACTTAAACGAAAAAATTGCACAGCAAGATTATCTGCAGGATCTGGCCACGGTCAAGTACGCCGATCTTGGTCACTATCAGGCTAAAATCAGGCCGTTTGCAACTAAAATGATTGAGGAAACCGGCACTGCGCTTAAGCATGGTTCCTTGAGTCACATTGCGCTAGAGGTAACGGGGCAGCGTCCGGTGACCTTTGCCCTGGAAAGCAACATCATTAATCTTCCGTATAGCAATTACAAGAAGATCGCCAACTTTTTTGAAGAGGGCAAAGATTATCCCGTGCAGGTTTACTTTGAAACGCAATCAGACTTTCTGAATGCCTCGAAGTTCAGAATTGACCAGCTGGCAACGGAAGAGGAAATTACCCAAGACGCCGCTGAAGTTGTTGAGCGGCTAACGAGTGCTATTGCAGAAAAAATCAAGCAGGTGCGCGAATACCAAAAACCGGCAGAAACAGTCAAAAAGAAGCCGGCGCAAGCGGCACCGGCAAAGGCCAAAAAGGTCCGCTAATAGTGCATAACTTCACAATTTTATTTTACGTGCTGCGTCGCTAGCAGTAACTATTAGAACCCTGCACTGCGATAACCAAAGCAGAGGGGCGTTGGCAGGCAAGTGGTGAATAAAAGGGAGCCATTTGGTTGAGAAATTAGGAGGTTGAACATGTTTAGCTGGAATCTACTTGGCGTTTTATTATGGGTCATCATTATCCTCTATTTCGTATTCGTGGTGCAGAATATTCGCAAGCGCCGGATTACAATGATTATCAAAAAGCACCAGCAATTTAGTTGGACTAATTTTGCAATTGATCTGTTGGAAATTGTGGTTTTGCTGGCTAGCATTGCCGGGTTGTTCGGCCAGGTCGTGCTGGACAATCCGGACCTAGAGGATACGAGCAAAATTTCGGCAACCGTTACATACGAGCCCCTAGTTATGGATACAGGCAGGGGAAATTCAAGCTACGTCACGATTAACTCTAAGAAGAAAAAAAACGGTACGCAAACCTACACGTATTATCGTGCGGGCAAAAAGACACAGGTCTCAAGTGATTTTGCGGCAGTAGCTTATGGTAAGCATCCCCTTGCGCTCAATGCAGCCCGGATTCCATATGATGAAAAGGCACTGAAAAAGCTGGATCGCAAGTATCAGCGAGCATACGTTGCCGTGTATTCAGCCACATACAAAAAGGTTTGGCAGAACGGAATAGGTCTGCACGCTGGTCACAATGCGATTCGCTTCTTCCTGATCCGGATACCTGACGCTTCATTCATTAAGTCAAAATAGTATTTTGTCTATTCAATCTAAAAAAGGCCCCAAAATCAACAGGATTCTGGGGCTTTTGCTATGCCTGTTGATTGACTTGCACCAGTAAGTTGCCGTCAACGAAGGCCAAAATAAAACTAGCGGTTAAAAAGTCGACTACATTGCCCGATGAAAAGGCGGCCAGCAGGACAAAAGCGGTGGAAAGAAGCAGCGAACTGACCAGGTAGGTGCGCGCACTTTTAAAACTGAGCCAGCGGTAAGCGGCATAGGCAAGCACGGCCAGGTAGGGCCCGAGAAAGAGCAGCATGCCGCACCAGCCCAGAGAGTAAATCTGGGCGGCAAAATCGCGCTCGAGGTTAAAGATGTTGTTTTCACGGACAAAGGAAATGCCCAAGTACTTGTCCCAATGGTTATTATTGGTTTTTACGACCCGGTTGAGCATGGCCTCCTCGACATGGCGATTTTCCATGCGGGTCTGCCCCGGGCTGCGCATAATCTGCAGCCAAAATTCGGGATCATGCTGGTAGGGGTAGCTCTTGAAGACGAACTTGGGGTTAAGCGCATACGCTTGATAATTATTTTTGATGAAGGTACGCAGAAACTCTTTCCGTTTTGTGCCTTCCGGGTATTTTTGTAGTCCGGCCTCGAGCTTGCGCCGCTCGCTCGTCAGGTCGTGATCAGACTGCTTAGCCAGATAGATTTCATAGTTATAGCGCTGGATTGCGGGTCCAAAGGGCAGGATGGCCAACGCGCCCAGCTCGATTAAGACGGCAATGACGACGGCTTTGGTGCTTTTTTGAACATCCTTAACCAGGTATCTGTGAATGAAAAACAGGAGCAGGCAAACGGCGAGTCCGCCGACAAGCCCGATGGCGGCGACTTTGGTGCCGATTTCAATCATGGCCAGCGCCTGGACGACGTTTAAAAGCACCGTGTGCCAGTTCAGGTCCGTGAGCAGGTAGTAAAGCATGAGCGGCAGCAGCATGAATAAAACGGCCGAGACCATGTTGGTAAAGTTGAAGAAGCCCTTGGATGCCATATGTGAGTAGCCAATGTTAGGATCAAAGAACCACATGAAAATGTTGGCGCTGATTGTGCCCGTTTCGTAGGACTTCAGCGAGATGACAAACAGGTTGGACAAGACAATCGTACCGGAAAAGAGCCCGGACAGTCCCTCGATTACTTCCTGCAGCTGCTTTCTTAAAAAATGTACCGCGCTGGTAAAGTAAATAACCATTAGCGGGAGCATCATCCGGATCAGGTAAAAGATTTCGCCCCCAGTCGAATAACCGTAGCCACTGGGACTGACACTAGCAAAGTGCCTAACGTGAACCAGGTGCAGTGCAGAGTAAATAAGCAGTAGCGCCAGGTAAAGCAGCAGCCACTTCTTCTTGGTCAGCTCTTGCCAGGAGTGTTTTTGGCTGAAAAACAGGACAATGACCACGCCCATCGCCAAAATGCGGATAATGGTGGGCAGGGTGAACGGCAACAGCTGGGCTAATGTGCCGTGATAAAACCAGTACAAATCTAAGAACGGCTGCATGAGGATAAACCAGAATAACAGGGTTCGCACTTTTTCTTTCATTATCTCTCCTAAAATAAATATGGCTTAGCTCAATTGTAGGCAAAAAAGCCGAAAAAAAAAAGCAGTGCCGCACAAATACCCAGAAATAATTAGTTGTCGAACTAACTAGGGGGAATCACTTAAGTGCACGCACTACGTGATAATGAAAATAATTACACGTTTTTATGTCCGTCTTTTGCTGCTTTTTCCTCTGCCTTTGCAGTCGGTGCAATTTTTTCAACCTTAACGTCGCTTTGGACCAGATCCTGGATTTTCTTGAGCTTTTGCTTGGATGCAGCCTTCAAGTTCTTAAAGTTGACCACGATTTTTTTATTGAGATCACCAACTGCGGTTTCATCAGCTGGAGCGAAAGCAATAATCTTTAACAGGGCAGAATTTTCATAAATTTTTTCTATTTTGCCGATAAAGGGCTCGGTAAGTTCTTCTTCAGACTTTGCGCTAACAATGCCGTCTATTTTAACGTCTGTTTTTTTCATAATGAGTTTTACTTCCTCTCTTACCCGTGTTTAACTATAACAGAAGGATATTATTATAAAAGTCAACTGTTTTCAAGTAAAGGAACTCTAGTTTTTGCGAAAATTAATTTTAATTGCTGGTCCGAGCGGGGCAGGCAAAACGACCATTTCGGAATATCTTGCACAAACATATGACATTCCGCGTGTACTAACGCATACGACCAGGCCCCTGCGGGCGGGTGAGCGTCCGGAAACGTCTTACCATTTTGAGAGTGATGCCAGTTTTAGTCAGCTGCACTTTTTTGAACACGTTAGGTATGGCTCCTACCAGTACGGCTCGAGCAAGGAGGCCCTGAATGAGGCCTGGACCAAGCATGATGTGGTTTCATTAATTGTTGATATTAAAGGCGCGGCGGCGTATATTGGTGCAATCAGGCCCCGGGTCTACTTTTTGTATGTAACGACAAGCACAAAAGCAGAACTGGAACAGCGGCTCGTTAAGCGCGGAGATGATTGGGAAAAAATCAGGGAACGGCTCAGCGGCCGCGAACTGAATCTTTTGCCCACTACGCTAAAGAGCGCTGCCCACGTCCTGGTCAACGATGACTGGGCGCAAACAAAAGAAGAGCTGGACAAAATCGTGCGCAGTCTGGTAAACGCTTAATCACTTTGTAAAAGCACCTCTGCTAAATTTATTTCTTATTGTTTTGTAGCTCATTTGACACGATTGTGTAACATTAAATGAGTAAGATATAAATTGTCGAGTATGACAAGTAGCAATTGAACATTGCATAACAGAAAGCATAAGAAATATTTGGTAGAAGAGAGCGATTTATTTTGGGACATCGACGTAGTATAACTAAGCTAATTGCAATTATTGCTTTGTTTTGTGTTGGCATGGGGACAACAACTGTTGCCACGGCCAGCACAACTGATAGGGTTAGCGCCAGTGTAGTGACCAAGAAGCGCAATGCTGTTGCCAAGCTTGCCAAAAAGCAGGTGGGTAAGAGCTACATCTATGGTGCAACTGGTCCCTATGCTTTTGATTGTTCAGGGCTAGTCCAATACGTCTACAAGAGGGCAGGGAAGACCATCTTGCCTAGAACTACGTACACGCAAGTGGCACTAGGCAAAAAGGTGTCCATGAAAAAGCTGAAAAAGGGCGACTTACTCTTTTGGGGTTCGGCTGCTTCTCCTAGTCATGTTGGTATTTACGTAGGCAATAACAAGTTTGTGCACGCGGCGACCCCAGCACAGGGCGTGCGGCAGCAAACAATTAGTTCTTATTTCTACCCCTCAGAAGCTAAGCGCGTTTTAGCATGATAATGCACTACTCTTTCTGCAATTAAATAAAATTTCTTAATGTCCATATTACTACGCAAAAATAGTGGTTTTGCTAAAGCATTTTCGATGAAAGTGCTTTTTTACTTACCGGTATTGTTAATGTAACTGTTTTGTAATATTTCACGAGTAGAATTAGGCCTGTAACAAAGAAGTATGAAAAATTGAATTTATTATCTTAACATTTTTGTGGTGCGCAATTGGGAGGAGTTAGTTTTGAAGATGAAGAGTAACTTGGCAAAATTTACGACGGCTGTAGCCTTGGCTATCACTGGTATCGGGGTAGTTAACGCTGTTAATTCTACTGTAATCTCTTCCCCTGTTGAAGCAGCTACTCAGAAAGTTAAAATTAATTACGTACCTGGCTATGGGATTAACATCTGGGACAATTACGCAAAGCCCAAATTTACCGGGCAGAGAATTAAGCACGGCAAGACGGTTAGTATTTTAGCTAGTGCCGTTGATGGTAAGGGCAGAACCTGGTATCAAATCGGTGAGGGTCAGTGGATTCAAGCGCGCTATACAATTAAGGCCACTAAGGCGGTTAAGCTTAGAACGTTTAAAGCTGGTGCCGGTTCAAAGGCAGCTAAGAAGGCTAAGGGCAAGGCAGCTAAGATTGTTGACCTTGCTAATGCTGAAGTGGGCAAGGCCTATGCGTGGGGCGGTAACGGCCCTAGTGGGTTTGACTGTTCAGGGCTAGCACAATACGTTTACAGCAAGGCTGCCGGCAAGGAATTAAGCCGTACGACGTATAGTCAGGTTAAACAGGGCAAGACGGTGGCAATGGAAGATTTGCAGCCGGGCGATTTGCTCTTCTGGGGCTCAGCAGCTGCACCTTACCACGTGGGCATTTACGTTGGTGACAACCAGTATGTTCATGCTGCTGCGCCTGGCCAAGGTGTGGTTAAAGATAGTTTAAGTTCATACTTCTACCCGTCAGTTGCTAAGCGCGTGCTTGACTAGGGCATACTTAAATCTAATTAAAATAGGCCACTTAGGAAATTTCTAAGTGGCCTATTTATTTTGCCCATCAGCTCAGGTTAAGCTTTAAACGACGTAGCGCTGAAGTCGTACCTGCTCGTCAGGCGTCAGCCGGACGGTGACGTGAATGCCATTAGCCTGGTAGTCCTCAGCCAGAACCTGGGCGTGTTCGTGCAGGTAGGAAAGGACCGTTCCTTCAGATAGCGGCAGGAGCATGTTCACCTTCTGGTAGTTGGCAAAGATGCGCTTGGTGATCAGGCCAGCCAGTTCTTTGATGGATGCGGGATCGGTGGCGGAGTAGATGATGCTGCTGCCCTCAATCTGCGGGTAGTTGCGGTCGGCTTTGTCGGCCTTGTTGTAGGCGGTAATCATCGGAATGCCCTTCACGCCGATCTCGCCCAGGACGTTTGTGGTAGTGCGAATCATCTGGATCATGTTGGGGTCGGACGCGTCCACAACGTTAATCAGCAGGTCGGCATCTTTAACCTCCTGCAGCGTCGCCTTGAACGATTCAATCAGGTTGTGGGGCAGTTTGGAGATGAAGCCGACCGTGTCGGACAATATGAAGCTGAAGTTGTCGGCCAGCTCGATGCGGCGCACGCTGGTGTCAAGCGTTGCAAACAGCATGTCCTTGACAAAAACCTGCTTGGCGCTGCCTTCTGTTGAAAATTCTGCTAGGAGCCCGTTCATCGTCGTCGACTTGCCGGCGTTGGTGTAGCCCACCAGGGCGACCTTCGGAATGTGGTTCTGATTGCGCCTTTTGGCCTTGATTTCTTCCTGGCCGGCGATTGTCCTGAGTTCCTTTTTGATGGTGGATATCTGCTTACCGATGGTTCTGCGGTTTAGTTCCAGCTTAGATTCACCGGCACCACGGTTGGCGAAGCCGCCCCCGGTTGAGCCGCCGTTTCCGCGCTGCTGGTCGAGGCTGTTTTCGGAGGGGTGCAGGCGGGGCAATTCATACTGCAAGCGGGCAAGCTGAACCTGCAATTTGGCTTGTTTGGTGTGCGCGCGGCTGGCAAAAATTTCGATGATCAGTTCAGTGCGGTCGATCACGCGCAGCTTGGTAATTTTTTCCAGATTGCGAATCTGGACTGGGGTCAGCTCATCGTTTAGAACGAGCACCTTAGCCTTTAAACCGCGCGCCATGTCCTTGATTTCGTTGACTTTGCCGAGGCCGAAGTAGGTTGCGCTGACAACCTGCTCGGCGTTTTGGCGTGCCTGGCCCACGACTTCCATATTAGCGGCTGCGGTTAGGTTAGCCAGTTCAGTCATGTAATAATCGAAGTTGGGATCATTTAAGTTGATGCCAGCAATATAGGCCTTGGGTTTGTGTGGGGTGTTATCGATCATTTAATCCTCTTTTCAAGATAAATTTTAATTTTAATAGCAGATGGTTCAAAGTTTTTGGTCTTAATAATCCACATAGGTCACAATCTTCTTTCTGTAGTTAATTAATCTAATTGTAATACAAACGTCTTGGTTTACAAAAAGATAGCGATATGAGAGAAACGTGCCACTTTAAACGCGGCCGTTTTTGTTTGTAAAACCATCGTGGTTAACCAGTTGCACTAAAAATTATAGGACATATTGACTTTTAGCTTGATTTATAAGGTGCTTGAATAGCAAATGGAAGCGATTTCCACTATTCAAAGAAAGGATAAATAGATGCTAGAAAAACTGAAAGAAGAGGTTTACAGGGCCAATATGCAGTTGCCCCGATTAGGGCTAGTGACGTTTACTTGGGGCAATGTATCAGGCATTGACCGCAGCAGCGGATTATTTGCTATTAAACCCTCTGGCGTAGACTATGACAAGCTGACTCCTAATGACATGGTTATAGTTAACCTTAAGGGTGAGGTAGTTGAAGGAAAATTGAATCCCTCGAGTGATACTCCGACTCACGCCGTTTTATACAAAAAATTTATTGACGTTGGCGGCATTGTACATACCCATTCACCGTGGGCAGTTGCATTTGCTGCCGCAAAGATGGATATTCCGGCCATGAATACGACTCACGCCGATACCTTTTATGATGCAATTCCAGCCGCCGATGCGTTGACGGCCGAAGAAATTTCTGCTGACTATGAAGGCAATACTGGTAAGGCCATAGTACGTACTTTTAAACGGCGAGGACTTGATTACGAAGCAACGCCCGGCGCGCTAGTTAGTCAACACGGACCATTCTGTTGGGGAGCAACTCCTGGCCAAGCAGTTTATAATGCTAAGGTCTTGGAAACGGTGGCCGAAGAGGACTACCACACCTTGCAGCTTACCCGTGCCAATTGTGAGTTGCCCCAATATTTATTGGATAAGCATTATTACCGCAAGCACGGTCAAAATGCTTATTATGGACAGGACAATGCAAAATCGCTGAGTCATGTCAAAAGCAAGAATTAGGGGGGTAGTGCATCAAGTGCACCAAAGTTTTAAGCCGTGCGAGACTTATAAAGCGCTTTTACAAATGCTTAAATTAAGAAGTGAACAAATGAAAAGGAGGTGGACGAATGAAACTGTTAAGTCCCAAGTTATTTTTTACGCAGATTGAGGCTAATAATTCAGACGAAGTAATTCATTATTTAGCAACTCAACTTAGGGATGAGGGCAAGGTCAAGGATACTTTTGAACAGGCAGTGAAGGAGCGCGAGAGAGTTCATCCTACGGGCTTGCCAAGTGGCCAAATTGCAGTAGCCATTCCGCATACCGACGTTCAATACGTTAACGAAGCGGCAATCGCGTTTGCAACTTTAGCCCATCCGGTTAAATTTCGCAACATGGCCGTGACTGATCAGTCTCTGGATGTTCAGATTGTCGTGATGTTGGCTTTGAAGGATCCACATAGTCAAGTGGAAATGCTGCAAAAATTAATGGCCTTGTTCCAGGATCAGGAGCTTTTGAGTGACTTGAAAAAGATCACGGATGGTAAAAAACTTTATGATGCTGTTTCTGAGCATATTTAGGATAGAAAGTTTTCGGGAGGATTTATTGTGAAACCTATTATTGATTTCATTATGTATATAGTTGGCTTAGGCCCAACCGTCTTAATTCCAATTATTATGCTAATCTTTGGATTGTGCGTGCGTGTGCCTTTTACTAAGGCCTTACGCGGCGGATTAATGGTTGGAATTGGCTTTATCGGTCTGAATGCAACCGTCTCAATTTTAACGGACGTTATGAACCCGGCAATTAAGAACATGATTCAGGTCATGCACTTGAACCTGGAAGTGATTGACGTCGGCTGGCCCTCAGCTTCAGCTATTGCATACGGCACAGCAGTTGGTGTAAGCATGATCCCGCTGGGCATTGCCATTAATATTTTGATGCTGCTCACCAAGACTACGTCAACCATTGACGTTGATATCTGGGACTTTTGGCATTTTGCCTTTAGTGGCTCGCTGGTTTACGCCCTAACTAACGACATTGTGCTTAGCTTGTTTTTGGCAAGTGTCAACATGATTGTCATCATGGTTACGGCCGATAGGACGGCCCCGCTTTCTGAAAAGTATTTGGGACTGCCAGGAATTTCTATTCCTCATGGCTATGCCGGTTCTTTTGTTCCAATTGCAATCGTCTTTAATTGGATTATTGACAAAATTCCGGGGATTAACAAGATCCACATGGATGCCAAGGACTTTAACAAAAAATTCGGGTCTTGGGGTGAACCAACTCTCTTGGGTTTTGCAATTGGTATTATCATTGGCATCTTGGCCTACGGTTTTATTCCGGGAATGACGATTGCCACCAAGCTGGGCAAAATCATGTTAATGGGTGTCACACTGTCTGCGGTGATGATTATTACGCCTAAGATGGCTGCCTTGTTGCTGCAGGGAGTAGTACCTGTTTCTAGTGCTATTCAGGCCTTTACGCAAAAGAAATTTTCGGGTAAAAGGAAGATTTACATTGGAATGGATACTGCTGTCGGAATTGGTAGTCCGGTCGTACTGGCCTGTGCTACCCTGATGATTCCGGTTGCGCTCTTGTTTGCCTTTATTTTGCCAGGCAACAAGTTTTTACCAACAATTGGTCTAGTAGGCTTTGTCTTCATGTTTCCGCTTATTGTTTCCATTACCCACGGTGATTTCTTTAGATCATTCATTATTGGTGCGATAAACGTTGTTATCGGGTTATGGATTGGGACGGATTTAGCCCCACTGATTACTAAGTGTGCACGTGCAGCGCACTTCGCCATTCCTAAGGGATCATCACTGATTTCTAGTATTGATTATGGTTCAAATCCGTATCCGTGGTTGATTGTACAGGCTGCACCCTTCAAGATTGCCGCTTACGTGATTGGGATCATTCTAATTGTTGGATTGTGCTGGTGGAACAGGAAGAAGATTACTGCCGAAGAGAAAGAAATGGCAGCAGTTGGTACAGAGTCAAAGTAAATTTTAGTTAATTGAGGAGAAAAAGATTATGAAAAAGATTTTGGTTGCATGCGGCGCTGGCGTTGTTACGAGCACAACGGCAATGAACAAGCTGCAAGAGGAATTGGCTAACCGTGGTATTTCTGCTGACAAGTATACGCTGGGGCAGTCATCGGTTGCGCAGGTTGAGTCTTTAGCCAGTGACTATGACATGGTTATCACGACTACTCAATATGATAATGATGCCATTAAAGTTCCAGTTATTAATGGGTTGCCGCTATTAACCAATATTGGTATTGATAGCGTAATTGATGAAGTGGTCGATAAGTTAGACCTTTAATATGCCACCTGATAAACTGCTATGTTACTGATACTAAAGGGTGATTCGCATGGCGACAAGCAATTCTACTGGTTTGACCAAAGCTGAAGAGCTGCTGGATTATTTATGCAAAGCGCCTGGTTTTGTTAGTTTAAAAGAAATTTTGGAGACATTTAACGTTTCTCGGCGAACTGCGTTTAATTGGTTAAAAAAAGTCAATCAGATATTGGAACAAAAGAATTTAGACCGGGTTGTCAATATTCCCCGTTATGGTTACAAGGTAACGGATTATGCTAAGGCTGAGCTGAATAAGAACAGTACTAAAGCAGTTTTGACGGCTGCCCGCAGCCAAGGAGCTAGTTTAGGCTCTGACGATCGGCAAACAGCAATTGTCCTGCTGTTAATGGATGAGAATAACTATCTTTCAATCAATAGTTTGGCACGAAAGTTTGGTTGTTCACGTAACACAATTATTAAGGACTTTAAGGTTCTCAATAAACGGTTTCCGCAGTTAAAAATTGTGAGTTCACGATTAGGGCATAGAATTACTTGTACTGAGGATGCAATTAGAATAATTATTTATGAAATGCTGCTGCACCAAAACAAGGCAGCACTTTCATTTATTAATCACTTAGGCTGTTCTGTTGAAAAAACGAGAAAGTTGATCGATGGCATCCAAAAGGATTTACGAATGAACTTTTCGGAAAATTCTTTACGGCAATTGGCGTATCTGATGGTATTTACTAGGTGGCGCATAGCTAGCGGCTACTACATTGAAGACACTGCCGATGCAGAGTGGATAGCAAATAATACAACCAACGTTTTATCAGCGTGTGCGAATCTACTGCATGAACTGACTGATGAAGAAGTACCGAAGGGAGAGGTTGTATTTCTCAGTAAAATCATTCTCTGCTCGCAGGCAACTGAGGTTCATTGCGTTAACGAAAGTTTATACCATGATTTGGACAATATTGCCCAAGAGATAGTTTTTCGGTATGAGCAATTAATTGAGCAGCAGATTTCCTATGATTCGTTTGCTAGGGTTCTGTGCAACCACTTGTATGCCACGTTTTTTCGGGTGAAGTTCGGTATTCCCTATACTTCTAACGAAATTGACGAAATCAAGCGCCAATATCCTGAACTCGTTAAATTTACTGCAATAGCATGCGTGCCTTTTGAACAGTATTTGCAAAAGCGTTTGCCTAGTGAAGAAGTAGCATTAATCTGTCTCTACTTTGGGTCAGATAATACTAAGGGCTACCAGGATTTGTCTGATGATGATAAGCTGCAAAGGGCTTTGCTAGCCGAGGTCCTAGTTGTTTGCACGAGTGGGATAGGTACATCTGTCATGCTTTACCATGAACTTAGCAAAGCATATCCCCTAATCAAGTTTTCGCTTCCGCTTGAGGTGCGTGATTTGTATCAGATTTTTAAGCATAATTATCAGGCAAAACTTATTATCAGCACGGCGGCCCTGTCGAGTACAGAATTTCCGCTGCCGATAATAAGCGTTAAGGCTGTCTTAACAAAACATGACCAAAGCACCATTGAAAAATTTTTGCGCAAAAAAATACCGCGGAAAATTGAACATAATGAAAGTGCGGTTAATAGTCTGGTATCAATTATCAATGAGTATGCGGACGTCAAAGACGAGCGGGGACTACGCCTCAGTCTGGATAAATTCATCTCACCCGATACACAGAGCACTAGGCAACGCAATTTGCCTGCGCTAAGCAATCTGCTGCCAGCAAATCACATCAAATTTGTGCATACTGATGCGGTTGCCAACTGGCAGGAGGTCTTGGGCTTAGGTTGCCAGCTTCTTGAACAGGATGATATTGTCGATAGTTCATACTTTGACAAGATCATTCAACTGATTAATCAATATGGTCCATACATGCTTATTTCTAGCGATATTTTTCTGGCCCATGCTGCACCAAGTAGCAGCAGCAAGAGGGCAGGCTTATCACTTATTTTGCTGGATAAACCGCTCTTGATCCAGGCCTGCGGGCAAAGCGCCAGCATAACTTGCATGTTTGTCTTGTCGCCCGGCCAAAAAAGAGAACATGAAAAAGCTTTAGAGCAGCTAGTCGATATTGTTAGAAGTAAAGATAATGTCAACTGGTTGCTCAGTGCCAGTTCAGCCCAAGAAGTACGGCGCTTTTTATTATCGTTTATGTAATGCTAATATTTTTAGCCAAAGTGGCCATATCATCGTATGGTCACTTTTTGCTATTCTAATCGGCGCAAAAAGTGTATAATCTATTCTATTAAGGTACCTAACTAATTAATAGAGAAGGAATTGGTCAAGATGACACAAACGATGAGTTACCAAACAGACCCCAAAGTACAAAAAAGCCGCTGGTGGATACTGGTAGCGGTGGGGTTATTTACATTTATGTCGACGCTGGACGGGACGATTGTCAATATCGCCCTGCCGGTCATCAGCCGCGACCTGCACATTCCGATGAGTCAGTCCGAATGGGTTGTCTCGCTTTACCTGATTATTGTTTGCAGCTTTATCCTTTTTTTTGGCAAATTGAGTGATCTGCACGGCAAGATCAAGATTTTTCGTCTGGGCGCAGTCTTCTTCATCGCCGGCTCTCTTTTGTCTGGGTTCAAGGTTAATCTGCTCTTTTTGTTAATTGCACGGGCATTGCAGGCTATTGGTGCCGCGATGACAATGGCCACTAACAACGGCATCATCACGGAAGTCTTCCCGACCACTGAGCGGGGCAAAGCTCTGGGCACCATCGGTTCCTTCGTGGCGCTAGGCTCGATTGCAGGACCGGGGTTAGGTGGGGTGATTTTGAGCCATCTATCCTGGTCCTACATCTTCTGGCTTAACATTCCCGTCGGTCTGCTGGCCGTGGTTATCGGGGCCGTTTTTTTGCCTAAAGATATCACGTTTGCCAATGCACCGCTTGACCAGATGGGCTCTTTTAGTTTTGCTTTGGGCATGATTGCCCTCTTCGGCGGCATCTTCTTGGGCCAGCAGCTGGGCTTTACCGCTCTGCCGGTCTTGGTCATGCTGGCGGTTGGCATCTGCAGCTTCATCTGGTTTGTTAACGTTGAAAATCATGCATCTAACCCCTTGCTGCGCTTCAGTCTGTTTAAGAATCCGGATTTTTCCGTCAGCCTGCTGTGTGCCTTGTTAATTTTTATTACAAACTTTTTCTTCAACGTAGTCACACCCTTTTATCTGGAGAATGCCCGCCACCTCTCGCCCAAGGCAACCGGCTTCATCCTTATGATTCTGCCTGTCGTCCAGTTCGTTGCTGCGCCGATTGCCGGCACGCTCTCGGACAAAATCGGCCCCAAGCTGATTACGTTCGTGGGCTTGATGCTCTTGTTAGTCAGTCAGATTGGCTACACGATGTGCAGCCTGAATTCACCGCTCTGGCTCTATGTCATCAGTATCGCAATCATGGGACTGGGCAGCGGCATCTTCAGCTCACCCAATAATTCATTGGTAATGGGTTCAGTTGAGCAAAAGGATCTGGGGATTGCGGGCAGCATCAACTCGCTATCGCGGAATCTGGGCATGGTGATTGGTATTTCTAGTGCTACTACGGTGCTTTTTGCGGCGATGAGCAGCGCCAAGGGGGCACGGGTGACGGAATATTTGCCCCAGCAGCCAGAGATTTTCATCTATGGGATGCACGTCGTCTTTATTATCTCACTGCTGATTTGTCTAGTGACCGTAATTTTAAGCGGCTGGCGGTTATTTAAGAAGGATTAAATAAAATGGCGTACACTTCATAACAGTGACGCCGCTATTTTTGTTCAAGACGAGAAGCAACTGAAAGGCAGTTTCACCATCCGTCCTGAAAATATTTTTTGCTAATTGTTTCTTGTTTAGGGTCCATTAGGTATATGATAATGGTAATGGTAAACGCAATAAGGAGGTTTATCGATGGACCATAGAATTGTGACCTATCCCGCTATTTTTCGACCGTTAGAAAACGATCTGTACGTAATCAGCTTTCCCGATGTGAAGGGGGGAATCACGGAGGGCCAGGGATTGCGCGAATCGATGAAAATGGCAGCCGATACCCTCGCAAGTCGTTTGTATAACAAGACCAAATTGCCCCAGCCCAGTGAGATTGCCGCAATAAAGCTGCCTGACGACGGTTCTTTCGTCGTACCAGTCTCAGCCGACCTCACGGAGGCTTCACGCGATCGCATCAATTACCGGATTTGACGAAAAAAAAGCACCCCATCATGGGGTGCTCTTTTTATTAACTTGTTCCAAAAACTAAATTTATAATTCTCGGGAACAACACTATTATAGTATATTAGAACGAAATTTGCTAACTTTTTAAATAATTTCTTAAAAGAGAAGTGGAGCAATCAATCATAGGGTTAACTTGTTTGCCATCAATGTTGTTTTTACCCCATCGAGATATTTTATAATATAAATTTCGTAATACCATACACGGTATTCAGCCGGGCTGCAACCGCCTAAAAATTGAAGGGAATTGACATCACCCGCGTTTAAGTGCTATTTTTTATTTGGTAGAAAGTTTGGAGTATGCTATGCAAACAATTGAGAGTTCTGTTTTGCGGGTAGCCGTCAATGAGGAGAATGCCAGGTTAATCAACCTTGTTTCCCAAAGTGATCAGGTTGACTACTTTAAAGACGGCGACGTACAGAAAAAGTTAACGGTTGCTTTTTGGGGCACTGATCAAAATAAAAACTGGGCTGACTTCTTGCCGTGGACAGTTGTTGACAAAGGTGACACGCGCGTCAGCTTGGCGATGATTGATGACGGAAAAAGCTATCAAAAGTTTCCGTATCATTTTGAAGTGATTCTGTCTTATATTCTAGAGGGCAATCACCTTGATGTTAAGTATTATTTGAAGAATAATTCACACAAGGAAATGCCATTTTCCTTGGCGTTGACCATACCGATTCTGGCAGGGTGGTCAAAAGCTGAAAACGTGAATGAAGTGAAGTTAACGGGCAAAGGTGCGGTTTTGAAGGTAGCCTCGTCAAGCCTTGACTTGGCGCTCGAAAACGACCGGGTTATTGCCAGTGTCAATAATTCAGTGCTAAAGAGCGATGAGAGCAGTGAATTTGCACTGACCGTGGCACTTGGCTAAACAATTTAACGATTTTAATAAGATATTGTGGACAAACCGGCAATGGTTTGCTTTTTTGTTATAATATGCTCATTGTAATTAATATTGGTAAACTTGGTAGATAAGAATATGGTTCATAACGATAATCATCCGCATAAAAGTCGGGTTGAAGTTCACGTACGGGACTACAAGAAGAAAAGGCGCCGTTTAGCCTGGATACTGAGTTTTTTTGCTCTTACTATTGTGGCACTCATTGTTTATTCCGCGTATGTTTATTTTCGAACTAAGAATGCGGTCGATGGCACCTATGACAGCAGCAATTACGTTCAGATTAAAAACGGTGAGTTCAACGGCAAGAAAAAATTTGCGGTTCTGCTAATGGGAACTGATACGGGCGCACTTGACCGGACTGAAAAAATTGGTAATACTGATACGATTATTATTGCTGTGGTTAATCCGCAAAAGCAGCGCTATACGCTCATGTCGGTGCCGCGTGACACGATGGCGCAGATGGTCGGAGCGGAAGATTTTCAGATAGAGAAGATCAACGCAGCTTACCCAATCGGCGGGGCCGCGATGACGCTGGCCAGCGTGTCTAAGCTTGTTAACGTGCCGCTCAAGTACTACGCTTTAGTCAACATGAAGGGAATAATGCGCCTGATTCGCTGCGTTGGCGGGATTAATGTCAGACCAACGCTCAGTTTTGAGTACGGCGGCTATATTTTTAAAAAGAACCGGCTGACTCACATGGGCGGTAGCGGCGCCTTGGCATACTCGCGGATGCGTTACGATGATCCCCAGGGTGACTATGGCCGTCAGAAGCGGCAGCGCCAGGTAATTACCACCCTGATTAAGAAGGCGATTTCGCTTAATACGTTGATGCAGTTAGACTCGATTTTGAATGCAATTTCTGGTAATGTAAAAACCAACCTGCCGTTCAGTGCACTGCAGCAGATTGCATTTAATTACCGGGACACGGCCAAGAACGTCAAAAGCGATTACCTTCACGGGCACAACGCGTTAGTGGACGGCGCATCCTACCAGGTCCAGCCCACCAAGGAATTGCAGCGGGTTTCTGACTACCTGCGTACGGAGCTTGGACTGCCAACCGAAGTAATCGATAATAATGAAACCTATCAGAACAAGCGAAATAAGGTTCTGGGCTTTGACTTTACTAATCCGGATATGCAGGATTATCACCTTTATCCAGATTATGAAAGACAGATTATCCAGGAAAGTGGCGGGGACGGTAAATGATAAGACTGCTTGCGGGCCCGAATTGATTTTACTTTGCCATGCCGGAAAAAGTTGGATCACTTGCTATAGTCAAAGTTAGATAACAACATTTTTAGTGGGGATATGTACTAGAAATATGAATAAAAATAAAAAAATATCGAGAATTGTTCAAGTTATTTGTCTGTTAGTTGCGGCGCTTTTCATGCTGGTCCAAATGTTCAGCTTGAAGGGGATCGCAGCGCGGGCGCACTACTCCTTCATTCGCTTTTTGCCCAACATGATGCATAATGCGACCTTAGTGATTGTGCCAATGATTTTTGGGGCCGTTTATAGCAGAAGAAAGCAAGCTGTAAGCGAAAGTTTCAAGTACTGGCTGCTGGCGATGGCCACCTTAATCGTGTACTATGTCCTCTTCTTCTTTAAGGTTCCAGCGCGCTTCAATATGTGGCGCGTGTGGGGGATGCTCTTCCCAATTATTACTAGTACCTCTGTACTATTTGCTGGGTTGTTTTTCAGTTTGTTGGTTCAGCCGCGCCTCTACGACCTGCTCCACCAGCTAACTGCAAAGCAGAATCTATTGGTATTAAGCATGCTCACGCTCTTGGGCTTTGCCCTGAGTGCGGGAAATCTTTCATTTCAGTATTCTCTTTACGGCCTCTATCTGGTGCTCTTCTTTGCGTGGGGCATGTTCTTGGCTCAGGTGCACATCGGTGGCCAGCTGCTAGCGCTTTCTCTTTTTAGTGGCTTAGCTTCATTTGTTATCGTTGTAATCGGTGTATCTGGCTTTGACGCGGTTTACTGGTCACAGATTATTTCTGGAAACGGCGGTGGTGACTGGAACCGGGAGTTTTTGAATAACCCCTCTTCGCCGTTTATGTTTTTACTAGTGGTGGCTATCTTTCTCCTGTTTAAGCGGGTCATTATGACCTTTACTAAGCGGGATATGCGCTTCTTCATCCCAGTAATTATGTTCATGGATGCGCCCATTTCGCCACGCTTTATGCGTGCATTCCGCTTTACTGCTTCATCAACCATTAACAAGTTGCTCCTGATTGTTATCATGCTAGTGATTGCTTGCGCCTGGGACTTTGTGCTTGAACGCTACATGTTCAGGATTAGACCGTTTCGGCGGATCATTAAGTACTTAGACCACGAATCTGACTTTGCCAAGATTTGTGAGCTGGGGTGGGAGCACTTTAGCCGGTTTGTTGTTGCCAACCGCGTCAACCTGCTCACCTGGGCGTGGTTCTACGTGCTGAGTTTTGGGGCCTTCCTAATTGAGTCGGATAACCTCCGTATTCAGATTAGTACGGCTGCAACAATCAACGCAATCGTCTACCTGCTGGGAACCAAGTTCTTCGCGATTGTCTTGACGACAATTTTCCTGGATGCCCTGTTCTCGATCTTTTACTTCATTACCACGCGCTACTGGACCTCCAACGTATTGGTCAGCCTGATTGCCATCGGCTGGGCCGTTGCCAACAAGATTAAGCTACTGCTCCGTGGCGAGCCGATTTATCCTACTGAAATAAGCGAAATTGTCAACTGGAGGACGCTCCTGCCAATGGTGGGCAAGACCACGGTCATTGCCATTTTGGTCGCAATCGTTGTCGTAATCATTCTGGATATTTTCCTGGAACGTAAGGTTGCGGTTAAAAAGCGGGGCTCCTGGAAGCGGCGCGGCCTTTGGGCCTTGCTCAGTCTGCTGCTCTTTATGACGCCCCTGCGCTTTAACCACGATGGCGGGGTAATCTACCACATTAACCGGGGCTTTGACAACAGGCAGCGGTTCCGGAATCCCGAGCGTGATATTCAGGTTAATGGACCCGTGCTCAACTTCTTGAACTACATCGACCTGCAGATTATGGATCAGCCGGAGGGCTACTCCGAGGCCAACATCAAGCAATTGAACGACAAGTATGCCAAGGTTGCTGCACGGATTAACAAGCACCGGAAAAACGACCTGCGTGACCAGACGATTGTCTTTAACTTGAGTGAGAGTTTTGTTGACCCAAGCACATTCCCGACGATCAAATTTGACCGTGACGTCCCTAACCCGGTTAAGTTCATTGAGTCGATGAAGTCGCGCTCTTCGTATGGCAATATGCTCAGTGCTGGTTACGGCGGCGGCACGGCCAATATGGAGTGGGAGACGCTGACGGGACTCAACATGGGGTTGTTCAAGTCAACGTTGACCCCATATGTTCAGGTTGTGCCTAACTATGATTTTTACCCCACGATTGGGATGAACTTTGATTACAAGTCGGCCGTTCACCCGTTTATTGGTACTTACTACTCGCGGCGTGAGGACTATCACCGCTTTAAGTTTGATAAGTTTGTTTATGCCGGGTCGAAGTATAAGATTATTGACCAAAAGAAGCTGGGCAAGAGCGGCTACAATTCCGACTTTACGACCTATGCCAACGGCTTGAATCAGATTAATGCCCGCAAGGGCGGCCAGTTTATCAATCTGATCTCTATTCAGAATCACATGCCGTACAACAACTGGTATCCGAATAATGAATACATGGGCAAGATTTCCGGTAAGCTATTCACCTCGCCAGCGGTTCGGGAACAGATGGCGACGTACGTCAAGGGCACGCAGTACACCGATAAGGCGGTTAAGCAGTTTATCGGACAGATTGACAAGATCAATAAGCCAATCACGCTAGTCTTCTATGGCGACCACTACCCAAGCATTATTTCGCAGAATTACACTTCGAAGTATCCAGTGCAGATGCACTCAACGCGTTACTTCATTTATTCCAATAAATATGCTCGTCAGCACGGTGCCAAGATACGCCTGCCACGCAAGGCCAACCAATTTGTCAGTTCCAGCGACTTTATCGCAATGATGCTGCAGCAGACTGACTCAAAGGTCACGCCGTACCAGGCCTTACTGACGGAAGTGCACAAGAAGTTGCCGGCAATTACGATTAACTTTGATGGTGACCAAGGCTTCGAGTTAATCGGGCGCAAGGGCCAAGTGATTGATCCGAAGTACTTGACTTCGAAGCAGCAGGAATTACTTGCCGACTACGAAAGGGTGCAATACGACATGACGGCGGGCAAGGCCTATGGTCTGCAGATCAAGGGCTTCTACAAGTAAAAAGGCAGTTGACTAAATATAAAAAAGTTAGTATTATTGATAGTAATAATTTAAGTAGCGATTCGATTCAGCGTACAGAGAACTAGTGGCAGGTGTGAACTAGACAGGTCGAAAATAGCGAATTACAGTGGGGTAGTTCCCGTAAAGACTGCTGTTAAGGCGTTTTTAAAACGCGAACGTGGGTGGTACCACGGCTAAAAAAGAGATTTAGTCGTCCCTAGATTCTTAATTGAATCTAGGGACTTTTTTATTGGAGGAAGAAATGGCAAATTTTGATATTTTGGCGGACTTAAAGTGGCGTGGTGCGATTAATCAGCAAACCGATGAAGCGGGGCTGGCCAAGTACCTGCAAGAGCACGATGACTTGGCCCTGTACTGCGGGACTGATCCCACAGGCGACTCGCTGCACATCGGTCACCTCATTCCCTTCATGATTCTGAAAAGATTTCAGTTGGCTGGCTACCACCCGGTAATCGTGATTGGTGGTGGTACGGGTACAATTGGCGACCCTTCCGGGCGCAAGTCTGAGCGGACCCTGCTTGGTGCTGCGAAACTTCACGCAAATGAACTGGCGTTAACCCAGCAAATGGAAAAATTGTTTGGCACTGAAAACTTTGAAATCATTAACAATGCCGAGTGGTTGGACCAGATTAGTCTGATTGACTTCTTGCGTGATTACGGCAAGCATTTTCAGATCAACAACATGCTGAATAAGGACGTTGTAGCCAGCCGGCTTGAAAACGGCATCTCCTTCACTGAATTTTCCTACCAGATTCTGCAGGCCATTGATTTTTACCGGCTCAATAAGGAGCACGGCGTGCAAATGCAAATCGGGGGCAGCGATCAGTGGGGCAACATCACGGCCGGCATCGACCTGATTCATAAACTAGCTGGCGCAGACCGGCAGGTCTTTGGCCTGACTATTCCGCTCATGCTCAAAGCCGACGGCACCAAGTTCGGCAAGTCAGCCGGTGGTGCGGTCTGGCTCGACCCGAAAAAGACGAGCCCGTACGAGTTCTACCAGTTCTGGATCAACCAGGATGACCGCGACGTCGTCAAATACTTGAAGTACTTCACCTTCCTAAGCCACGCGGAAATCGACGCGCTGGAAGCGCAGGTCAAGGAGGAGCCCTGGAAGCGCACCGCACAGAAAACCCTGGCCAAAGAGGTCACTAAGTTTGTCCATGGTGATGAGGGCCTGCGTGAGGCTGAAATGATTACGAATGCACTGTTTTCCGGCGACATTAAGGACCTGACGGTCAGCCAGATCGAGCAGGGCCTCAAGAGCGCACCGGCAGCCACAGCAGACAGCACCAAGAAAAACATTGTTGACTTCCTGGTTGCTACCAAGATTGAATCGTCCAAGCGGCAGGCCCGCGAAGACGTCGAGAACGGGGCCATTTACGTCAACGGCGACCGCCAGCAGTCGGTTGACTTTGAGGTTGAGCCGGGTGCGGCCTTTGATGGCAAGTACGTCATCATCCGCAAGGGCAAGCGGAAGTATACATTGGTCAAGATTATGGACTAGTCGTCTGATTGGGGGCTGTGCCAGGCCTTTTTAGTAGAATAGTTGATATTGGAGGAATAATAATGCGTGCACGCGTGGTAATGTATAATCCTGAAACAGACGCGGTGCTACTCATCCGCCGGGTGAAGGACGGGCGCGACTATTGGGTAGTTCCGGGCGGCGGCGCCAAGGAGGGCGAAACGCCGCGGCAAACCGCGGTGCGTGAGGTTGATGAGGAATTAGCGGTCAAGCTGCTACCGGCCGACCTGCATATTTTGGGCGAACTTGACGAGGGCGAGCGGGAGCTGTTTTTTGGCATTAAGGTTGACCTAGTGCACACGCCGGCAATTCACGGCGAGGAAAAAGCGCGTGCCAGTCGGGCTAACGTCTATGAACCCACGTGGGTTGCAAGTGCGGCGCTAACCCGAATAAACCTAATGCCACCCGCCCTTGCCGGTAAGATTTTGCCGGCTGTCGCACATGAATTTTTCAAGTGAAACATTAATTTTATTTTAGATTGACAAAATAAATGAGCGCAATCATAATTGGTTTTTAACAACGATTTTATCAGCAAGATTATTGCAATTCAGGAGGACGATTATGAATAAGCAGGTGCTAGTTACCACCACGGAGGAAATACCCGGCAAGGATTATGAGATAATTGGCGAGGTCTTCGGCTTGACGACCCAGTCCAAGAACATGTTCAAGGACCTTGGGGCGGGCCTGAAGTCCATGATTGGTGGGGAGATTCGCAGCTACACGAAGATGCTGGAAGAATCACGTCAGCAGGCCCTTGAGCGCTTACGGGATGCGGCCGCAGAGGTAGGCGGCGATGCAGTGGTGATGATGCGCTTTGATTCTGGTTCAATCGCCGGCGACATGCAGTCGGTTGTGGCTTACGGCACCGCCGTTAGGTATCGTCCAAGCGCAGAATAATAATTCATAGTAAAAAAGTACCCGCTGCCTCTGAGCGGGTACTTTTTTGTGCTAAAATTAACTTGCCGCTTTAGCTCAGGAGGTAGAGCACCGCCGTGGTAAGGAGGAGGTCCCCAGTTCAAATCTGGGAAGCGGCTTAACGTAGATTTACTAAGTATTACTAACCTTGGTGAAACGTTAATATTGAAATATTAGCAATGATGCGCGTAGGGAAACTATTAAACATACTGTAAGAAATAACTGATAATGTTTATTACAAAGGGTGTTAGAAAGTTGATAATGAATATATGGAAAATAATTATTATAAATTTAATGTTGAGAGGATAATCTGTATTCTACAAAGAGATGAATATTCCTATGAAGACTTTGTTGAATATTTAAAAGAAAAATATAAAAAAATAGAAATAAAAACACCGTATTTTCAAAAAGAATCATATTTCAATTATTTTCATAACAAAAATAACGAAAAAACAGGAAATGTCAAAGTAAATATAACTAGGGGTGGAGACATTAAACCCAATAATAATATTAGAGGAGGAAAGTGTGGATTAGAAATACACCATGTAGCTGAAGATAAATTTACTAATTTAAACAAAGTAACAACTATTTATAATCAATTTAAAGACTTAGAACCCTGTTATGGCTTTGAATACCAATTACCAAGTAATTTGGTTTATTGCAATGTAGTAGAGCATGCAGTGCTGCACCTATTTATTATTAAAAAAATCAATCAGCAAAATTTGAAAATCGATACAAAAAGAACTTGTGGTTGTGAAGGTTATGAGTCACTTAAAGGCAAAATTTTTAAATGGTATGTAAAAGGGAATACCAATCTGAAAAATAAAAGTATAAATCAAAATTTTTATAATGCATGTAAAGTGACAAAAAATGAAGCAGAAAGGTTACTAAACGAATTTAATGAATTCGTTAAATGTAATTGTCATAATTTATCTTGTAATAAAAGCTAGCTGTCATTAGTAAATTTATCAATTTCATAGTTTAAAAATTGAATGAAGCAGGAGATTGAGTTTTAATAAGTTGAGTATAATGGTGTAAACATTCTGATATATATAGAAAATGGGAGACGGACAGCGTGAAGGGGTTACAAGGAAAATTAGGCATGGCGGGAGCATTGTTGCTAGGCGTGGCGGCTACGGCCGTTCCGGTTAGTGCAGAAGCAGCCAGCAGCGAGAGCGCTGCCGTGGTGCAAACGCTAAAGCTAAAGAGCGCATCAAAGAAAAAGCAAGCCCGCTACGTCAACCTGAATGCGCCCTACATTAGCCAGAATGCGGTGGGCGCCTGGATGGGCTGCGAGTCGGCATCTCTTCTTGAGGGTCTGCACTACAAGGGCGTTTTGACCCACATGGGCCTGGCTCAGTTCATGAAACACCTGCCGCGCAGCAAAAACAACGATCCTCGCACTGGCTTTGCGGGCAGCCCCTACCAAGTCACGCGCGGCGTCTACCAATCGATTTTTCCTAAGCCCCTGGCCCAGTGGGGCAGTAAGTACCACCCGGTCAAGGATATCAGCGGCGCCAGCGTCGGTGTGCTGCGCAAGCAGTTGCAACGCGGTAACCCGGTCGTGGTCTACGTCACGCTCAACTTTGCTAAGGCCCGGTGGGGCCGCTACTTTTGGGGCAAGGGTATCGACAACGCCCACGTCATGATGCTGGACGGCTATGACACGCGGCGCAAGCGCTATCACGTGGCCGACCCCAACCGCGGCAAGTACTGGGTGCGTGCCCGGAAGTTTGCCCGCAGCTACAACTATAGGCGCTATGCGGTCGCGATTCAGTAAAACCAATCGAAGGGATGATTAATTTGGAGATAACAAGAGTAACTGATTTTGTTAAAAAGCAGCTTGAAGGCGAGAAGACGGGGCATGACTTCTACCATGGCCGGCGGGTTGCCCACCTGGCGCGTGCGCTGTACCTGCAGGACAACCCCGCAGCGCACCCTGACAGCCGCATGTGCGCGATTATCGGGGCGGCCGGCTACCTGCACGACACGATTGACGAAAAGATCTGCGGCGCCCCTAAAGAGGTGCTTGCGCAGATTGACGCGCTCCTGCCTGCAGCAGGCTTCAGTGCGCTGGAGGTCAAGGATATTCTGTTCACGATCCAGCACATGTCTTTTTCCAAAAACATCGAGCACCACTACCAATTGCCCCTGTCTGGCCAGTACGTCCAGGATGCGGACCGCATCGAGAGCCTCGGTGCAATCGGCATCGCGCGTGCCTTCACCTATGGCGGTGCGCACGGCAACGTGATCTACGATCCTGCCATCAAGCCGCAGAAATTGGTCAGTCACGACCAGTACCGCCAGCACACGGAGACGACGATCAACCACTTCTACGAGAAGCTGTTTCAGCTGGAGGACCTGATGAATACCGCTGGCGGCAAGAAGGAAGCGCACAAGCGCACGGAGTTCATGCGCGCCTTTGTGGCCGAATTCATGCAGGAGTGGGACGTCTAGGCCCTAGCGTGAGCGGCGCTGCAACGTCTTCGTCTGCCTGGGTTAAGTCGTACTGGGCACCGAAGTGCCTTTGTCCGTCAAACCATAATCCCAGCAGGTAATTATCGTCGCTTAGGAGGCTGATTGTGCCCAAAGTCGACTGCCAATTGACCGTGTATAACATTGTGTTCACTCCTTCCACTTGATAACTAGAAACATTGTTCGTGTTTTCTGCCGTACGCACCTGCGTGCGGCTTTTTGCTGTAAAATAGTGCCTGCATCCATTTGATAAGACTATTTTAACCTGCCGGCGTTGACTTTAACAGTAACTGCTGCACAAGCATTCGTGCCGAACAATTTATGACCGGGGCAAGTTTTGCACACTAAAAGAAAAAAATTATTTTTTGGGCTTGGTGCATGCAAACGCTAGGGCAACTAGCTTACATCGTGGTCCATACCAAAACCTAAACATTGTCACATCAACACTCTATCTAGTGCCACAACTTTGACAGCACCACTAAATATTGTTATTGTATCAATTGCGAATATCTTTAGGAGGTCCATAAACATGGAATGTAAAATCAAAAAAGTTTTAGCAATGACGACGCTGGTTCTTACCGCCAGCATCGTTCTTGCTGGTTGTTCGGGTAGAAAGCAAGGCGGCAGTGGCAACGCCAGCACCAGCGCCAAGCATTCGATTGCGCTGATCACGGATACTGCGGGCGTCAACGACAACTCGTTCAACCAGTCGGCGTGGCAGGGCTTCAAGGCATACGGCCAGGAACATAACCTGAAGCGCGGCCAGAACGGCTACCAGTACTTCCAGTCAAGCGGTGCCTCCGACTTTGAGCCCAACTTTGACCAGGCGGGCAAGGCCGGCTACCAGACCATCTTTGGCATTGGCTACAGCCTAAAGGATGCCGTCAGCGCCGCGGCGAAGAAGTATCCGAAGAAGAACTTTGTCATCGTTGATGAGATAATCAAGGGCCAGAAAAATATTGCATCTGCCAACTTCAGGAGTGAGCAGGCCGCATACCTGGCCGGCGTGGTGGCCGCAACGGAAACAAAGACCGACACGATTGGTTTTATCGGTGGCGCCCACGGCGACATCATTGACCTCTTCGATGCCGGCTTTACCCGGGGCGTTCATGACCAAGCCAAGAAGTTAGGCAAGAAGATCACGTTGCTCAACCAGTACGTGGGCGACTTCAAGAGCGCCGACAAGGAAAAGGCGATTGCCCGCTCCATGTATGCCAAAAAGGCGGACATTATCTTCCATGCTTCTGGCCTAGCCGGCAACGGTTTGTTCCAGGAAGCCAAGGCCATCAACCAGGACCGCCCCGCAGATAAAAAGGTGTGGGCAATCGGCGTCGATTCCGATCAGTCTTACCTGGGCAACTATAAAGCCAAGGACGGCAAAAAGGCCAACTTTGTGATGACCTCGGTTATTACCGGCGTTAACATTGCGACCAAGGATATTTCCGACCGGGCATACAAGGGCAAGTTTCCGGGCGGCCAAAACCTGGTTTACGGGCTAAAGACGAACGGCGTCTCTATCAAACGCGGACAGGTTGGTGCCAAGGCCTGGAAATACGCCCAGTCGGCGCGTCAAGACATCATTGCCGGCAAGATTAAGGTGCCGCTTCACCCGGGAAAATAGTTCGACTTTGATGCAAAACAAACGTTAATTATGTACTAATTATCAAATAAATCTTGAAATTAAACGTATTTTATACTAAAGTTATCACTGTAAAGTTCGTTATTTTGTGGAGGGTTTATAAGATATGGGTAAGAAGTTAACGCAATTTTTTGCAGCAGGAGTTGCAATTGTCTCAACGGGTCTAGTGCTCGGAGCTTGTTCCGGCAAGAAGCAGGGCACAGGCAGCAGCCAAAATATGAAAAACAGCATCGCCTTGATAACTGATTCTAATGGTGTTAATGACCAGTCCTTCAACCAGTCGGCCTGGGAAGGGTTCAAGCGGTTTGGACGCACGCACAACATGAAGCAGGGCAAGGGCTACCAGTACTTCCAGTCGAGCAGCGCGTCCGACTTTACGCCCAACTTTAACCAGGCCGCTAAGTCTGGCTACCAGACGATTGTTGGGGTCGGCTTCATGCTGACGGATTCGGTCAAGGCGGCAGCCAAGAAGAACCCGAAGAAGAACTTTGTTATTATCGACGACGTGATTAAGGGCCAGAAGAATGTGGCGTCCGTTACCTTCAAGAGCAACGAGTCGTCCTACCTTGGCGGCGTGGCGGCCGCATACACAACGAGGACCAACAAGGTGGGCTTCATTGGCGGTGCCAAGTCTGCCATAATTGCGACCTTTGAGGCCGGCTTTAAGCAGGGCGTGCGCGATGCGGCCAAGGCCCTGCACAAGAAGATTACGGTAAGCACGTCCTATATTGGCAACTTTACCGCAACTGATAAGGCCAAGTCGATTGCCCAGTCCATGTATGCAAACCACGCGGACGTTATTTACCAGGCTGCCGGCAACGCGGGCAACGGCGTGTTCCAAGAGGGCAAGGCTTACAACCAGGCGCGTCCGGCCAGTCAAAAGGTCTGGGTCATCGGCGTTGACGTTGACCAGGAACACCTGGGCAGCTACAAGTCCAAGGACAATAAGAAGGGCAACTTTACTTTGACTTCCGTATTAAAGGGGCTGAATGTTGCAACCGAAACCTTGGCAAACGATGCAGCCCAGGGCAAGTTCCCGGGTGGCAAGCACCTCGTCTACACCCTGAAGGGTGACGGGGTTTCAATCACGAAGGGCAACTTGGATGCAAAGGCCTGGGCAGCGGTCCAGGATGCGCGCAAGCAGATAATTGCAGGCAAAATCATGGTTGCGGCCAAATAAGGGCTACTGAAAAAGCAATTGAATTGATTAAGGGACTCTTTGTATGCTGATGCAAAGAGTCTTTTACAGGGGAATTAATAATGAACGAGACGACAAATGTAATCGAGATGCGCAATATCGTCAAGGACTTCAACGGCTTTAAGGCTAATGATGGCATTAACCTAACCTTGAAGCGGGGCGAAATTTTGGCGCTCCTCGGTGAAAATGGTGCCGGGAAGTCGACCCTAATGAGTATTTTGTCGGGGCTGATCACGCCGACAGCAGGGAAGATTAAGGTGCGCGGACAGGAAGTGGCCGTGAAAAACCCAACCGTTGCCAAAAATCTGGGGATTGGGATGGTGCACCAGCACTTCATGCTGATGGATTCCTTTACCGTTTTGGAAAATATTATCCTGGGCCACGAACCCGTTCGTGGTCCTAAACTGAATTTTAGCAAGGCCAAACAAGAAATTGACGCGCTGTCTAAACGCTACAACCTCAATGTTGATCCCATGAAAAAGGTGAGCGAGATCACGGTGGCGCAGCAGCAGCGGGTGGAGATTCTCAAGATCCTTTACCGGGGGGCCGACATCATGATCTTTGATGAGCCGACGGCGGTCTTGACCCCGCAGGAAATCACGGAGTTCATTGAAATCCTCAAGGGCCTGGCGCTTGAGGGCAAATCCATCATTCTGATCACCCACAAGCTGGAGGAAATCAAGCAGACGGCGGATGAGGTGACCGTTATCCGTGCCGGTAAAAGCGTGGGGACCTTTAATGTGGACGAGGTTAGCGATAATCGCCTGGCCGAGCTGATGGTTGGACGCCACGTCAACATGCGGCTGGACAAACCCGCTGCCCAAATGGGCAAGACGATGCTCAGAGTTGACAACCTGCAGGCAAAAAACAGCCAGGGCGTTCAGACACTGAAGGGTCTGTCCTTTGACCTGCATGCCGGGGAAATTCTCGGCGTCGCTGGAATCGATGGCAATGGTCAGGACGAGCTTGTCCGGGCGCTGACCGGTTTGCAGCACGTTGATTCGGGCCGCGTCTTCATTGCTGGCCAGGACATGACCAATCAGAATGTCCGCAAGATTACGGAAAAGGGCGTTGCCCACATTCCTGCTGACCGGCAGAAGTATGGTTTGATATTGCCGTTTTCGGTTGCGGCCAACCTCAGCTTGCAGACTTACTACAAGGCGCCGTTTTCAAAGCATAATGTGATGCACCATGATGTCATCAACAAGTACGCTGACGACCTTATCAACAAGTTTGATATCCGAACAACAAGCAGTGGCGTACCGGTTGGGGAACTGTCCGGTGGGAACGAGCAGAAGGTAATCATTGCCCGCGAATTGAGCCGGGACAGCGACCTGATCATTGCCTTTCAACCGACCCGCGGGTTGGATGTTGGTGCGATTGAATATATTCACAAGCAGCTGCTGCTTGAACGCGCTAAGGGCAAGGCCATCCTGCTGGTTTCCTATGAACTGGATGAAATTATGCAGCTGTCGGATCGCATTATCGTTCTCCACGACGGCGACATCTCGGGTGAGGTGAAGCCAGAAGAAACGAGCGATGAGGAACTAGGCCTGCTGATGACGGGCTTCAAGAAAGAAGGCACAACTTTTGCTTAAGGTGACCCCCAAAATAAAGAAAATTTTAGTACCGCTGATCTCGATTGTGGCCGGCTTTTTGGTTGGTGCGCTGATCATGCTCGTGTGGAGCTATAACCCGGTTGACGCATACACGTCGATGTTTACTAGTGCCCTGGGCAATATGAACGGAATCGGGGAAACCATCCGTGAGGCCACGCCGCTGATTTTTACGGCCATCGGCTTCGCCATTGCCTCGAAGGCCGGCTTCTTCAACATTGGTCTGCCGGGCCAAGCGCAGGCAGGCTGGCTGGCATCCATCTGGATCGTGCTTGCCAACCCCGGCATGCCCAAGGTGCTGCTATTGCCGCTGGCGATTGTGGCCGGCGTCGTGGCCGGTGCCATTGTGGCGGGAATCGCGGGCTGGCTGCGCGCGCAATTTGGCACCAACGAAGTGATTACAACGATTATGATCAACTACATTGTCCTGTACGTTTGTCAGCACCTGACCCAGCAGGTGATGCCGGCTAGACTGCGCCTGGATATTGATACGACCAAGACGATTAGCGCCAATGGCAGCCTAAAGATTCCGTGGCTGAGCAAAATGTTTGGCGATTCGCGGATCAACGCCGGGATCTTCATTGCGGTCGTGGCGGTATTCTTTTACTGGTACCTGATGAAAAAGACGACAACGGGCTTTGAAATTGAGGCCGTCGGCACTAACCCTTTCGCCAGTCGCTACGCCGGCATGTCGACTAAGAAAAACATCATGATCTCGATGCTTCTGTCCGGCGGCTTTGCTGGGTTGGGCGGTGTTGTTCAGGGCCTGGGGACCTACCAGAACTACTTCACCCAGACCACCAGTCTCGACATCGGGTGGGACGGCTTGTCCGTTGCCCTTTTGGGCGGCGGCACCGCCCTCGGGATCCTGCTTGCGGCCGTCTTGTTTTCAATTTTAAAAATTGGGGGCCTGGGCATGCAGACCATCGCGGGGATTCCGTACGAAATAGTGTCCATTGTGATTGCGGCAATCATCTTCTTCGTCGCCATCCAGTACGTGATTGGACGGTTGTTTAAAAATAAGCAAACGGCTAAAAGCGCTGGCAAGAGCACAGACGCGGCTGCTGCAGAAACTGCCGCTGGACCCAAGACTAGTGAAGGAGGACAGGGCTAATGAACTTAATGACAATTTTACCCTTATTGGTCTCATCGACCTTTGTGTACTCGACGCCGCTGATTTTTACGGCTTTAGGCGGGGTATACAGTGAAAACGCGGGGATTACTAACATTGGTCTGGAGGGCATCATGACGATGGGCGCCTTTGCCTCAATTGTCTTCAATCTGACCTTTGCCTCGACCTTTGGTACCCTCACGCCCTGGCTCGGAACTATCGTTGGCGGGGTCACCGGCGTTTTCTTCGCCTTGCTTCATGCCGTGGCAACCATCAACTTTCACGCCGATCACATTATCAGCGGGACGGTGCTGAACTTGATGGCTCCACCTTTGGGCGTGTTTTTGATCAAGGCTATTTATGACAAGGGGCAAACGGAAAACATCAACCAGAGCTTTGGCTACTTCAGCTTTCCGGGGCTCGCCGATATTCCCGTCATCGGACCCATTTTCTTCAGGGACACGTCGGCCCCGGCTTGGGTGGCCATCATCCTTGCGCTTATCTTGTGGTGGGTGCTATACAAGACCCGCTTCGGCTTGCGCCTGCGTGCCTGCGGCGAAAACCCGCAGGCGGCGGACACGATGGGGGTCAACGTTTACGGCATGCGCTATGCGGGCGTGCTGATTTCCGGTTTTCTGGGCGGCATCGGCGGGGCCGTTTTTGCCGAGGCAATCTCAGGCAACTTCTCGGTTTCGACCATCGCGGGTCAGGGCTTCATGGCGCTGGCCGCAATGATCTTTGGCAAGTGGAACCCGCTCGGTGCGATGCTGGCCTCGCTGTTTTTTGGCTTTGCCCAGAGTCTGAGCATCATCGGCAACCAGCTGCCGTTTTTCAACCATATCCCAGCCGTCTACATGCAGATTGCACCGTACGTGCTCACCATTGTGATTCTGGTCCTGTTCTTCGGCAAGTCGGTGGCACCGGCTGCCGACGGGCAAAATTACGTTAAGTCTAAGTAGGAGAAAATAATGAAAGAAATTTACTTTAACCATGACGGCAATATCGACGACCTGGTGTCCTGCCTGCTCTTGCTGCAGGCTCCCGGTATCAAGCTCATCGGCATCAGTGCGATTGATGCGGACGGCTACGTTGATCCGGCCGTTGAAGTCTGCCGCAAATTGACTGACCGCTTTAACCTGCGCGGTGATCAGCTGGAAGTGGCCCGTTCGACTTCACGTGCGGTCAACCAGTTCCCGGAAGCTTGGCGCACGGGTTCCTATTCCTTCAATTACTTGCCGATGCTGAATGAAGCGGGGAAAATGATTACCAGGGAAGCGGCCAAGCCAGCGCACTTGGACATGGTTGACAAGATCAAGCACGCCGCCCACAAGGTCACGCTGGTCATGACCGGTCCTTTGACAGACCTGGCCCGTGCTCTGGAAGTCGACCCCACCATTAGCGAAAACATTGAATGCCTTTACTGGATGGGGGGATCTCTTGATGGCCACGGCAACGTGGTTCAGGTTAACGCGGATGGTACCCAGGAGTGGAACGCCTTCTGGGACCCCTATGCGGTGGAACGCGTCCTGCAGGCAGATATCGCAATGCAGGTTGTGGGACTTGAAAGCAGCGAGGAGCTGCCCTTAACGGATGAAGTCAGAATGCACTGGGCCAGCCTGCGCAGGTATCCGGCCGTTGACCTGGTGGGCCAGGGCTATAGCCTGCTGGTCAACCCGCCGGTTCAGAGCGCCCAATTATACTTCTGGGATGTTTTGACGACCATCAGTGCGCTCTACCCGGAAGTGGTCCAGGCGGTGGCAACGCACAGGGTTAAGGTGATCACGACCGGTACAGCCGCAGGGCGTCTGGTTGATGATCCTAATGGTCATGAGGTAACCCTGGTGACCAAGGCCAACAAGGAAGAATTTTTCCGGAGGTTCGATGAGCTCCTCATGCGGACCAAGTAAGGGATTTAATTATACAAAAAAGACGAGGTTCGGGTTTGAACCTCGTCTTTTTGTTAGTTCTGTACTCAGTTTAAGCGAGTGAATCCCAAGCGGGCAGGTCTGTTACCGGACCCTCTGCCAGGGCTACTTGTTCAGGTGTCAGGTACTTCTTGTGGACAACAACCTCGTAGGTGTTGTCTTTGAACCAGTCGTTGGTCATGACGAAGAAACCCTTGTCACCGTTTTTCTCGCCCCAGGAATTTTCAACCTTCCACTGGCGAATGTGGCCCTGGTCCTCATCGACGCCGACTATCGTCATGGCGTGGGTGGAGGCACCGCTGCCCGTGCGCAGGCGGTCCGCCTTGGACATCTTGAGGTCGACCCCGTACAATTCGCTCATCTTGTATAATTCGCTGTCCAGGTAGCCCTTCTTACGGTCGCTTTGTTCGCCGACATCATTGCCGAACCATACGGCTTCGCCGTCCTTCAACTGGCTAACGGCGGCAGACTCCAGGTATTCCATCGGCACGTTAAGGAACTTGATCCGGTAGGAGCCCGCAACGTTGTCCTCAAACGGCAGCCCGTAGAGCTTGCCGTATTCATGGTCAGGGGCATTGGTCAAGACAACGTAGTCGTCGAAGTCGACGTCGCCCATATACTTGTGCAAGAATTCCAGTGGGGTCAGGTCCTTGTCCAGGTGGTAGTTCTTGTCGTCGTCGCGGTATTCCAGGTCAAACTTCTTCGGAGGTTCACCGACGGCAATGGCCGTCATCCGGTAGACCTCGCCCAGGAACTGTTCGCGCGCCTGCTTGATTTTTTCCTCTTCACCGTCCTGCTTCAACTTGCGCAAAACAAGCGCGTCCTTGTGCAGCTTGTCGGCCAGTGATTTGGCAAAGGCGCTGGTGTTGTTGGTGTTGGCATTCTCCGGCATTGCGTATGAAGGCACTACGCCGTACTTGGCAACCAGGGCTGCCGCCATGTGGAACTGACCGCCGTCTTCGCCGGCCCCTTCTAAGTGCGCCCTAACGGTGCGGGAGTCCAGTGGCTGGTCGGCCGTGTCCAAAATGTTGTCGTAGAAGATGTTTGCCCGTTCAATCTTGTCCCAGAAGAAGTTGTAGCTCTGCGAGAAGGTAAAGTTCTTAACGTGGTACTTTTGACCAAAATTGTGACGCAGAATATTGAGCGTGGCGAATTCCCAGCAGCGGCCCGATTGCAGCTGGTTGGTGACGTTTTCGGTGTCCAGTTCGGTTGAAAAGACCCTGGTTAATTCCCCCTGAACGCGGTCATTGTAGGCTGCCGCCTGAACGCCGCTTTTTTGGGCGGCGCGGGCAACAACCTGGTTCTGCGGGTTGGCGTTGAACTTTTCCGCAAATTTTTCCAATTCTTGGACGGTAACTTTATGTCCCATAAATTAATCTCCTTTTTAATCTTTTTTTAAATTACTTTATATTTTAAGCCAAAACAAAAGCGAGTTCAATGGTTGAACTCGCTTTAGAGAATTATTTGTCTGGGCAGCTTAATTAAAAGCGCCCTCCATGCTATCCGCATTAGTCAATTTGGATTGAATTGTCGCCTGCGTTCGTGCTTTGCTTGGGCAGGGTAATAGTCAATACGCCGTTGTCATATTTTGCATGAATGTCGCTGGCAGCTACATCTGGCAGTCTGAAGCTGCGGGAAATGTGGCCTTCGCTCCGTTCACGGTGGATAATGCTGCCATCCTTTGACAGGTCCTTGAAGGCCTTTCTGGAGCCTGAGATGCTCAGAACGCCGTTATCGTAATTCACGTTAATCTTGTCCTTGTCCATCCCGGGCATGTCTACTTTGATTATGTATTCGTGGTCGTTTTCAACGACGTCTGACTGCATTAGTTTTGCTATTTCGTTATTGTTAAAAAGTTTACGCGGAAGATCAAACCAATCATTCATTGCATCAAATAAGTCATCGCGGTGATTCATCATTTCATTTGCCATAGTAAAAACTTCCTTTCAAATATGTTGTTGTAACGGAAGACTTTTCTTTCATTTCTTCCTTACACTGATTATTATAGTAGGCATACCGGAAAAAGGGAAACAATTAGCACTCTTTATTTTAGATTGCTAATTTTAAAAGCAGAACGTTGCTATAACAGTATTTTTAACTTGTGGATAATTTTTAGCATAAGTAACGGAGAGAATAATTATGGTTTACTACCAGAAGATGACGCCTGAAGGCTACCAAAAGATCAAGGCAGAAATTGCACGTTTAAAAAAAGACCGCCCGCGGCGAATTAAGATTCTGCAGGAGGCCCGTGCCCTTGGCGACTTGTCCGAGAACACGGAGTATACGGAGGCCAAGCGGGACCTCGGACACCTGCAGAGTCGCCTGCGCTACTTGGACAAGCAGCTGAAGTATGCCGAAGTAGTTGAAAAAACTGCGGACGGCAAGGTCAACCTGGGCAAGACCGTTACCCTGCAATTTGAAGGCGAAAAGGGGACCGAACGATACGTGGTGGTTGGACGGATGGAAGCAGATATTGCGGCGGGCAAAGTTGCGTTTGACTCGCCGCTGGGGCAGGCAATCATGAAAAAGCCTGCAGGCACACTGGTCCAGGTGGAGGCCCCGGCCGGTCGGTACGGCGTGATGATTGTTGCGATTGACTAAAAATGTTCTTGCTTATCCGAACTTGTGTTTGTATAATGAAGTTATCGAACAAACGTTTGAGATAGGAAGTGGACAGCAGTGTATGATTATCGGTATGAACCGCACCATGTAGTTTTCATGATTGACAACAAGTCGTTTTATGCCAGCTGCGAGGCACTCAGGCTGGGTCTCAATCCGATGAAGGCGGTGCTTGCGGTTGTTTCGCACCAGCCCAATACCAAAAACGGCTCGGGCTTGATCATGGCGGCCTCGCCCCTGGCTAAGAAGAAGTACGGCTTGACCAATGTGATGCGGGTGCGTGATTTGCCCAGCAAAAGGGAGGCCCCGGACCTGATCCTGGTTGAGCCCCACATGAATTTGTATATCAGGCGCAGCATGCAAGTCTTAGAGATTTTTCGGCAGTACGCAGCTGAAGAAGATATTCACGTCTATTCGATTGATGAGTCGATGATTGACATGACCAAGTCCTGGCACCTGTTTGGCGCAGATCCTTACCTGGTGGGCCGCCGAATCCAGGTGGAAATCAGAACCAAGCTTGGACTCTACACCACCTGCGGCATTGGCGAAAACCCACTGCTTGCCAAGCTGGCCATGGATATTTCCGCTAAGCACCGGAAGTCGATGATTGACTACTGGCACTATATTGACGTTCCCGACACAATTTGGCAGATTGCCAACCTGGAAGATGTCTGGGGCATCGGCAAGCGGACGGCGCAGCGCTTGCGCCGCCTGCACATCAGCAATATGTACGAATTGGCTCATACGGATCCCGCCCTTTTGCAAAAAGAGTTTGGCGTAATGGGGGCACAGCTATTTGCCATCAGCTGGGGCGTGGATCGCAGCGTCATAAGCGAAAAGTTTTTTCCAAAAATGAAAAATTACGGCAACTCGCAGATCTTGACCAGGGACTACACCGTTCAGCGCGATATTGAAATCGTGCTGCGTGAAATTGGTGAGCAGGTTGCGGCCAGAATTCGGGCCCACAAGCTGCAGGCTGGCTGCATCAGCTTGTACGTTGGATTCTCCCAGTACCGCTCTGCGGGCGTTCGCAAGGGCTTCAGCGTCCAACGAAAAATTTGCCCCACCAATGATAGCGACCTGGTGGTCCAGGAGGTTTTGGCCCTTTTTCGTACGAATTGGCATGGTGAAGCCGTCCGGGCACTGGGAATCAACTGCAGCCGCCTAGCGGCAGATAACTGTGAACAATTAACGTTTTTTGTGCAGCCGTGGCGCCAGCTGAAGAAGCGCACCGTGACGGCAACGGTGGACAAGATCCGGCAAAAGTACGGCTTCACGAGCGTGGTTAAAGCATCCAGCCTGCTAGATGGCGCAACCGCCATTCGGCGCGCCAACCTGGTCGGTGGTCACAATGGCGGCAACGCCTATGAATGACTTTGACAAGATCGTGCTGGACTTTTTCAAAAATTACCAGGATCGAAAAATGAAGAAGTGGGTGGGCTTTTTCCTAAGCGATCATACGGTGGCGATTACCCGCGACGAGAAGCGGCGCACCAGCAAGCATCCGCGCAAGCAGGCCATGTCTCCCGAAGAAATCAGCGTGCAGCTGCTCAAGGCATACGGCAACCACCGCTTGGTGCACCTGCAGGTCAAGGTGGTGGACGGTGATGATCAGTTGCCTGCAGATGTTGCGGGCTTTGTCAATGGCTATAGCGATGAGGGGATTGTCGTGGACGGACATAAAATTGCCCTGGAAGATATTAACCACATCGAAGTCGATTAGGAATTGCACGGCCTAGCTTTTTCATACCGTCTTTTTTTGCTATAATATGGAATTTGTAAGGCACAAAATGTAGATCGAGGTAATTCTGTGAACACACCGGCATCAAGAGACGGCAACTTAATTCGCTATATTTTTTATGTTATTGGATACTTAATGGCCGTTGGTGCATATAAGCTTGCTACCAAAAACGCACCGGTTCACGTCTGGGACCTCGTCTTATTTGCGACGATTTCCTTAATGGTTATCTTGTTCTACGTTTACCGCTTCAACCGGGAGCAACGGTATTTTGACCGCAGCTTCGCGGGCTCGTGGCTCAACTACTTTGGCACGATTGTAGCGTTAACCGTGGTGGTGACCGCACTGCGCATCAGCGTCTCCTGGATGCAGGCATATAGCAGGCTCAGCTTATACGGCTTTCAGGTGGCGTTCTTGCGGCATGAATCGGATAGCGGCTACTGGTTCTTGCTGCTTGCGGTGGGCGTTGTCCTGCCGGTTTTGCAGGAGTTTTTGGCCACCGGGTTTTTGTTCAACTACGCCTTCAGGCGCAGCACGGTGACGACCGCGTTTTTGGGGATGCTTGTCTCGGGAATTCTGTTCAGCCTGCTCAACTGCCAGGGCTCGGTTGTCCTCTTAGCGATCGACGTTCTTTTCGGGGCGCTCTTTGCCTGGTCCTACCTCTACGCCCAGACACTGTGGATGCCCGTCTACCTGGCGGTGCTCAATGGCGTTCTTTTGGTGATCATGACGTAGAACCTGGACAAAATAAAAAAGGCGATGAAATTAATCATCGCCTTTTTTGCGTGAGCGGATAGCGTGAATCGAACCCGCATCTTCAGCTTGGGAAGCTAACGTTCTACCATTAAACTATACCCGCATTACTGAAATAGTTTACCATGTTTTTGGTTTAAATCCAAGCCCTGATTTTCACTTTTAGGTCCTGGCCGCAAGCTTGGCGACAGTCAGGTCAACGCGGCTGCGGTCAAGTAGCCGGGAAAAATCCTGAAACAGCCAGCGGCGCAGCTCGTCCGCTTCCAGCACCAGGGGCATGCGGTCGTGCACGGGCGCCATTATGCCGTTAGGCGCGGTCGTGGCCATTGCAAAGTGGCCTTCTTCGTAGATGCCGGCAATCAGGGTCAGGGGCGCGCCCGCATTGCTGAAGCTGAAGCGCTCATGGTAACGGCGGCCGTTGGCAGCCAGGTAAGTCTGCTGACTGCTTTCATAAAATTGCCGGGCAATAATAATGCAGCGTCTCCGGGCAAAGGATGCGTCCCACATTGAGGGTTTTTGCTCGAAGAACCGTTCAACGCGCGCGTTGAAGACAACGGCCTTATTGTTAACAGGACTAGGGTAGCCCCAGCTTTTCGGCGTCAGCAGCAGCTGCTGGCCCTGGTAGACCAGGACCGGGGCCAGACCGCTGGGGAAAACATCCTGGTCCTGCGGCAGCGTTGATGCCAGCTCGCTCAGTGGCAGGTTGAGGTCGGTAGTTAAGTATTTTTTGATTTCTGCCAGACGCGGCAGCTGAAACTGGTTGCACATTTTTTCCTCCGTGTTTAATCATTGCGTGATTTTTGGTAGAATTGACTATGATTATTGCATTAAAGCAGGTTTTGACTTTCAAGGAAGGTAGATACGATGAAAAAGAAAATTATCCTCACGGGCGACCGGCCAACGGGGAAGCTGCACGTGGGCCACTACATTGGTTCTTTGAAGAATCGGGTTAAGTTGCAGAACGCGGGCGACTACCAGCCCTACATTATGATTGCCGACACGCAGGCCCTGACCGATAATGCGCGCAACCCCGAAAAGATTAAAAACAGTCTGGTGCAGGTGGCGCTTGACTACCTGGCCGTCGGCATCGACCCGCAGGTTTCGACCATCTTCGTGCAGTCGCAGATTCCGGCCCTGTTTGAACTCACGGCCTACTACATGGACCTCGTGACGGTCAGCCGCCTGGAGCGCAACCCAACCGTCAAGGCCGAAATCAAACAGAAGAATTTTAACGACTCGATTCCGGTGGGCTTTTTGAATTACCCGGTGTCCCAGGCGGCCGACATTACCGCCTTCAAGGCGACACTCGTGCCCGTTGGGGACGACCAGGAGCCGATGCTTGAACAGACCCGTGAAATTGTGCGCACGTTCAACCGCGTCTACCACAAGGACGTGCTGGTTGAACCCGAAGGCTACTTTCCCAGCAAGGGCCAGGGCCGCTTGCCGGGTCTTGACGGCAACGCCAAGATGTCCAAGTCCCTAGGTAATGCCATCTACCTGGCCGACGATGCCGCGATCGTTCAAAAGAAGATCATGTCGATGTATACCGACCCGGGCCACGTTCACGTGGAGGATCCGGGCAAGGTCGAGGGCAACACGGTCTTCACCTACCTTGATATTTTTGCTCCCGATAAGGATAAGGTAGCAGAAATGAAGGAAGAATACCAAAAAGGCGGCTTGGGCGACGTCAAGCTCAAGCGCTACCTGAATAAGGTGATGGAAGAAGAACTGGCCCCGATTCGCGCCCGCCGCGCCCGTTACGAACAAAACCTGGACGAGGTCTACGAGATGCTGCAGGAGGGGTCGCAAAGGGCCAACCGTGTGGCCGCCCAAACCCTGGCTGAGGTGCGGGATGCAATCGGATTGAATTACTTTGACTAAGAGGCAAAAAAATGCGTAAGCGGATTCCTTGGAAGCAGTATTTTATGATGCAGGCGCTGGTTATCGCCCAGCGCTCAACCTGTGATCGGGCCTTGGTGGGCAATGTTTTGGTCAAGGACAACCGGATTATCGGGACGGGCTACAACGGGTCCGTGTCGGGTGCACCGCACTGTGATGACGTCGGCCACCAGATTGTTGACGGGCACTGCGTGCGGACGATTCACTCGGAGATGAACTCGCTGATTCAGTGTGCGAAGAACGGCGTTTCAACCGATCACACCGAGATTTATGTGACGCACTTTCCCTGTTATAATTGTGCCAAGGCACTTGTTCAGGCCGGTGTGGAGAAGGTCAACTATTACTTTGATTACCATGATAGTCCGCTGGCAATAGCGCTTTTTAAAGATTGTGGGGTTCCCTATGAGCAAATTAAAATCAACCGTGAATACGTGGAAGAGTTGGCGCGCAAGCTGGAAGACGCTGAGAATTAAAGTGGTCGGGCTCCTTGCACTGGCAGGCGCCTTCTGCACCCTGACGGGCTTTACCAACCCCAACGTGAAGGACAACAGCCACCTCTTGGAGCGCGAGACCAGCAAGTTGATCCTGGCCAAAAACGACCGGTACATGCAGACCGGCGAGCAGCCGCGAATTATCGTTCAAACCGTTAACCGCGTTAGCCACTTGACGCCCCCCAAACTGGGCAAGTACAAGCACACGGTCTTCATCGTGGTGGGTTCGAAAAACAAGCGGCGCAACGTGCAGATCTACTCCAGTAAGGACCTGCACGGCGCGTTTACGGCGGATGTGCGAGGCAATATCATCCGCGCGCAGTCAGACCAGTTGCGCTCCAGCAGCAAGAAAGAGTTCAATAAGGGGCTGCGCTTTGTTTTCAGGGCGTGCGCGACCACGATTGACCAGCAGTACCATTATTCGCTTGATAAGTATGACCTGACGAGCGCGGAACGCAGCAAGATTGAACACCCGCGCCGGGTTGCCCTGCCGATTGCGCTTGCCCTTGTGTTGGTCTTGGGTGGCCTGGTCTATTTTTTCAAGAACAATTTGCACCTGAAAAACAGGTAAAATGGGTTGACTTAATTGCTTGTTGTGTATTACACTCACAATGCAAATCAAATAAACAAATGAACTGTTAGGTGAGACTCCTACGTGAACATATGCTATCGCTCAGAAACATCCAGAGATGCCAACGAGTTAAATAGTTACCGTCGAATTAAGGCGGTAACCAGATAGCTGGCATGTGCTTACGTCACGTAGTGTTAAAGCTGAACGACGAGTATTAATGATACCTAGTTTAAAAGGGGTCGCTAACGGTGTTAGGCGGTCCCTTTTTAGTTTGTTTGCGTTTTTAGAAGAGAAGGAGTGGAAACGATGCTGAGAAAACCAAACGAAACAGTCGCAAACAAAGACTTGGAATTGGTTAAGGCCATTGCCAAGGAAAGCAGGTCAGAGACGCTCGCCCGCCTACACGCGAGCAGCGACGGCTTGACTAGCGCGCAGGCCGACCAGAACCGGGAGGAATTTGGCGCAAATACGATTGCATCTGGCAAGCACAACTCAAAGCTGCACTTTTTAACCGAGGCCTTTATTACGCCCTTTACGCTGGTTTTGCTGGCCCTCGCCACCCTGTCCTTGTTTACCGACTACATTTTTGTGCCGGCCGGCGAAAAGGATATCAGCACGGTTGCAATTATGCTCACGATGGTCTTCATTTCGGGCATTACCAGTTTTATCCAGAACATCAAGTCCTCGAATGCAGTCAATTCGCTACTGCAGATGGTCTCGGTAACAACCGATATTATCCGCGACGGTAAGGACGAGGAGATCGATACGAGCCAGGTCGTTGTAGGCGACGTGATTCGCTTGGCAGCCGGCGACATGGTGCCGGCCGACATGAGGCTACTCGTTAGCAAGGACCTCTTCTGTTCATCCAGTTCGCTCAACGGCGAATCGAACCCGATTGAAAAAATTGCAACGAGAAGGCCTAAAATCGGGCAGGACCGCGACTACTTGGACTACCCGAATATACTGTACGAGGGAACGACGATTGTTTCCGGTTCGGGGCTCGGTGTGGTCTTTGCAACTGGTGAACGAACGATGTTTGGTAAGTTGGCGCATGATATTGCTCACAATGACGTTAAGAATACCGCCTTCGACGTTGGTATCAAGAATGTATCCCGGCTTCTTATCATTATGACGCTCATCATCGCACCACTTGTTTTAATCATCAACGGCCTGACTAAAGGTGACTGGATCAACGCCCTGATTTTTTCAATTGCGACGGCGGTCGGGTTGACGCCGGAAATGCTGCCGGTAATCGTGACGACGAATCTGGTCAAGGGCTCAATTGAGATGTCCAAAAAAGGCACAATCGTCAAAAAGATGAACTCGATTCAGAACTTTGGCTCGGCCGATATCCTCTGCACAGACAAGACGGGCACATTGACGCAAGACAAGGTTGTCCTGGAGCGGCACTATGACTTGAACCTGCGCGAAAACCAGCAGATACTGGAAATGGGCTACCTCAATTCATACTACCAGACGGGGATGAAGAATCTGATCGACAAGGCCATCATTGAGGCTGCGGGCAACGAGCTCGACATTAATGAGATTCAACGGGACTACAACAAGATCGACGAGATTCCGTTTGACTTTTCTAGGCGGCGGATGAGCGTCGTCGTGGCAAACTCCGACCTCAAGCACGGCGAGCACCTGCTGGTAACAAAGGGCGCATCCGAAGAAATGATGGCCGTCGCCACTAGAATCGAGGCTGACGGCCAGATCCTGCCACTGACGCCGGAACGCAAGCAGAAGGTCATGGAAAAGGTCAACAACATGAACGATGACGGCCTGCGCGTAATCATGCTGGGTTACAAGCGCAACCCCGCGCCCGTGGGCGAGTTTTCCGTCAAGGATGAAAACGACCTCATTCTCTGCGGCTTCCTGGCCTTTCTGGATCCGCCCAAGGAGAGTGCCAAGGCTGCCCTTGCCCGCCTTAAGGGCGACGGCATCTCCGTTAAGATTCTGACTGGCGATAACGAGGCGGTCACGCGGACGGTTGGCCTGCAGGTCGGCCTCAACGTCGACACGGTCTATTCCGGTGCCGATCTGGAGGGCAAAAACCCCGCGGAACTAGCCAAGATGGTTGAGGAGTGCAACATCTTCGTTAAGCTTTCACCCGAGGACAAGACGCGGATCATTAACCTGCTAAAGAAAAACGGGCACACGGTTGCCTACATGGGCGATGGCATTAACGACGCGCCCGCAATGAAGGCGGCCGACGTTTCGATTTCCGTGGACACGGCGGTCGACATCGCCAAGGAATCGGCGGACATCATCCTGCTGCACAAGGACCTGAACGTGCTGGAGACCGGGGTCAGGATTGGCCGCAAGGTCTTCGGCAACACGATGAAGTACATCAAGATTACGCTGTCGTCGAATTTCGGCAACATCCTGTCAATCCTGGTCGCATCGTCGTTTCTGCCGTTTTTGCCGATGCTGCCGCTGCAGCTGCTTGTTTTGGACCTGCTCTACGGGACGAGCTGCTTGTCGCTGCCGTTTGACGAGATGTCCGCTGACTACCTGAAGGAGCCGCGGAGCTGGTCAACCAAAAAGCTGCCGAAGTTCATGTTTTACTTTGGTCCGACGTCCTCTGTCTTTGACATTCTGACCTTCGGCATTTTGTACTTCATAGTCTGCCCGCACCTGGTCGGGGGCAGTTTCAATGCAATCAGTCCGGCCCAGCAGGCAGCATTTATTGCCCTGTTCCATACCGGTTGGTTCATCGAATCGCTCTGGACCCAGGAAATGGTCATTCACGCGTTGCGCGACCGGCACCTGCCGTTTATCGGCCAGCACGCCACCGCTACGGTCATTCTGGCAACCTTTGGGGCCGGGATTATCGGAACCCTGATTCCATTCTCATTCTTGTCTTCCACACTCAAGTTTGGCGAACTGCCAATGAGCTTCATGTGGATAATCCTGGGCATTTTGGTGCTGTACATTCTGCTGACTACCGTAGTCAAGCACTTCTACCTCAAGAACGAAAAATTCTTGATTTAAACCAAGTCAAATCAGAAACTGCTAGTCCAGCAAAATATTAGAGGGGATTCCGCCCGGGGGAATTCCCTTTTTGCTTGGTGTAGTATAATATTAATGAATTGGAAGAAACTTAAGGAGAAACAAATATGGCTGATAAAAAAACTTTTTATATTACAACCCCAATCTACTACCCCTCCGGCCGCTTGACAATCGGCAACGCATACACCACGATTGCGGCTGACGTAATGGCGCGCTACAAGCGCAGCCAGGGCTATGACACCTTCTTTTTAACCGGTACCGACGAGCACGGGCTGAAGATTGAGCAGAAGGCCGAGCAGCAGGGCGTTAAGCCCCAGGAATTTGTCGACGGCATGGCGGCTACGTATAAGAAGTTGTGGAAAAGCCTCGATATCTCCTACGACAAGTTTATCCGGACAACCGACAAGGAGCACGTTAAGGGTGTGCAACAGATTTTTGAGCAGCTCTTAAAGCAGGGCGACATCTACCTGGGCGAATATACCGGCTGGTACTCGGTTGAGGACGAGGAATACTTTACGGAATCGCAGCTGGCCGAGGTTTACAAGGACGATGCCGGCAATGTGATTGGCGGCAAGGCCCCGTCGGGCCACGAAGTGCAGCTGGTCAAGGAACCGTCCTACTTTTTCAAAATGAGCAAGTACGCCGACCGGCTCTACCAGTACTACCAGGAACATCCGGAGTTTATCTTGCCGCATTCCCGTGAAAAGGAAATGGTCAACAACTTCATCAAGCCGGGTCTGGAAGACCTGTCGGTTACGCGCACGACCGTTTCCTGGGGGATCCCGGTTCCAAGCGACCCCAAGCACGTGGTCTACGTTTGGATTGATGCCCTGTCCAACTATATTACGGCTTTGGGCTATGGCTCGGATGATGATTCCCTGTTTAAAAAGTTCTGGCCGGCTGACGTTCACCTGGTGGGCAAGGAAATTGTCCGCTTCCACACGATCTACTGGCCCATCATGCTGATGGCCCTCGACTTACCGCTGCCTAAGCACATTATCGGCCACGGCTGGGTCTTGATGAAGGACGGCAAGATGTCCAAGTCTAAGGGCAACGCTGTCTACCCGGAATCGATCACCAGCCGCTACGGCGTCGATGCCCTGCGTTACTACCTGATGCGGGCCCTGCCGTTTGGCGCCGACGGTATTTTTACGCCGGAAGACTTCGTTGAGCGCGTCAACTACGACCTGGCCAATGACCTGGGCAACCTGCTCAACCGGACGGTTTCCATGATTAACCAGTACCAAAACGGCAAGGTGACGGCAGTCGCGCTCGACCAGGACGAACTCGGGCGCAACCTGGCACAGGTTGCGACAAGCACGATTGCCGACTACAAAAAGAAGATGGACACGCTCCACTTTACCCAGGCAATCGAGGACATTTGGCAACTGGTCAGCCGCGCCAATAAGTACATCGACGAGACCACGCCGTGGAGTCTGAACAAGGAGGGCAAGACGGACGCTTTGGCCCGGACAATGTCTAACCTGGCTGAGAGCCTGCGGATCATTGCGCTGCTCATTGCGCCGATTATGACCAGGACCGCGGTCGAAATGTTCAAACAGCTCGGGTTGAACTGGGATGATTCGGAGCAGAAGACGCTCGACTTCGGTGCTTTTAACTGGGACGTTCAGGTCATCGAGAAGCCGACGCCAATCTACCCGCGGCTAAAGCCCGAAGAAGAGGTCAAGTACATCAAAGAAGAGATGGCCAAGGCCAAACCCAAGAAGCAGAGCCGGAGTCAGCAGGGCCAGGAGCACGAGATCACAATTGATGACTTTGACAAGGTCAAGATTCAGGTCGGTCAAATACTCTCAGTTGAGCCGGTTCAGGGGTCAAACAAGCTGCTGCAATTCCAGCTTGACTTCGGGGGCGGCAACGAACGGCAGATTCTCAGCGGCATCCGCAAGTATTATCCCGATGCAAGTGCGCTCCTGGGCAAAAAAGTGCTGGCGGTAACGAATTTGAAGCCGCGCAAGATGCTGGGTCACCTGAGCCAGGGCATGCTGCTGTCAAGCGAAAAAGGCGGCGAGGTCAAGCTTGCCGTGGTCGGTGATGAACATGAAGTTGGGGCAGAATTAGGCTGATGGAATTAATCGATAATCACACCCACTTGCAGGACGAACCATTTCGGGGCAAGGAAGAATTTTACCTGGAACGGGCGCGCAAATTGGGGGTCACCAAGCTGATCTGTGCGGGCCAGGATCCCGACTTTAATAAGCGTGCGATTGCACTCACCCAGCGCTTCGACCAGGTCTATGCCATGGTCGGCTACTGTCCGGACGTTGCCCGGGATTATAATCAAGAAGCCGAGGATTTGCTGATTGAGCAGCTGCAAATGCCCGGCGTGGTCGCAATGGGCGAGATTGGCCTGGACTACTATTGGGATGAGTCTCCCCGTGAGCAGCAGCGTGCGGTTTTTGCACGGCAGGTTGAGGTGGCACACGAATTGCATATGCCGGTGGACATCCACACGCGGGATGCCATGGCAGACTGCTATGAAATCTTGAGGAGCAGCAACCTTGAGTATGGGGCCATCTTGCACAGCTTCAACGGTGACGCTGCTTGGCTCGCTAAATTTCTTGATTTGAACGTTTATTTTTCCTATTCGGGCGTGGTCTCCTTCACCAAGGCAGCTGCGGTCCACGAGTCCGCACGCAAAACGCCCTTGGACCGGCTCCTCGTCGAGACCGATGCCCCCTACCTGGCACCTAAGCCTTACCGCGGCCGGCAGAACGAGCCGGGCAACGTCTACTATGTTGCCCGGGCGGTTGCTGAATTGAAGGGGATAGCGCTGGAGGAAGTTGCCCAGGCGACTTATGCAAACACAGTGAGGGTTTATGGTCTTAAGTAAAAAACAGTTTAATGCGGTTGTTGTGGTGGAAGGCAAGGATGACACAATCCGGCTGAAGCAGTTCTTTCCGGGCATTGAGACGATTGAAACCAACGGTTCGGACGTGCCCGCCCCGGTTTTGACCGCGCTGCGCGAACTGGCCCTGAAGAGGCCCATCATTGTTTTGACGGATCCCGACCTTAACGGTGAGCGCATTCGCCGGCTGGTCACGGCGGCGGTGCCAACTGCCAAGCAAGCGTTCATCACGCGCAAGGAGGGCGAGCCGCACAAGCGGGGCAACTCGCTCGGCGTTGAACATGCATCTAAGGAGGCGTTAACGCGGGCTCTGAGTGCCTTGCACGAGCAAAGCGCTCCGGCTAGCGACCTGACGCCGCAGGCCTACCACAAGCTGGGACTGGATGGTGGACAGGGTGCACGCCAGCTGCGCGAGCAGGTTGGGATCAAGCTGCGGGTTGGCTACGGCAACGGCAAGCAGTTTTATAAGCGGCTGCACACCTTTGGCATATCACTGAGTCAGCTTGCGCAAGCAGTCAAGGAGGTCAAACATGAGTAGCAAAATTCCAATCGGGTCGCCCGTCAGAACCCAGGCAATTATCAACCGGTACTTTGTGCGGGCCAAGAAAAATCTGGGGCAAAACTTCCTGGTTGACGTGGATGCAATTCAGGGAATTGTGCGGGCAGCCGGGATAAATCCAGGTGACCAGGTAATTGAAATCGGACCCGGAATCGGTTCTTTGACCGAGCAGCTGCTACTGGCCGGCGCTAAGGTATTTGCCTATGAGGTTGACGACAGCCTGCCGGAGATTTTGCAGAACGAATTGCCGGCAAAAATTGCCGGCGTGCCGCTTGCGCAGCGCTTCAAGCTGCTGCTGAAGGATATCTTAAAGGCGGATTTTGCCACGGACCTTGCGGACTTTTTCGATTTGACGAGGCCGGTTAAGGTGGTGGGCAACCTGCCGTACTACATTACGACGCCGATTATTTTTTTCCTGAATGATGCGCAGCTGGACTTTTCCAGCCTGACGCTGATGATGCAGGAGGAAGTGGCCACACGTCTGGGCGCACAGCATGACAGTAAGGAATACGGGCCGCTCACGATTGCCGTGCAGACCAACATGGACGTTCACATTGCATTAACGGTTAATAACAGCTCCTTTATTCCCCGGCCCAAGGTGAACTCCAGCGTTGTGGTCTTGAAGCCGCTGACAGTCAAGCCCCCGGTTGGCGACAGCAAGCACTTCAACTGGGTGGTCAAGATGTGTTTCGCGCAGAGGCGCAAGACGTTAAACAATAATTTGAAAAACTTGCTGCCGGACAAAGAAGAGCGTACACGGCTGTTTGCAGCCCTGGGCGTTGATCCGCGCATCCGCCCGGAGCAGCTGACGATTGACCAGTTTATCCAGATTGCTCGTGCCGTTCCGGCTAGAAATGATCGTGGTTAGCAAAAAAACGTTGATAATTTAATTGAAATATGGTAAAATTACAGCTAAAGGAGCTGTTATCATTGCCAACATCGATTATTACCATTAAACACAAGCTGGATTCACATTTAGGTGATTCCTTGACGGTCGTCGCACGGGCTGGACGCAAGAAGGTTACTAGAAGACGGGGAATTTTGAAGGAAACCTTCCCAGCGGTTTTTGTAGTTGACTTGGACCAAGACCAGAATAACTTTAAGCACGTTTCTTATAGCTACACGGACTTGTTGACCAAGAATATTACGTTAAAATTTGATGATGTAGCTGAATAGTCCAAAGCACAATTAGAAGAGCATATAAGGTGCTAACATTTTAAAATTGTTAGTGCCTTTTTTGCTGGTTCAGTGTATAGTAATAACAGGCAAAAAGACAAACATTAGAGGGGATAATTTATGAAACGTTCAGAGCGATTGGCGGATATGACTAAATATTTAATGGAACGGCCGCATGATCTAATTCCGCTGCCGGTTTTTGCAAAGCGTTACGGCGCCGCCAAGTCATCGATTTCTGAAGACCTGACGATATTGAAGCACACGCTTGCCGGCAACCAGGATGGTATTTTGGAGACGGTGGCTGGCGCTGCCGGGGGCGTGCGCTATATTCCTTTTTGGGGCAAGAAGCACGCACAAAAGTACCTGGCGGACCTGGCTGCCCGCATTGAAGACCCTAAGCGGATTTTGGCCGGGGGCTTTGTCTACCTGTCCGACATCTTGGGCAGTCCCCAGGATCTGGATAAGATTGGCAAGATAATTGCTACGCGCTACGCTTATTCAAACATTGATGTCGTGATGACGATTGAGACCAAAGGGATCGCCCTGGCCCAGGCTGTTGCGCGTTACCTGAACGTACCCTTCATCATTGCCCGCAAGCGGTCCAAGGTGACCGAGGGCGCGACGGTTTCGGTCAATTATATTTCCTCATCACTCGACCGGGTGTCGAAGATGGAGCTGCCAACCCGGGTTTTGACGGAAAAGTCCAACGTGCTGCTGGTAGACGACTTCATGATGGCGGGCGGGACCTTAACCGGCATGCAGCAGCTGGTGAAGGAATTCAACGGCAACATTGCCGGCATCTGCGTGTTGTGCGAGGCCGACTTTGACGACGTGAAGCTGATTGAGGGCCACCTGTCACTGGTCAAGATCAAGCGGGTGGACGGCAAGAAGCAGGTCATCCTGGCCGAACCGGGAACGATCGTTGCACACACAGATTTTGGCCGCTTTTAACCGATAAAATGATATACTTAAATATGAATGTAATTAATAGTATATAAAGAGGCTGAATTGAATGAAAAAGTTTGTAGTCGTCCTTGCCGCCGGCAAGGGCACGCGGATGAAGTCCAAGCTTTATAAGGTTTTACACGAAGTTTGCGGCAAATCGATGGTTGAGTACGTAGTTGAGGCTGCTCAGGCAATTAATCCCGATAAGATCGTCACCGTGGTTAGCACAGGGGCCGAGGAAGTCGAGCGGGTGTTAGCGGGCAAGTCGGAATTTGTTACCCAGAAAAAACAGCTGGGCACCGGTGACGCCGTCTTGACGACCAAGACGCAGTTGGCTGGTGAAGAGGGGGCGACCCTTGTTATCACCGGGGACACCCCGCTGTTTACCAGTGCGACCTTCCAGAAGTTGTTTGAGTATCACCAAAAAAGGGGCAACGCCGCCACGGTTCTGACCGCACAGGCCCCTAACCCTACCGGCTATGGCCGCATTATCCGCGACGAACAGGATAATGTCTTGCGGATTGTTGAGCAAAAAGACGGCAATCCGGAGGAATTAATGGTCACTGAAATCAACACGGGCGTATTTTGTTTTGACAACAAGCAGCTTTTTAATGCACTGAAGCGGGTCACTAACCACAACGCCCAGGGTGAATACTACCTGACCGATGTGCTGGAAATCCTGCGCAATGGTGGTCACCGGATTGGTGCCTACAAGATGCATGACTACAGCGAAAGCATCGGCGTTAACGACCGAATTGCGCTGGCCCAGGCCACCAAAATCATGCAGAGGCGAATTAACGAGCGGCACATGGCTAACGGCGTGTCCTTTGTGGACCCAGCGACGGCCTACATCGATGCCGACGTCAAGATTGACAGCGACACCCAAATCGAGGGCAACGTGGTCATCAAGGGCAAGACGGAAATCGGTTCAGGCTGTCTGATTACGTCCGGTTCCAGAATTGTTGATTCTAAAATCGGGCGGGGCGTGACGGTGACGTCGTCAACGCTTAAAGAAGCCGTGATGGATGACCATTCGGACGTTGGTCCCAACTCCCACTTGCGGCCGCAGGCCGTGATCCGTGAAGGCGCGCATATTGGCAACTTTGTTGAGGTTAAGAACGCCGAGATTGGCGTCAACTCAAAGGTGGGCCACTTGACTTACGTTGGCGATGCTACGCTGGGGCGCGACGTTAACGTCGGCTGCGGCACAATTTTTGCCAATTACGATGGCGTCAAGAAGGACCACACAAACGTCGGCGACCATTCCTTCATCGGCTCGGGCGCAACCCTCGTGGCACCGGTGAATATTGCGGACCACGCGTTTGTTGCCGCTGATTCGACGATTACCAAGGACGTCGCGCGCTACGACATGGCGATTGCCCGTGGCCGTCAGGTCAACAAGCCTGGTTACTGGCACAAGCTGCCGCTTGCGCAGGACGATAGTTGGAAGTAAAAAAAAGCACAAAAGTTCTGGAGCAATTCTGGGACTTTTTCGTTGCAGCGCACCGCGGCAGCCTTGCCGTGGCGGCGTTATTTTAAAGGAGTGGATAAAATTGTTTAAATGGGTCATGAAACAGCCCGATGCGACCAAAATGGTAGCCCCAGAAAAAGTGGCCAGCACGTATAAGTGGCGCCAATTGGGCGTGCTGCTCGCTACGTGCATCGGCTACATCGGTTACTATATCATCCGGTTGGTGTTCACAACCGAGCAGAACGACATCATGAAGGCCTACCATTTTACCACCTCTGACGTTGGCTTAATCCTGTCTTGCTTCGGCATCGGCTATGGCGTAGCCAAATTGTTCATGGGCGTTTTGGCGGACAAGTGCGACTCTAACCGCTACCTGATGCTCGGGCTTTTCCTGTCGGCGGTTTTGAATATCTTGTTGGGTTCGACGCACAACCTGTACCTGATGATGCTGCTCATGTTTTTGATGGCGGTCACGCAGGGGATGGGTGCTGCGGCCTGCCAAAAGATGATTCAGCTCTGGTGGGGGCCGAGAATGCGGGGGACGATGTATTCGATTTGGTCATCGGCCCACAATGCCGGCTCCTTTATCTGCGTGGCGATTGTGCAATTGGCGGTTTTCCTGTTTGCAGGATCAATTCCGGCCGTGTTCTACACCGCGTCCGCAATTTCTTTTGTCATCTGTATCTTGATTCTGCTTTTGGGTGCGGACCGGCCGCGGGTTGTCGGCCTGCCCGACATCTCAACCTATACGGGCGACAAGGTTGTTTTGGACAATGGTCAGGTTTCGACGTCCGATCAGTCTGACTTGAGCGTTGGGCAGATTTTTGTTAAGTATATCCTGAAGAACAAGCTGGTCTGGGCTGTGACGCTGACCTCAATGGCGCTCTATTTGGTCCGCTACGGCATCCAAAGCTGGATTCCGTCCTACCTCGTGCAAAACAAGGGCTTCGATCCGGCCGCGGCCAAGTGGGTCATCGGCATCTTTGAATTGGCCTCGGTGCCGGGCGTAATTATCATCGGTGCCATTTCGGATGCACTGAAGGGCCGCCGTGCGCTGGTTTCGATTGCCTGCGTTATTGGCACCTTGATCTGTCTGACCTGCTATTTCTTCAGCACCAACCACACGTTGATTATCGCAGCCTTGATCATTATGGGCAACCTGATATACGCCCCGCTGACGCTGGTTGGTCTGATGGTTAACGAGGTTGTGCCCAAGTTTGCGGTCGGGGCCTCGACCGGTTTCATGGGCTTCTTCCAGTATATTTTTGGCGAAACCCTGGCCACTGCCCTGATTGGCGTTCTGGTCAATCGCTTCGGCTGGGTTGCAAGCAACACAATCCTGTACGTTGCCGCTTTTGCTGCAATTATTTTCTTGGTTTACACGGCAGTTAGCGAGGCCAGGATGCGCCGGGAAGCAGCAAAATAGTTCTGGTTATTACGAATATTTAACAATCATTTAAGAATATTAAAAATCAGTAATATTCCCGGCAGAAGTTGTTAAACCGTGGTTTTAGTATACAATAAGGGTATTGTAGTTAATTGCAGTTAAATTTTGTAACGAGGTAGGAATCAAAATGAAGTTAAGTCATAAATTGATGATGGTGTCGACAGCTGCCTTGATTGGCGCAAGTCCAGTGATCAGTGCGAGCCAGCCGCTATTGGTGCACGCTGCTAATAAGGCTTCACAGAAGGGCACAATCAAGCTTAGTCACAACGCATACGTTTTTGACAAGAACGGCAAGCGCCTGAAGACCTACATGGGCAGCGCCGCAAACACCAAGATTGGCAAGGGCCAGACCCTGAAGTACAAGGGCAAGACGACCATCGGCAAGAAGGATTACTATGACCTGGGCGGTGGCGCCTTCGTCAAGGCTGCCAACGTTGGTTTTGTGGACGGCAAGAAGGTGGTCAAAGCGACTACGGCAACGGCCAAGATTACGCACAACGCATACATTTACAACGCTAAGGGCAAGACTGCCAAGAAGAAGGTGAAGAAGGGCAAAACCGTTACCTTCGACCAGGCGACCTACATTGGCAAAAAATTGTATTACAGAATCAGCGGTCAGACCAACCAGTTTATCAAGGCGGCTAATGTGGGCAAAATCACGGGTGCCAAGCTGAAACCGGTCAACAGCAAGCCGGTGAAGGATGATGGCCCCGCTGATAACCAAAATGATCCCACCGTCATCACGCTAAGCCATAACGCCTACATCTTTGACGGTGCGGGCCACTCACAGAAGAAATTGCTGCGCGTGGGCGAGCAGATCCAGGTAGACAAGCTGAAGTACATCGGCAAAAAACTATTCTACCGCATTAATGACAGCAATTACCCGGGCGATGACCAGTGGGTGAAGAAGAACAACGTTGGCGTCATTACCGGCAAGCAGCTGAAGCCGGCTAATTCTGCGCCCGTTGTCGATCAGACGGTCACTATGGCAACACTGGCACGGGATGCCCATGTTTACAACAGCAAGGGCGTCGTGCAGTCGACCAAGACCTTTGCCAAGGGCCACCGGGCGCGTATTTCCGAGATGCGCTACATCTGGGTTGAAACGGATAACAAGGCAGAACTCTTCTACAAGCTGCAGAGCGACAAAAACGGCTACCTCAAAGACGACGACATCGCAACAATCAGTGGCGCCAAGCTTTCCCCGGTCAACACGCCGGAGGGTGCCCGGAATGACACGGTGATTGCTTCCGCAACGGATAAGAAGGGCCTGCAGGATGCCTTGGCGGAAGACAGCAAGGTTAAAGCAAGCGACGCATACAAGTTGTCTGCCCCAAGCCTGCGCGCTGCCTATGACGCTGCAGTTGCGACCGGCACGCAGATAAATTCTGCCACCGCCACCGTCAGCCAGATTAACGCCGCACTGGCCAAGATTACCACGGCCAAGGCAGCGCTTAGCGGCAAGAAGGTTATCGTCCAAGACCTGAAGAACCTGACGATGAGTGAAGCCGATCAGATTGCACAGGTGGCGGCAACCGCCAACGGCGTGGACAAGAGCACCGTGCAGTTCAGCAACAACAACACGTCTTTGACGATTAGCAGCGCAAATGGTTTTCAGCAGACGCTGAACATCAGCGACTACGCATCAGTTGCGGCGCCGGTTGCAACGACGATAACAACACCAGCCAAGTAATAGAGATAGTAAAAGCATTAATAAGTCTTACCTATGCGGGTAGGGCTTTTATTTTTGCTAAAAAGATTAAGCATTTTGGTGCAGACCTTTACATAAATGCTTTTATTTTCTATAATATTATTGAAACGTTTCAATAATATTATAGAATGAGGTATAGAAATGGCCAAGGAAGTATTGCCAAAGAATTTCTTTTGGGGCAATTCAACATCGAGTATGCAAACGGAGGGCGCTGTTCACGAAGGTGGTAAGGGTCCATCAGTTTATGATACCTACAGAAGCAGTGATGGCTCTTCAATTTGGGACGTGGCGATTGACGACTATCACCGTTATCCCGAAGACTTGGATCTGCTAGCACAGCAGGGAGTCAATTTTTATCGCTTTCAAATTTCTTGGAGCAGGGTAAACCCTACGGGAGACGGCGAATTTAATCCTGCAGGAATCAAATTTTATTCAGATTTAATCGATGAATTATTAAAACGCAATATTGAACCAATGGTTTGCCTTTACCACTTTGATATGCCGCTTGGCTTGGCGCAGAAGTATAATGGATTCATTAGTCGCCATGTAGTTGAAGCTTTTGTGCGGTATGGCAAGAAGATGATTGATTTATTTGGTGACCGTGTCAAATACTGGATAACCTTTAATGAACAAAACTTATATTTTATGCCGGGGGCTTTTAAGATATCGGGTTACCTTAAAGGAGGAGAAACGACTGGCGAATTATATACAATTAGCCACCACATCATGCTGGCTCACGCTGAAGTAGCCAACTACCTACATGCAACAACAGACTGCAAAATTGGCGGCATGCTGGCATATAGTGAGGTCTACCCGGTCTCGCCGCTGCCTAAGGATATTCAGTATGCGCGTCAAATTGATGAGTTTATGAATAAGAATCTGCTGGATGCCTTTGTTTTTGGTCGGTATTCAACCGAAGTAATTAATTGTGTCAAAAGCCACAAAATAAAAGTGGACGTGCTCCCTAAAGATATGATGACGATTGGTCAGATGAAGAGTGATTTCATTGCCTTTAGTTACTATCAAAGCACGACCATTAGCAGCACTCTAGTTCCTGAAGGTACCTTGCCGAATTATTATCTGCAGTTTGGCACAAAGGAAAACCCTTTTTTGCGGGTGAATGAATGGGGTTGGTCAATTGATCCAAGTGGTTTTCGCGATATTTTGACTAAAACGTACAACCAGTACCACCTGCCGCTTTTTCCCATTGAAAATGGGATTGGCCTCAGGGAAGAAGAAGCGACTGCCAAAGAAATTTGCGACAATGGGCGCATCGCTTATCATCGTGCCCACATCCAGGCATTGAAAAATGCAATGCTAATAGACGGGGTGCCTGTTCTAGGGTACCTTGTTTGGGGTTTAATCGATATTCCTAGTTCAGCGGGCAATATGGACAAGCGTTATGGCATGGTATATGTAAACCGAACCAACACTGACGTGCGCGACTTAAAGCGGACTCCTAAAAAAAGCTACTGGTGGTTTAAACGGGTAATTGAAAGCAACGGTAGCGATTTAGGATAACCAAAAATTGAAGGGATAGTCAATGAAATTAGCAGTTTTTGATATTGGTGGAACCATGGTCAAAACCGGGTATTTTACCGGGAACAAACTAACAAAGCAAACTGAATGGGCAACGCCTGCAACGTTTGCAGGGCTGCTTGCGCTGATGCACCGCCGGGTTGATGGGCAAGAAATAACGGGCATTGCAATCAGTGCACCGGGTGCTGTGGATAATAAAAAGGGAATAATTCGGGGAATTAGTGCGGTGCCATACCTGCACCAACGACAAATCTTTAAAGAGCTAAAAAATGAATTTTCAGTGCCCGTCACTATTGAAAATGATGCCAACTGTGCAGGACTGTGTGAAGTTAACATCGGTGCCGGTAAAGAGTTTCGTAATGTAGCCTTTGTCGTCGTTGGTACCGGGATTGGCGGTGCAATTTTTATTAATAAGATTTTATATAAGGGCAGCCACCTTTTTGGCGGTGAGTTTGGTCTGATGAAAGAAGCAGACGGTCCGATTCTAAGCGCGCATTCGACAATCGTCAAAGCATCTTCCCAGTATGAACGGCAAAAAAATAATGCCAAAGTTGACGGCAAAAAGTTATTTGCACTGGCTGCGCATGGTGATCAAATAGCCCGGGCCTTAATTAATCAAGTTAGTGATAGCATTGCCTTGGCGCTGTATAATCTCCAAGTGGCTTTCGATTTTGATGCAATTGTCATCGGAGGTGGCGTTTCTGCTCATCCGGGATTTAGCGCAGGACTGGCAGAGCGCCTGCGACAACTCCTTATGCAAAGTCAAGTTGGAGAGATCATGCCGGAAGTGAGGCCATGCCAATATCATAATGCGGCTAATCTTTATGGCGCTGCCTATAATTATCTGACAGAGTATGCGAAAAAGGGGAAATAAACATGGTTACGATCAAGGACATCGCCAACCAAGCGGGCGTATCGGTGGGGTCGGTATCGCGCTATTTGAACGGCTACCAGCTAAAGGCCGCAAACCAGGAAAAAATCAAAAAGGCAATCGAAGAACTTAACTATATTCCAAATCAGACGGCTAAGTCGTTGAAGATGAACAAATCGTTTTCGGTGGGTGTATTAGTCGATAACATGAATAACCTGTATAGTTCACAGCTGCTAGCTAAATTAGAACAATTGTTTGACAAGGCGGGGTACTTTTTGCTTTTAACTAGTCACCGGAATAACGAGCAAATATTTAAGTATAAGCTGCACAAGCTGATTGAAAGGTCGGTTGACGCGTTAATAATCTTGAAGGCTGAGCCTGAGTGGGAAGCTGTTCAGAAAGTAGGACAATTAAATGTGCCGGTTGTGTCGGTCGAAGCCTCATTAAAGGACGAGGCTGTACCCGAAATACTGAGTGCAGACCAGACAGCAGCCCGGGAAGTGGTAAAAAGGATGCTCCTTAAACGCAAGAAAACGGCTTTTATAATTCCGACCGAAAGTGATTATGTCTTGCAGCAGCGTCTAGCGGGTATTAATGCGGCATTCAAGTCGGTTTCAAAAAAGTTTTTGCCAGAATATGCTACTTATGTTGATTATGGTACGAATGAAGCCTACCAAGCTGTCCCCGTATTGATCAAAAAGGGCTACGATTCAATCTTCGTAACCAACTATTCCAATTCAATTCAGGTAATACAGGGGGTGCGCGACTATGGCAAAGTTGTCGGACAAGATATTGCCGTTGCGGGCTTTGGCTATTCCCACATGTTCCAAAACATGCGCTTGCCGATTACGCTAATAAAGCAGCCCGTCGATACGATAGCAGAAAATGCTGCAGAGACTATTTTGAAGTTGCTTAAGCAGCAAGAGGTATCGAACAGGGTCTTTGTACAGGACAAGATTTTCTGGCAGGAGGAACTAAAAAATGACTAAAAAAGCCCCAAGCAGGCAGGACATTGTTGAAAATCTGGCCGCTCAACAGGAAGAGTATCAGGAAATGCCCGGGCCAATCCGCAATAAGCTGGAGTGGTTTCAGGATCAAAAATTGGGTATTATTTTTCACTGGGGGCTGTACTCGCAAGCCGGAATTGTCGAATCTTGGCAATTGTCCAAAGAAGATGAGTGGGCGCGCAAGCATGGCGCATGGCGCAAGGATTTAAAAACGCTGCGGCACGATTACTGGAACCTGAACCAGCAATTCAACCCGGTCAAGTTTAACCCGGCTGAGTGGGCCAGAGCGGCTAAAGCAGCTGGGTTTAAATACATGCTTTTCACGACTAAACACCACGACGGGTTTAACATGTACGACACAAAATATAGTGATTACAAGATTACCGGCGCAGGCTCGGCTTTTCGCAGTAATCCGCACGCCGATATTTTAAGGTATGTGAATGAGGCCTTTAGAAAAGAAAATATTGCGGTGGGCGCTTATTATTCTAAGGCCGACTGGCACTGTCCGTTCTATTGGGAACCGGGGTCTGACCCCAAAGGCAGGTATGCCAGCTATGACCCCAAGAAAAAGCCATTGTTGTGGCATAAGTTTCAGAATTTTGTTGAGCAGCAGCTGCTCGAAATATGCCAAAATTACGGGCCAATTGATATCTTATGGTTAGATGCTGGTTGGGTAAACAGTGAACACCATGAATTTTTGCCAATGGCGGAAATTGCCCAAAAAATTTGGTCGGTAAAGGCGGATACCCTGATTGTTGATAGAACGATTGGGGGCAAGTATGAAAATTATGTTACCCCCGAGCAAAAGATACCGGCGATTCCACCGAAGAAGGTCTGGGAAAGCAATATTACGCTGGCCAAAAATTGGGGTTACGTTCCTAATGATCAATATAAGAATTTTGACGAAATATTGGAAAGCATTGTGCGGGTTGTCACGCTGGGCGGCAACGTTATTTTAGGAGTGGGGCCCAAGCCCGATGGTGATTTGCCAGAACCCGCATTGAACATAATGAAAAAATTGGGTTCGTGGCTAAATGTTTTTGGTGAAGCTGTTTATGGCACACGGGGATGTCCAGAATATGCAGGCGAAAATCTCGGCTTGACCAAGAAGAATGATAATTATTACTTGTTCTTTGCCCAAAAAGACGGCGGCAAAAAAATCAGGCTTAGCGACTTGGGCGTGCTGCCCCGGTATGTGATTGATTTAGAAACAGGTAATCGACTGCAAACTTCCGACGAGACAGTTGACCTGCCTACAACCAGTTTTCCCATTGCGGCTTTAAAAATCAAAGTTAAATGACAATAAAGTCTGACTACAATACAAATTAAGCAGATAAACACTATTTTGAGCGTTTGTCTGCTTTTTTACTTGGTGGATAACTAGTTTTTGCTGGTTTGCTGACTCAACAAAAAAGTGCTTTCAAAAAATATCGCTAAAAGGCCTATTCATTATTGAAACGTTTACAAAAACGATGTATAATATATTTATTGAAACGTTTCAAATAGTTGACTTAAGAAGGCAAAAGATATTAAGTTAAAAGCTTTTCTTTTGCTAGTTAGCCTATTAATACCGTTTTATAGGTAATAGGCTATTAGATTAAGTAAAGGAGTAAATATGAATGTTTCCGATAAAATTAATAAGCTAGTTCTGCCACTAGCTGCAAAAATCGGTAATCAGCGACATTTGGTATCTATTCGTGATGCCTTTGTTGACATTACGCCGATTATTATGGTTAATTCAATCTTTGTTTTGTTAAATTCGTTGGTCTTAAATAATCCAGCCGTATTGAAAGCTTTTCCTTATGCAGCTAAGCTGACAGAAATGGGAACTATGGTTAACAATGGTACCATGGGTTTTATGACTATTTTTGTTACTTTTATTATTGGTTACAGATTGTTAAATAGTTATATTGCTGATGGTCGAATCGCTTCCAATGAAATTAGCCCAATTCATGCTGGTATTTTAAGTGTGGCGACAGCCCTAATTCTGTTTCCGCTTAATAATCAGGCGGTTGTTGCTGGTACGACTAAGAGTGTGACGGTAGGAGGAGTATATACACAAGCATTGACCTCTTCGGGTGGCATGTTTGTCGGACTGATTGCTGCAATTTTAAGCACCGAATTACTACTGTTTTTTTATAAAGCAAAAAAATTGCGGATTAAGATGCCGGAAGGTGTTCCACCTGCAGTAGCACAGTCTTTCAACTCATTGATTCCTGAGTCTTTAGTGGTAATCGTTTTTGCCGTGCTTGGCTTTGCATACGTACAAATTTTCCACCAGTCTTTCCCAGATCTAATTCAAACAATTATTTCGAAACCACTGCAAGCAGCAATGGAATCCTGGGTTGGCCTATTCGTCATCCAGTTCGTTACGCAGTTTCTTTGGTTCTTTGGCTTGCACGGTCAAAACATTGTTGCTTCAGTTACCTCTCCACCTATGCTTGCGGCGATTCAACAAAATGTTGCGGCCTTTGCGGCACATAAAGTGGTACCTAACATTGTGACTAACCCGTGGATTGGCATGTATACTTTATTAGGTGGCACGGGAGCAATTTTGCCGTTTTTGATTGCTATTTTTATTGCTTCCAAACGCAAAGATTACCGCGATGTAGCAAAGTTGGGGTTGCTGCCAAGTATCTTCAATGTTTCTGAACCTATTATGTTCGGTATGCCAGTAGTAATGAATCCTTACTTTGTTATTCCTTTTCTTTTCGTACCCTTAATCAATCTTGCAATTGCATATCCCCTAACGGTTTTGGGCTTAGTCGCAAAAAGCGTGGTTATCCCGGTTTGGACGATTCCACCTGTTTTGACTGCATGGGTAACCACGGCAGGTGATATTCCGGCAACTATTTTGTCATTATTATTATTTATTCTAGATATCTTTCTATATTTGCCATTTGTCATGGCAAGCAATAAGGGTCTTAAATTAGAAAATGAAATAAAAGAGGAGGGGATGAATTCTTAAGACTACTGACGCTTTGCTGCTTATATAACTTCTTCCTCAATAATGGTATTATTATAATTTGATCTAAGCAGAAATGGCTAAGGCATAAAAATCGTAAAGCAATTAATAACGCACAATAATTATAAACCGGTTAACCAACAGTGTTAGCCGGTTTGTTTTTGCGTTCAAAAAATGGAACAGCTGCTGGATTAAATTAGTGGATGTGCGTCCGGTTGGTGCAATTGCTCAAGGCAATTTTGCTAAATTGGGGTGGTCAAGGGCAAATAAGGGCGCAAAATTTTAGAAGGAAAAGAAAAATTAAAAATGGCATAAAATATTTTTGGCCTATACCATTTTTGAGAGATCGCCTCGTTAGCTTATCGTATACACTTTATCGTGGTATATACCAAATCAAGGAGGCCCGCAGCCACAAAGAATTTCAGCCATTTATAGTAAAACGCTTCCAAAATATATGTTATACTACAGCTGTAGTGAGATATAGTGAGGAGGAAGAATATGAATAAATTGATTAATTGGTTGAACAAGTGGGTTGTTCCTATTGCAGCCAAGATTGGGTCAATTCGTTGGCTTGTTGCCCTGCGTGACGCCTTTATTTCTATTATGCCGTTGATTATGGCTGGTTCCGTTGCCAGTGTTTTAAATGCCCTGGTAAGAGATTTGCCGACCCAGTTAGGCTGGATGGGCATCGTCAACTCAATGCAATGGCTGATTGGTATTAACTCCATGGTTTGGACAGGAACTACTGCTGTTCTAGCTGTGCTTTTTGCCTTTACCTTTGGCTATCAGTTATCTGTTCAATATAAAGTAGAACCAATTACTGGTGGGTTAGTTAGTTTGGGTACTTTTATTTCAGGCTTACCACAGAATTTTACAGTTGATTTGGGAAAAGCTTTATCTAAGGGTGATGTCAAAACTTTGACCGATGCCGGAACAGCTGTAACTGATAAGAATCTTTCTGCATGGGGTTACTTCAACTTCAACAAGTACTTTGGTGCTACCGGTTTCTTTACCGTCATGATTATGGGGCAATTGCTGTAACAATCTATATTGTGCTCATGAAGAAAAAAATCACAATTAAGATGCCAGACAGCGTGCCGCCGGCAGTTTCAAATGCCTTCACGGGTATTATCCCGGCAACCGCTGGTATTTTTACCGTTGGTATTATTGATTACCTCTTTAGTCTAAATCAGACGACGGTTATTGACTTTATTTCAAAGACTATTCAGGAACCATTAATGAATATTAGCCAAGGCTATGGATCAGTTCTGCTGGTTACTTTCCTGGTTCAACTATTCTGGTTCTTTGGTATTCACGGAACCAACGTACTTGCACCGATTACGGAAAGTATTTGGACAACCGCATTAATTGCTAATATGAACGCTGCAAAGGTTCAAAAGCCCTTACCTTACATGTGGACAAGAGCAGACTTTGACTTTTACGTTTGGATTGGCGGTGCAGGTTCGACTCTATTACTTTTGGTCGCTATTTTGATTTTCTCTAAGCGTGAGGACCAAAGAGCAGTAGCAAAGGTTTCACTTGTTCCGGGCTTCTTCAACATTAATGAACCAGCTATGTTTGGTCTGCCAATTGTGCTTGACCCGATTTACTTCATTCCGTTTATTCTGGCTCCATTAGTGATGGTTTCAGTTGCCTACGGTGCATTAAGTATGGGATGGGTTAATCCAGTAAGAAGTCAGATAACGTGGGCAATGCCACCGTTTATCAACGCTTTCTTAGGTACAATAGATTGGCGCGCAATTGTCTTGCAGGTTGTTAACATGATTATTGGCTTCTTGATTTACGTACCGTTTGTCAAGATTGCCAATAACGTCAAGCCTGACGAAGTTGCATAGAGAGCGTAGCAGTACATGAAACAGTTAGGAATTTCGCTTTATCCCGAACAGAGCACCTTTGACCGGGACAAGGAATACATGGATTTGGCATATAAGTACGGCTATCGCCGCATCTTCATGTCGCTTTTGCAGCTTAAGAGCGCAAGCGGCGAGGACTTGCTGGCTAGGCTGAAGCAAGATGTTGCCTATGCAAATAAATTGGGCTTTAAGACGGTTGTTGACATCAACCCCGTTCTGTTCAAGGAACTAAAGATTGATTATAACGACCTGGTCTTCTTCCACGACCTGGGCGTATGGGGCCTGCGTCTGGACGAAGGCTTCAGCGGCATGGAGGAAGCAGCCATGACGCACAACCAGTATGGTCTGAAGATTGAACTGAACATGAGTCGGGGCACCAACTATTTGGACAGCATCATGGCTTATGATCCGGAAGGTGACAACCTGATCGGCTGTCACAACTTCTACCCGCAGGAATATACTGGCCTGGGCGAAGAAATCTTCTTGGATTACTCCATGCAGTACCGTGATTACGGTCTGCACACCGCAGCCTTCATCTCGTCTAAGGAAGCCCAGTTTGGTCCCTGGCCCGTTCATGAGGGTCTGCCAACACTGGAGAGTGACCGTAAGCGGAATATTTTCAGTCAGGTGACGCACCTGCGCTTGACCAAGGTGATTGACGATATTATTATCGGCAACGCCTTTGCCAGCGAAGACGAATTGGCCGCTGCTGCCAAGGCTTTTACCAGTCCGTTTCCAGTATTGGGTGTTGACTTTGAAGGAGAGGTTCAGCCGCTGGAACGCAAGATTTGTCTCCAGGAACCGCACCTCTACCGGGGTGACGCTTCGGACTACTTATTGCGTGACACTAAGCCGCGCGTGGTCTTTGCCAAGGAATCAATCCCGGCCACTAGTGCTGCTAACGCGAGCTTTGAGCGGGGTGACGTCGCTATAGTTAATGATGACTACCCGCGTTATAAGGGCGAGCTGCAGATTGTGCAAAGGCCGTTTGAAAATGATGGCAGGCGCAATTTGATCGGTCATTTGCGGAGCGATGACATGGACCTGCTTGCTCTAATAGAGCCGTGGAGCACGTTTATGCTTCAAGAAAATGCGTAAGTAATAAATTGTTTATTCATAATAAGTCGTGGGCCTTTGTCTCACGGCTTTTATATTGCGGTTATTGTTTCCAAAATAAATAGTATAATAGTGTGAGTGAGTTCGTTATTCAAAAATTGGGAGAGGATGAAAGGTTATGTTGGGGTTCTCAATGTATCTTAACCGTGATTTAACGGCGCAGGATTACAATTATTTGCTTGCAATGCACAATGCTGGCTTTGCCACCGTTTTTACGTCACTGCATATTCCGGAAGATGACACTAGCGCGGTGCTGGGCCGACTGGAGGAGCTAACTAAATGGTGCGACAACTTGGGCACTGCCATTATTGCCGATGTTTCAAAAGAGGGTCTGCGTAATCTGGGCATAGCGATTAGCAACACGGAGCAGCTAAAAGGCCTGCACTTGACTGGCCTTCGAATTGACGACGGCGTCGCACTGGCCACCATCGCCAAGCTTTCCAAGCAGATGCCGATTGCTCTCAATGCGAGCACAATCAGTGCGGATGATATTGCCTATTTGCGTGAGCATGGTGCCGACTTTAGCCAGCTTAAGGCCTGGCATAACTACTACCCGCGCCCCGAGACCGGGCTCGATAGCGGTTGGCTCAAGAAGAAGAACGATTGGCTGCACCAAAATGGGCTGGAGACAATTGCCTTTGTGGCGGGGGACAGCGTCAAACGGGGACCGATCCATGCGGGCTTGCCGACGCTTGAAGGGGACCGGGACAAAAATCCGCTGGCTGCTGCGCTTGATTTGTCCAATTTAGGCTGCGATCACGTTTTTGTGGGGGATGCGGCCTTATCCCCGGAGATGATTACGAATTTTAAGAACTATCAAAAAGAACATGCGCTGACCCTGCACGTCGATACTGACCTGCCGGTGCTCTTCGATCATGAATGGCACAACCGGGCCGATGTTGCACGGGATGTGGTGCGCCTGACCGAGGGCAGGACGCGACAGTTGTTTAGCGTTGAGCCGCAGCCTGGCCCGCGGCCGCGTCCCCGGGGCACGATCACGTGTGATAATACGCGCTATCTGCGTTACCAGGGGGAACTGCAGATCACAAAGCGGGATTTGCCTGCCGATGAGCGGGTAAACGTTTTGGGGGAAATTGTTGCGGCTGATTTGTCCCTGCTCGACCAGGTTGGACCGGGGACCAAGCTGCTTTTTTGCTTGGCATCGGACCAAAAAGGGGATTAAATTGTTGGCATCAAGGCCTGTCCTGTTGTGACAAAATAATTGCACAAATGTAAAGCAGATTACATTGCAAGCCGCAAATATCGCGTTATAATGTAATCGAATTCAGGAATTTCTGTATTTTTGCATTCATGTTTAACTTATGAATTAGGTTATATGTTTTAGCGAGTGAGAGGAAAATAATGCCAACCGATAATTTGCTGTTAGTAGTTGATGTTCAAGAGCAAAATATGCGTTTTCTAAGTGGCAAGTCTGCCTTTTTAGAACGTGTTAACAAAATCATCAGAACGTTTCAGGAAAAGGGTGAGCCCGTTCTTTACGTTAAGCACCATAATTTGGGCAGCCTCTATCCCCAACTGGTTGTGGATAATGATGCGCCCGTGTTCACCAAAAAGGATCCAAGCGCATTTAGTGTTTCAGCGCTTGCACAGGCGATAAAGGAAGCGCAGCCCAAGAATCTCTTTGTCGTTGGTCTGACGAGCCAGACCTGCGTCCAGGCAACGGTTAAGAGTGCACTTGAGCGCAACTATTCAGTCACCCTGATTTCCGACGCGCACGACTCGGTGGTTAAGCCGATGCGTCAGCATTACAACCACCTGTTGACCAGGTTGGGCGCACACCGCTTGACGACCGACGAGTTCATGCTGGTTGAGTAGCATGGTTGTTGGGCCGTGATGACCCCTGCAATTCAAGCTGCTAGTGAAAACTGTTCCGCACCTGTAACGGATTGCGGGGCAGCTTTTTTGTATGTGAATAGTAATTGCCGGCGGTGAAGTCAAAGTTTGCAAATAAAAGTGAGAATTTATTTATTTTTTGATGTTAAGGTGCTAATATTAAACAAATATTAATTTTACTTTTATATTTGAGGTGAATATGATGGCTAAAAAAATACTTAAAGACCTAAACGAAAGCAAGGGCATCCACGCGCTGGCCCGGGAACACAAGGTTAATCGCATTGTCCTCCCGCTTGCTGCACTTTACGTGGTGTTTTTAATAATGACGGTGATGTTTAATTTCGGCATTTTTGCTAAGGCCATCTTAATCACCTTTGTGGTTCTCTTTACCTACTTTTTAATTGCCACGTCCCTAGACATCCGGGACTGGTACAAGAGAAGGCACAGCTGATAGTGCGGCGAACCGCGCGTGCGAAGTGCGGGATCAAAAAATGCGTCAAAATGGTTGACTTAACGTTGACTATAAGGAGTAAATTAACATTAATCCAGCAAAAAGGTTGGGTGAGCGGGAGCGGCTGTCACCGGGCGCAATCCTGTCTGAGCGTGACTGGCAGACAGGATTCTGCAGCTCGCTGGTGCCCGCATGTTAAAAGAGGAGATGCAGACTAATGTCAAAGAAGCACACGTGGTTTTTGACCGGATTGATTTTGTTTTTACTAGTTATTAGCAGCGGCTGTCACCAGCAGGAAGGTCCGGCTTCCAAAACGGCGGCCGTTAAGTCCACGCCGACACTGTTTCTGCACGGCTGGGGCAGCAGCGTGAACGCGGAACACCAGATGACTTCCGCCGCACGCAAGGCCGGTGCCACCAACAGCGTTACCCAGGCGATCGTTAATCCCCGGGGCGGGGTGAAATTAGTGGGGCAGATTCCGGCGAACGCACACAATCCGATTGTCGAGGTTGGGTTTCAGGATAATCGTAACGCTGATTACCACGAAGACGGTCGCTGGCTGAAAAACGTTATCCTCAAGCTGCAGCGGCAATATCACATCAAAAATATCAATTTGGTGGGGCACTCCATGGGCAACATGGCAATTGTCTATTACCTCCTGGACAACGCCCGTGAGGGCACGCTGCCGAAATTGCGCAAGCAGGTCGACATTGCCGGTCACTTCAATGGCATTATCGGGCAAAATGACGAGCCGAACCGGCGCAAGCTCAACGCCCAGGGCAAGCCGGACAAGATGGATGCCGACTACCGTGAACTGCTCGGGCTGCGGCGGAAGTACCCTAAAAAACAGGTCCGGGTCCTGAATATTTTTGGCGACAAAGACGACGGCACGCACGCGGACGGCGACGTGACGAATGCATCCTCGCAGTCTTTGCGCTACCTGGTGACGCCGCGGGCGTTATCCTACGCGGAATACAAGGTTGTCGGGCCGGGCGGACAGCACAGCCGCCTGCACGAGAACCGGCAAGTCGACCGCCAGTTGATTAAGTTTTTGTGGCCGTAGACTGCGCTTTCCACAAGATTGTTATTATTGCAAACCGCGTTTAATACGCGGTTTTTGTTTGCGTTAAGCTTGATAAGTTGTTTTCTGAAAATAATTATCACAAAAACACTAATATCATTGAAAAAATATTTTAAAAATATATAATGAAAGCGTAAACTTAAGTTTAAAAGACGATGATAGGCGCTTGAAAGAGGGTAAAGATGAATTTTGAAAATCGCGTCGCGGCTACACGCAAACACCTGACGGCTTCAGAGCAAAAGTCCGCGGACTACATCCTGGCCAATCCGCAAAAAATTATCAAAATGGGGATTAGTGACCTGGCTAAGGCTTCGGGTACGAGTGCCGCCACCGTCTCCAGGTTGGTGAAGAGTCTGCAGATTGAATCGTTCACGGCGATGAAGATGATGATTTTCGCTGACCTGGCCGGCAGGGCGGATGCGCAGGCGAGCCCTCACCTGGACATCACGGCTAACGAGTCGTTTGCATCAATCGGCAACCGGCTGATTAAAAATGAAATGGAGAACGTTAACCAGACCAAAGAATTGTTGAGTGAAAAAGTTTGCGATGAAGTTGTCAGCAGCTTGCTGCACGCGGGCCGAATTTACGTGTTCGGCGTGGGGGCCTCGGCCCTGGCGGCCAGGAACATTTACCAGAAGTGGACCAGGGTTGGCTGCAACGTATTGTTTGGCGAGGACATGCACGTCTTTCTGGCGCAGCTGACCAACGCCGGAGCGCACGACGTCTTATGGCTCATTTCGAATTCGGGCGAGACGCCGGAATGCCTTTATCTGGCTGACTGGGCACGCAAGCATGGCATTGCGGTGATTGCCCTGACCATGTTTGGGCAGAATAGTTTGAGCACGAAGGCCAACTGGGCGCTGATGACGTGCAAGCCAATCGAGCCGGATGTACGGGTAGGCGCAACCAATTCGATTACAGGTCAATTTTATGTGATTGACGTCCTGTTTTACCTGTATTTCAGCCGGGACTTTGAGCATAGTTCACGAGCAATTGCGGCTTCACGGGCGATGGTGAAAGATTATCGGGCTGCGTTTAAAAAGTAGTTTTTATAAATTGGTCTATACAGTTTATTGAAACAAAATATTGTGATAACAATAATTTTATATTTAATATTGCAAATTGGTATGATTAATTTTATACTGATTTTATTGTTAAATTTAGGAGGCAAAAATGAAATTAAGGAAATATTGGCCAAGCCTGTTGGCGTTAATTCCGATGGTTTTTCTGTTAACTGGATGTGGAAAACAAAAAGCAGCGGCGAATACAACGGTTAAACCAAACCAAAGTCAGGTCGCTACCACAACAATGTATTCCAAAAAGCTCCACTTAGATTGGAATTATGATGTATACTTGCCCGCCGGCTATGATCCAAATGGTACTAAAAGATATCCTGTTTTATACATGATGCACGGCGTGAGCGGCAACCACCGGAATTTGCTTGAGCGTTTTAATTCACAACAAATCTTGGATGGTCTGGTTCATCGTAAAAACGAAAAAATGATTGTTGTTTTTGTGGATGGTTTCAACAGCTTCTACGTTAACCAAAAAGGTGGAATGCAAATGGAAGATGCCATAGTCGATGATATGGTGCCAACGATTAATAAGCTGTATAAGACCAAGACGGATGCAGCACATACCGCAATCGGAGGTATTTCGATGGGTGGGTACGGTGCAGCTCGGTTTGCCCTTAAGTACCCTAAGATTTTTGGCAAGGCTGTTTTGATTTCGCCAGCGGTATGGTATGACCTGCCTAACGATAACCCAATTAAGATGAGCATGCATGCCTTCACTGATGGCAAAAAGAATTGGTCTGACAAGGTTTATGATTCGATTTTTCCAACCAAGTACCTTAATGCTCAATCTGCTCAGACCAAGTTTTTCGTTGAGTCTACTTCTTCGGATACAACCGTTCCGATTAAAGACGTGAATCGCTTTGTAAATGCGCTAAAGGCGAAAAATATGAATGTTAAATTCATCAAAGATAGTGGTGATAACCACAACTGGACATACTGGACAAAGGCTGCGCCAAATGCCTATGGCTGGGCTCTGGACGAGATGAATTAACGAGGTGAATGAAAATGACAAAAAATTCTAACGAAGAATTAGCCGCACAGATTTTGAAATTGATTGGTGGAAAAACCAATGTCAGTGAAATTATTTCTTGTATGACGCGGCTGCGTATAACAATTAAGGACGATTCCTTGGTTAATATGGACGATTTGAAAAAAACAGATGGAGTCTTAGGAGTGGTTCAATCCGAAACTCTACAAGTAGTGCTTGGACCTGGAAAAGTTAGCAAAGTTGCCCAAATCATGGCCAATCTTGCCGATATTAACTTGGGATATGAAAGCGATGAAGGCAGCTTAGAAGAAGTTAAGCAACAGGCGCAGAAAAACAAAGCTGCACAGAAGGCAAAACATGACAAACCTCTGCAGCGGGGGCTGCACCATATTGCTAATGTGTTTATCCCACTATTGCCGGGAATCATTGCAGCGGGACTTGTAAACGGGATTACCAACGTTATTGATTATCAAACGGGCAACGCATTTGCGAACGATTGGTGGTACATGACCATTAAGACAATTGGCTGGGGATTATTTGCCTTTCTACCCGTTTTTGTTGGGATGTATGCTGCTAAAGAATTTAAAGGCAGTCCTATTCTAGGTGGAATAGGAGGAATCTTTTGCTTAAGTCTTGGGGTGCCAACTTTCCCTCTAGCTTCGTTGGCAATTTCAATGCCAATTACCGATAAGCCTTATGTAACTGGCGTTGGTGGGCTCTTGACTGCTCTTTTTATGGGTATCTTTATTGCGCTTGTTGAGCGCTGGATCAGAACCTGGATGCCCAATATTTTTGATACGTTCTTTACGCCAATCCTAACGCTCATTTTCTGCTGTTTGATTTCTGTAGTTTTCCTGCAGCCAGTAGGCAACTGGTTGACTAATATTATCTATATTATTTTTGATTTCTTATACACAAAGCTGAGCTGGTTTGGCGGATACATACTGTCTTCGACATTCCTGGGATTGGTTTCTGTCGGCTTGCATCAAGCGCTAACGCCTATTCACGTTATGCTAAATGATCCAACTGGACCTACTCATGGAATCAACTACCTGCTGCCTATATTAACAATGGCTGGTGGCGGTCAAGTCGGGGCCGGACTTGCGCTTTACTTAAAGAGCAAGAACAAGCGGTTTAAAAAGATGGTTATGAGTTCAATTCCCGTCGCAATTTTGGGAGTTGGTGAGCCTCTGATGTATGCCGTTACTTTACCGTTAGGCAGGACTTTTATTACTGCTTGTTTAGGTGCCGGTTTTGGTGGCGTTGCAGCCTCATTGTTCCACTTAGGAACGGTCTCTCAGGGTGTCTCGGGTATTTTTGGCCTACTGATAATACAGCCGGGTCAGCAGCTGCAATTTGTTATTGCAATGCTGATAGCATATCTAGGTGGATTTATTTGCACATGGTTCTTTGGCTTTGATGAAGGCAGAATTAATGAGCTGTTTCCGGAATAAAGGTAACTAGTAATCTCAAAACGATTAAAGCTGCATATACGTTGGCAATAAACATAGGAGGCAAAATGAGTACAGGTAAATTTACGAAGATGGGGCAGAAAATTCATGATCGCATTTTCGGCATGAAAAAGGCTGAACCCGCCCAGCATGCCGCAAGTGTGGCGCTTGATTTTGCCAGCCCCGTCAGTGGTCAGCTTGAAGAATTAGCTGCAGTTGACGACGATGTTTTTTCACAAAAGATGGTCGGTGACGGCTTCGCGGTGGTGCCAAAAGACGGCAAGATCGTTGCGCCCGTAGACGGCACGATTGTGACCGTCATGAACACCAAGCACGCCATCACGATGAAGTCGGCCGTGGGCGGCTTGGAAATTCTGTTGCACTTCGGCATCGATACCGTTGACCTGAAGGGTGCGCCGTTTGACGTCATGGTCCACAGCGGCCAGGGGGTCAAGCGCGGCGACGTTTTAGCGCAGATGGATATTGCCGCCATCAAGAGCGCCGGCAAGGGCATTGACGTCATCACTACCGTTACCAACATGGACCAGGTTGCCGCGCTTACGCCGGTGACGCCGGGTGAGGTTGCTGCTGGCCAAAATGCAATCACGGTCACAACCAAGTAAATAACTAGAGCATATTATGGAAATCAAAAATTTAGTAACTGAAACGCGTAATCCACTGACGATGGGGATCGACCAGATGTCGACAAAAGAAATGGTTAAAACCATTAATGCTGAAGACCAGAAGGTCGCTCCCGCCGTCGGCAGTCAGGACGAGCAGGTTGCCCGTGCAATTGATGGGGCGGCTTCCCGTTTTGCCCGTGGCGGCCGGCTGATTTACGTCGGAGCGGGCACTAGCGGCCGGCTGGGCGTGCTTGATGCCGCCGAACTGGTGCCGACTTACGGCATCAAGTCGGAACGGGCCGTTGGTCTCATTGCCGGTGGCCGTGAAGCGATGTTTGCTGCCGTTGAAGGGGCCGAGGACTCGTCGGAGCTTGGTGAAAAAGACCTGCGTGCATTGAACCTGACGACGACAGATACTGTTCTGGGACTGGCAGCCAGCGGCCGCACGCCCTACGTTGTCGGCTGCCTTGATTACGCCAAACAGGTCGGTGCCCTGACCGTGGCCATTGCCTGCGTGCCCGATTCCGTGATCGGCCACCACGCCGAGATTGCGATTGAGGCGGTCGTCGGTCCCGAGGTCATCACCGGTTCGACCAGGATGAAGGCGGGCACCGCGCAGAAAATGATTCTCAACATGATTTCAACTGGCGTGATGATCAGGCAGGGCAAGGTTTACCAGAACGTGATGATTGACGTGCAGCCGACCAACACTAAGCTGGTCGACCGTGCCTGCCGCATTATCAGTGCGGTCACGGGCGCCAGCCTTGACCGTGCACGCGCATTTTTGAAAAAAACAGACAATGATGTTTCCCTGGCCATCGTGATGCTCAAGACGGGCAAGAACAGGGCGGAAGCCGCCACGCTTTTGGCCGCACACGACGGGAACGTCGGCCGAGTCCTGCAGGAAAAGTAATTTACCGCATTTTGAGTAAAAAGAAAGCTTTGACACACTTAAAAGTTAATCAAAGCTTTTTTGTTTATTGCTTTGCCGGCGTTGCTTGTTTTGTTTTGTTGACTTTTATCATTACAATCAAAGTAACAGTGAAGACAATTGCGCTAAATCCTAGGACACCGTACAGGGCATAATTAACGTTGATTGTACCAGCTATGGTGGTAAATAATGTCGTCATTAATGGGCCAGCGATTGCTAAGATTGTGTTTAAAAGTCCGGCTGAAGAAGCTAAAATTTTACGATCTACGGAGACCACCAACCATTGCATTAACTTAGGACTGATTGTACCAATCAAGAAACCAAGGATGGCCATTAAGATAAGGCAGGATACGCTGTTTTTGTTTAAAATGCTAACGGCCATAATGGCACTACTGATAGTAGATAATAAAGATAGCTGGAAAAGCGACGTGTTTTTAAGGAGCTTGGTTCCGACTGCACTGCCAAGAGCTAAGCCGGTTGCGGCAGCGGCTCCTAGAAGTGCGATGGTGAAACTATAGCTACCGATAAGCATGCTTTTGTTGCCGGCAATAACGATTGAAATTAGTGGCTCAACCGTGCTGAGCAGACCATTAAGCATAGCTACAACTAAAACGATCGTTAAGAGTCCGTGGGCTTTCCTTACTTGCTTGAATGATGAGCCAATCGTGGCAAAGAAGTTTTGGTCGTTGACCTCTTCTTTCTGGTCAGGCTGCTGCTTGCGAACACTTGCGCCAATGTTGGCATAGAGTAAGCCGGCTGCTAAGAAGGTCAGTGCGTTGACAATGGCTAGTTCTGAGTATGACATGAAGAGCAGGAGCCCGGAACCGACGAATTGTGCGACCAACGTAATTAGTTGTGATACGCCACTGGTAAAGCCCTGGGCTTCAGCCATTTCATTTTCACCGACGAGACCAACAATTAAGGGTGTTTGTAATCCACCAGAATACATGCCGGAGAGATCAGACACAAAGTTGAGTCCGATAACCATTAAAACTAGGTTCCAGCCGGCAATATTGGTGACAAATAGTAGACCTACCAGCATGTACAGGGCAAAGCGGATGACTGCAAGCCAGACAATTACGCGGTACTTATTGTGCGTCCGGTCTGCCAGGTAGCCACTGAGACTTTGAATTAAATCAGGCAGCGATTCGGTAATCGCAATCAAAGATAATGCTAGGGAGTAATTTTTTAATTTGCTGGCATAAGTCATGAGTGCCAGGTAAAAAAGGATGTTGCCTGCACCGGATAACCAGCTGGCAATTGTAAATTTTCTGTAGTTTTTATTCTTTAAAAAGATGTTCATAATATTTGCCTCTCATTTCTTAATTTGATGATATTTTTATTATAAAAGGGCTATAATTTTAAATATAAAAATGTCGTATTCGAAATTTTTTGATCAAATAAGAAAGAGGCAAGCGTGATGACAATCGGAGAATTATTGCGGCAGTACCGCCTGGAGCAGGGTAAGACGCAGAAAGAGTGGGTCGGCGGCGTGGTCAGCACGTCGTATTATTCCAAGGTGGAAAAGAACATTCACCGCATTACGGCCGAGGACCTGCTCAGCCTGTTTCGTGCCAATAACGTTAACCTGCTAGCCTTCTTCAGCAAGTTGAGCTGGTCGGACAAGGCCAAGTATGACCAGAACGAAGAGGTGGGTCAGCTAATCAATGAAGCCTATTACCAGCGAGACGTCGAGCGGCTGCAGAGCCTGAGACGCAGCGTTGAAAAAATGGGCGGGGTCAATATGAATATTCAGCTCCTACTAATCGATGAGGCCATCGCTGACATAACGGATGATTTTTCTATGTTGGGCGCTGAGGGGCTGCAAAAGCTCAAGGAACTGATCTTTAGTTCCGATAACTTAGATGAAAAAAGACTGCGTCTATATACCAACCTGGTTCCTTACTTCGACTTCGAAAGCAATGTGGTGCTTGCTAGACGCGTAATCAACCAATTCGGCCAGTCGCAAAGTACGAGCATTCAAGAAGCAGTGTTGGGCATATGTGCGAATATTTTGATTGAGTGCATTGAAAAAGACAGGTATGAAAAAGCAGGACCATTTATTGAAGCGGCCGGTAAAATCCCAACCAGACAGGAATTGTTTTTCATCAAGAACATGCTCGTAATACTTCAAAATATGGTTGCCTACCATGATGACAAGCAGGCAGAGCATTTAGCACAGGCGCAAAGGGCCATCGCTAATTATGCCCTGCTGGGGATGCCCGAATACGGCCAAGAAGGGCAGAAATTTTTTGACCAATACAAGGAGCAGTAGCAGCCGGCGATTTTGGGGAGAGACCGTGTGCTTTTGCTATTTGTAAACAGCAAAACTTACTAAATTGCTGACGTATCTAACCATAAAGGCTTGAATGTCGCGTGGTAAAGTTGAATAATAATATAAGAGAATAACTTTTTCGGATAACTTTTGGTAAAATAATAAGTTGTTAACAGTTTTTTACGGAGGAAATTATGTCTTATAAAGACAATATGATGTTGTTTGCCCTTAATTCGAACGTGCCGCTTGCCGCAAAAATTGCTGACCGGGTTGGCATCCCCCTTAGCAAGTCCAGCGTTCAGCGCTTTAGCGATGGTGAAATCCAGATTAACATTGATGAGTCGGTCCGGGGCAAGGACGTGTACCTGATTCAGTCGATGAGCGTTCCGGTTAATGACAACCTGATGGAACTGCTGATTATGATTGACGCCGTGCGCCGGGCCAGCGCCCAGACGATTAACATCGTGATTCCATATTACGGCTATGCGCGCCAGGACCGCAAGACCCGTCCGCGTGAGCCGATTACGGCTAAGCTTGTGGCCGACATGCTGCAGGAGGCTGGCGCCACCCGGGTGCTGTCGCTTGATCTGCACGCTCCGCAGATTCAGGGTTTCTTCGATATTCCGGTTGATAACCTGATGGGTGCGCCGCTGCTCGCCGACTACTTCCTGAGCAACCACCTTGAAAAGGATGCAGTGGTCGTGTCACCGGACCACGGTGGCGTTACCCGGGCCAGAAAATTAGCTGAATTCTTGGGCACAACCATTGCAATTGTCGATAAGCGTCGTCCGCGGGCCAATGTTGCCGAGGTAATGAATATTATCGGCAACGTGAAGGGCAAGCGCGCAATCATTATTGATGACATGATTGACACTGCGGGCACGATCACGCTGGCGGCCCAGGCACTGATTGATGCAGGCGCAACGGAAGTTTATGCCAGCGCAACCCACGCCGTTTTGTCCGGCCCGGCAACTAAACGACTAAATGATTCTCCGATTAAAAACTTGGTCTTGACGGATTCCATCAACCAGCCAGAGGAAAAGAAGCTGGACAAGACCCTGCTTGTTTCAGTAGGACCACTGATTGGGGATGCTATCAAATGCATCCAGAGGAATGAACCGCTCAGCCCCCTGTTTAACACCCGATACCAAAAAGATAAGCACGAATAATTTCACAGGTTTAAAAATTAAGCCCGTCACCCAAAAATGGTGGCGGGCTTTTTGCTGCGTAAAATTGACCACTTGGGTATGCACAGCGCCCACTTGCTTAAATTTCAATGCTTTTAGAGGATGATTAGAGTTTAATAAAAATAAGCAAAAAAACGAAGAAGTGAAGGGATGGGAGCAATGTCATTAAAGGGAATCATAAGGGTTAAGCCGCTGCGGGCAGCTATCATCATGCTGGCTTGCAGTGCGTGCGCACTCGCATCGACAGCGTCAACTTACCTGCTCAAATATGCCATTAACGACCTGACTGCCAACAAGTGGTGGCACTTTGTCTTATGGCTGCTAGCGTTCGCCGCCGGTGACCTGACTGCGGTTCTGCTGCGCGCGGCTGCCACCTACCTGTACAACAAGCAGGTGCAGGATTATTTTCACCAGGTGCGTGGAAAAATTATGAACAATTATTATGCACAGGGGACGGCCAAGGTTGCAGAGATGCAGAACCAATTGGGCAACAACCTGAAGGTGCTGGCAGATGACTATGCGCTGCCCTGGATGCGGGCGGCGCAAAGCCTGCTCAACGTCGCGCTGGCCCTCACCGCCCTGTTCACGCTGCACTGGTCGATGATTGCGTCAACCGCAGTTACCGTCACAATCGTCCTGCTGCTGCCTAAAATCACTGAGAAGAAGATGGCGCAGGCCTCGATTAACGCAACAAGAAAAAACGGGGAGCTGCTCGACGCAATTAAGAACTGGTTCGCGGGACTAAGCGAACTGCGCCGCTACAAGGCGGGAGGGCGCTTGGACCAAGAAATCACTCAGAGCAGCCGGGCACTGGCCCGAGCCAACATTGCCAAGAAACGCTACGAGGGCATTTCGACGGGCATTAACGGCCTGGGCAACGCCATCGGTCAGGTGGGCACTGGCTTTTGGGGCGGAATCCTGTACTTCAGCCGGCAGGTCAGCCTGGGCGACTGGTTCGTGGGTTCTGAATTTACCTCAACGATTTTTAACGGTCTGTGGGAAATCATCAGTGCAATGATCAGGATCAAGTCGACGAAGAAATTGCGCCAAGAAGTCACCGAAGTTACCCAACCGGTTGCCACGAAGCCGCAGAGCACAGTCGTGTGCGGCGTCCAGAGCAAGAATCTGGTGGTCAAGTATGATAACGGTGAAACGATTGCCTACCCCGACTTCAAAGTCAACAGGGGCGACAAGGTGCTGCTCGTCGGCGACTCCGGTGCCGGCAAGTCAACCCTGTTCAAGGTCATGCTGGGGCAGGTCGAGCCCGCAAGCGGTGAATTGTTTTTTACCGATGAAAAAGGACAGCGGGTGGCCCCGCAAGAAGCACGCCTGGGCTACATTGCCCAAGATGCCAGCCTCTTTCCGGACACGATTGCCAACAACATTACCATGTTTAGTTCCAAGTTGGCAGACCATGTTGATCAGTTTGTGGATAAGGTGCGCCTGACCCCAGATTTGGCGCAGTTCCCTAGTCACGGCGAGACGGTCATTGACCTTGATCAGGACAACTTGTCGGGCGGTCAGAAGCAAAAGGTCGTGCTGGCCCGGGCCGCAATTCATGATGCGCAGTTCCTGCTTTTGGATGAGGCCACCAGTGCAATTGATAGTCGGACCACGAGCGCGATTGTGGGCGAGCTGCTGGATACGGATGCGACCGTTATCCTAATCGCACACAACTTCAGACCGGAACTGGCCAGTCGCTTTGACTACCAGATTCACTTGCGGGCAGATAATAAGAAAGGCGAAAAAAATGTCGATTAAAGATTACTACAAGCAAAACCCCCTGCGCTTCATCCTCATGATGGGCAATGACGTTATCATCTACGCACTCCTGATTGTCTCAACCGCCGTGGTAATGATGGAAACGACCGCAATCCAGCAGCGCAACTGGCCGGCCTTTCTGGTGCTGACCCTGACCAGCTTTGGCATTGTTCTGGTTAACTACTTGCTGCAGGGCCTGAACGATTACCTGGTAGCCGAGCAGAATGAGCTCTACTACGTGTTTTTGCGGCAAAAGATCACGCAGCACTTCTACCACGACCACTTGTCCCACCCGGTGGCGCAGGTTCAGAACCGGCTGACTAACGACCTGGTGCAGAACCTGGAAAACTACCTGGAAGCCTTCATGGAATTTATCGGGGGACTGACTATCCTTGTGTCGGTGGTCGTCTTGCTGCTTGCGCTACACTGGAGCCTGCTATTGACGATCATCGTCATGGTGGCCGTCTCGCTTCTGTTGCCCAAGTTATTGGAAAAGCAAATGCAAAGGGCGGCACTGCGGATCTCGGAAAGCAACCGCAAGTATCTTGACAGTCTGGGCAAATGGCTGGGCGGTCTGGACGAACTCAGGCGTTACCTTGCTGGTGAAAAGCTCTTCAGCGTTACCAGCAAGGCGGGTAAAAAGTTGGAAGACGCTAACGTCAAGCAAACCGCCGTGCTGCAGGAATTGGCTGTGGCCAACGGCCTGGTGTCGACCCTGTTCAGCCTGATTTTATTTGTGCTTGCAGGCTATCTGATTAAGCGGGGACTGGTCGTCTTCGGCGTGATTGTCGCTGTCGGCAACTGCAGTTACTACCTGACCACGGGCATCCAGCTGATGGTTGAAGCCTACGGCAGAATCAGGGGCACGCAGAAGCTTAACTACGAAATTGCTGCTTCCGCCCGTCCCGTTGCAGAACCCCAAGACCAAGATGCAGCTGCCCCCGCTGCAATCAGCACGCGCAGCCTCAGCCTGCAGTTTCCTAGCGGTGAATGTCTGTACTTCCCCGACATCGACGTGCAGAATGGTGAAAAGATTCTGTTAACCGGCGACTCCGGTGCCGGCAAGTCGACCCTGCTTAAGCTGATGCTCGGCCAGCTTAGGGCCAGCTCGGGTACAGTCACCTTTTTGGACGAAGAAGGAAAAGCGGTCAAACCCGACATGGGCCGCGTAGGCTACATACCACAGGAACCGGTCCTCTTCCCGGCCAGCATCGCCGACAACATGACGATGTTTGCGGATAAATTAAAGCAGTTTCTGCCGTCGCTTGTGGAGAAAGTCCAGCTAACTAGCGACATTGTCAAGTTTGACCGTGGGCTGGACCAGCCAATTGACCTGAACAAGCTCAATATTTCAGGTGGTCAGCGGCAAAAGATTGTGTTAGCGCGTGTACTGGCCCACGAAAGCACGGTCATCCTGATTGATGAGGGCACCAGCGCAATCGACCAGAAGGCCACGATGGCAATCCTCAGGGTAGTTGCATCAACGCCCGCAACGGTCATCTTCATCGCCCACAGTTTCAACGAGGAGATGACGCAGCTGTTTGACCGGGAGATTCACTTGGAGAAATCGTCAACGCAATAGCTTACAAAAATAGTGCTGGATCATTAAATGTCACAAAATGATTCAGCACTGTTTTATTCTTATTAACTGATTTATGCAAAAGAGACCCTGCCCCTGTGTAGCTTTGGCAGGTTACAGACAATTCGACACCGCTTTAGTATCTGGCCTACCGCCTATGAAGCGGCTTGCCCGGGAAACTTTGCACTAGCAAGGCTTCTTTTTCATTTGTTGCAGCTTGTCTCACCAAGACAGGCAAACTTGAGGCGCAACCGCATTTTTGCCGGTGGCATTTCTACTTGCGCGGCCGCCGGAGGTAGCGCAAGTGCCCGTTTTTAACGTAGCGCTGGAACTGCTGGTAGAGCGGGTCGAAGATTTGCGGTTCACTACTGTCGGACATCATCACCTTGGGGAAGAAGAAGCGCTCGTCGCCCTGCAGCGTGCCGCTCAATGCCCGCACGAGTGGGCTCAACTGGGATAGTTCAATCAGCTGGCCGTCATTCTGCATGAGTTCAATCTGGCTGTTGGCGTTTTTGCCCGTGGGCTTGTATGCGTCGTAGGGTTCGTCAAAGGCAGAATTGGTGTCGGTGTAGTATGCGGGATCGAAGCCGGCCTGCTTGATTAGTTCCCGCATCTTGGGCAGCAGGTTCTTCGTTTCCTGGTCGATGCAGACGCTGGCAAAAGGCTTCCTGAACAGGTAGCGGCTCGTCAAGTCGTCCAGGATCAGGTCGCCCGACCTGGTCCACATTGAAAAGTTGGTTTCCATCACCCCGTCATCCAGCTTAAGGTAGTCTTCTAGGGTCCAGTTGCCAGCCAAAAACTTGCCCAGACTTGGCGTGACCTGCAGCTTGCCCTGCTGGTAAATTGTCTTTGCCCGTTCAAGCAGGTGCTGCAGAATCACCTCCATCGACCGGCCCACCCGGTGGAAGTAGACCTGCTGGTACATCTGGTAGCGCGCAACAATGTAGTCCTCGACCGCGTGCATGCCGGCCATCGTGAAGCAGATGCCGCCCGCGTACGGTCTGATTTCCTGCAAAATCCGCGACAGGTCAAACTCGCCGTAGGTAACGCCGGTGTAATAGGCATCACGTTCGAGGTAGTCCATCCGGTCGGCGTCCGCCTGGCTGGAGATCATTTTCACCACCTGGGGGTTGGGGTAGGTCTTGGCGATGACGCTGGCCACCAGTTCGGGGAAGTTGGGCGCGACGCGGTGCAGAACCTGGTTGATTTCCGTATTGGGGTCCGTAATGATCTTCTGGCCGATTTTTTCGTGGTTCGTGCCAAAAAGATGCTCAAAGGTATGCGAGTACGGCCCGTGACCGATGTCGTGCAGCAGCCCGGCACACTCAACGAGCAGGCGGTTGTCGTCGTCCCATAGCCCGTCGCGGGGCGTGCGGGACGGGTATTTTTTGGCAAAAATGTTGCAGATGCGGCGGGTCAGTTCGTAAACGCCCAGGTTGTGCTCGAAGCGGGTATGCGTAGCACCGGGGAAAACGTACGCAATTGGCCCCAGCTGTTTGATGCGGCGCATGCGCTGAAATTCTTTGGTTTTTAAAATATCCAGGATTACCTGATCCTCGATGTGGATATACTCGTGGACGGGATCACGCAGGACGACCTCTTTGGTTAATTTAGTGTTGTGAAATTTAGGCATGTTAAGTCCTCAAAATTTGCTTGGTCAGTAATTGTTAAAAAACGTCTAGTTACCTAAATTATAGCAAACTTGCGGTTCTAGGGTTAGAACAAGTCGCTAATCTGGGTGATAAATTAGAAAAAAATAATAAAAGCAATTGCACACGTGCAAGATTGGGGTATACTTAGGATGAATTTGTGCATAAGTATTCAGAAGGAAACACATGATCGAAAAGAAATCATATTTGGCCTCGCGGCTATTTTGTGGACTGGGCAACTCACTGTATGGCCTGGTCTTCACCTGGTGGCTGCAGGTGCAAACCAATAGTTCGACCGTTGTTGGCATCGCCAACGCTATTTTTTCAGTGACTGCGGCCCTGGCGATTTTTTACGGGCCGTTCATTGACAACCATTCCTACAAGAAGACCAGCATTTACGCCATGGTCATCCAGGTGGCCCTGACTTTTCTTCTGACCGCCGTCATTGTCTTCATGACGCATAACTATGTTTTGGCCATTGTCATTGCCGGATTACTGTCGATCTGCGACGAGTTCTTCGGTCCGGCCGACCGGGCTCTTCTGAAGGGGGCGGTGCCCGATGAGGGTGCGATGACCAACATCATTTCCAAGGTCAATATCATTGACCAGGTCGTCAGCATTGCTGGCACGGCACTTTCCGGCGTGCTGCTGGTCCTGATAACGAGCGGCCAGGTTATCCTGCTCTGCGGCTGCCTCAGTTTGGTGGGCCTCTTTTTCTTAATCCGTGCGCTAAAAGATGTTCCCGTGCAGAACCATGACCAGGAAGCGGCGCAGTTCGACGCGGCGAATTACTGGCAGCATGCGATCAGCGGCTACCGCTACATTAGGAAAAACAGCTTTTTAAAGCGCTACTTTTGGTCGTCTCTTCTGTATTCATTTGCGGCGCCGGCAATGATTCTAATACTGCCCCGCGTTGCGCAAAAAGCGGGCAAAGCATCATGGTACAGCACCTTCTACATTGTCTTGATGCTGGGCTTCATTTTAGGGGCACTTTTTTCCGGGCGGATGGCGGCCAAGAGCAAGACGGTGGCCTGGACCTGGATTCTCAGTGCGCTTCCGCTGGGGCTGATGCTTTTTTGTGGGACGAACCTCATCGCCTTCGCGGTGCTGGTTTTTCTTTTTGCCATGGTTACCAGCGTCCACAATATCCTGGGCGAATCAAGGCAGCAGACGGCGACCGCCGACCGCTACCTGGGGCGCGTTCTGACAACGATCAGAACCGGCACGCAGGTGGGCGGACCGGTCGGATCGATTGCGGCCGGCCTTCTGCTCGACCACGCGGGCGCGCAGCCGCTGATTATCATCTGCTGCGTCTTGGTTCTGTTGGGCGGGCTCAACATGCTGCTGGTCAAAGAAGACTAGGTTCGTTTTTGCCCGTTGCGCGGGCGCACGCAATAAGCGCAGTCTATGGTAGAATTATAGGCAGATTGAGCCGGACCCGGTAAATGCCGGCTTGTGGGCAATTTGCAGCCGGATTTTGGCAATTCGCGGCTTGTGAGGAGAAGATATTCGGGCAATGACTAAAGTGAAAATCGACTTTACCAGCATAATCAAACAGGAGCAGGAGAGCGCCACCTTTAAGAAAACCGCCAGGGGCGAATTAACCGCGGCGGGCGGTGCGACGCGGATTTCCTATTTGGAAGACGGAGTGGTTCCCGTCAAAATTCTGGTTAAAGAGGGCAACGTGATTATCAGGCGCGGCGGGGACAAGCAGAATTACTCCCAGCTGCACTTCGTTCTGGGCGAGCGCAAGGATTGCCGCTACGTGGCCCAGGGCTACCAGATGGATCTGGTCAGTTCCACCAAGACAATTAAATTTTTCCCTAAAAATGACGGCACGCAGCAGCTGCAGATTGAATATGACCTTTATAGTGGTCTATACTTAATAGGTAATTATGCCATCACGTTGATTTTTACTTAAACGCCTAGTAAAATAATAAGGATTGGTAAGAGAGAGGAATGCATTGTGGGACTAAACGACTTTAAAGACAAAAATCGCAACGAATTATCGATGATTGAAGTTGCTCGCGCAATTTTAGAAGACAACAATAAGAGAATGGCCTTTGCTGATATTGTTAACGCTGTTCAAAAATTTTTGGGTGTGAGTGACGAGGAAATTAGGGAACGTTTGCCCCAATTTTATACGGATATGAATACCAACGGCGAGTTTATCTCAATGGGGGAAAATATCTGGGCGCTGCGTTCATGGTTCCCATACGAATCGGTTGACGAGGAGGTCAACCACCCCGAAGATGAGGACGAAGAAGATACCAGTACGCACCACAAGAAGGTTAATGCCTTCCTGGCCAGCGCAACCGGTAGCGACGACATCATTGACTACGATAATGATGACCCCGAGGACACCGATCTGGACGTAGCCGCGGACGATGAGGTTGACGACTTTGCGGACGATGACGATTTTGTCGATCCAAACGATGATGACGACACCGAACTTCCGGACGGTATCGAGGGCCAGTTGTCGGAATTGGCTGACGATGACGAAGACGAGGAGTAATTTACTTGACTTCAGGACATAAAATAGATAATATTTAGCTTGGGCACCCTATGTGCGATTATGCTCCCGTATGGGAGCTTTTTTTATTTTTTCAGTTATTTTTTGCAAAAAGGAGTTTGGCTAATGACAAAATATATCTTTGTTACGGGTGGCGTTGTTTCTTCCTTGGGTAAGGGCATTACCGCGTCGAGCCTGGGGCGGCTATTAAAAAATCGGGGCCTGAAGGTGACCATGCAGAAGTTCGACCCCTACGTCAACATCGATCCCGGAACGATGAACCCCTACCAGCACGGTGAGGTCTTTGTCACGGATGACGGAACGGAAGCCGACCTGGACCTGGGGCACTACGAGCGAATCGTGGACGTGCGCACTAGCAAGTATTCCAACGTGACGACCGGCAAGATCTATAAGGAAGTCTTGGAAAAAGAGCGCCGTGGCGACTACCACGGTGCAACCGTCCAGGTAATCCCGCACATTACCGACATGATCAAGCAGAAGATCATGCGGGCGGGCCTGACTACGGATTCCGACGTTGTGATTTCGGAAATTGGCGGCACGGTCGGTGATATTGAATCAACTCCGTTCATGGAGGCAATCAGGCAGATGCGCCGTGAGGTGGGCGAACAAAACGTGATGTACATCCACTGTACGCTTGTGCCCTACCTGCACGCCGCGCGTGAAATGAAGACCAAGCCGACGCAGCATTCGGTTGCCGAGCTGCGCAGCATCGGGATTCAGCCGAACATGCTGGTACTGCGGGCAGAGATGCCGATTAGCCAGGACCATAAGGACAAGATTTCAACCTTCACGGACGTTCCGGTTGACCGCATCATCGAATCGATCAACGCACCGTCCTTGTTTGACCTGCCGCTGTCCTTCCAGGACCAGGGCATGGACCAAAAGGTCTGCGACTTTTTGCACATCGAAAGTCCGAAGAAGGAAGCCGACATGGCGGAGTGGAAGCGGCTGGACGACCGCGTCAAGAACCTGAAGCACACGACCAAAATTACCCTCGTGGGCAAGTACATCGAGCTCGAAGATGCGTATATTTCCGTCACCGATGCGCTGAAGCACGCCGGTTACGCATATAACAGCAATATCGTGATTAACAAGGTTCAGGCCGAAGACGTCACCGATGCCAACATTGCCGACTACATGAAGGACTCCGACGGCCTGATCGTTCCCGGCGGCTTTGGCACACGCGGGCTTGAGGGCATGATCACCGCCATTAAGTACGCCCGTGAGAACGACATCCCGTTCCTCGGCGTTTGTCTGGGCATGCAGATGGCAACCGTTGAGTTTGCCCGCAACGTCTTAGGGCTGCAGGACGCCAACTCCACTGAAGCCAACCCTAAGACCAGGCACAACGTGATTGACATCATGGCCGACAAGCGGGATGAGGAAAACATCGGCGGCACCCTGCGGCTTGGTCTTTACCCGGCCGCACTGAAGAAGGGCACCAAAACCGCTGCCGCTTATGACAACCAGGACGTCATCCAGGAACGTCACCGCCACCGCTATGAGTTTAACAACGAGTACCGGGAAGCGTTTGAAAAAGCCGGGATGACCTTTGCCGGCGTTTCACCCGACAACCACCTGGTTGAGGTAATCGAGCTGCCCAAGAACAAGTTCTTCGTTGCGGCACAGTATCACCCCGAATTTTTGAGCCGGCCGCAGAGACCGGAAGGCCTCTACAAGGCCTTCATCGGTGCTGCATCGGGCCTGACCGAAGAAAAGCTCTAACAGGCTAAACCGAATGATCCCAAAAGCTGAAATTTGAACGGGGGAGACAGAAGTCTTCCCTTGTTTTTTCTGTTAAATTCCTTTAACATTATTATTACAAAAAGAAATAGAAAAGGAAATTTTCGCCAATGAAGCAAATGATAATTCATGGTGGAAAGCCCCTACAGGGCGATGTCTGGATTGGTGGAGCCAAGAACTCAACCGTGGCGCTGATTCCTGCGTCCATCTTGTCGCGTACCCCGGTGACTTTGGAAGGTGTTCCAAGGATCGCGGACGTCGGCAACCTGATGGATTTGCTGAGTGAAATGGACGTCGTGAGCGATTTTCACCGAACAACCCTGCACATTAACCCGGAAAACATTAAGATGAGCCCATTGCCGAGTGGCAAGATCAAGAGTTTGCGCGCCTCATATTATTTTATGGGTGCCCTTCTTGGTCGTTTTGGCAAGGCTGTTGTGGGCTTCCCTGGCGGGGATGATATTGGTCCCCGTCCCATTGACCAACACATTAAGGGCTTTGAGGCCCTGGGTGCATGCGTTAAAAATGACAATGATCAAATAACAATTACGGCTCCTGCCAGCGGCTTGCAGGGAGCCACTATTCACCTGGAAATGCCTTCCGTTGGCGCAACCATGAACATCATCATGGCCTCAGTGACGGCGCACGGGCAGACGGTGATTGATAATGCCGCTAAAGAACCAGAAATAATCGATTTAGCAACATTTTTGAATAATATGGGTGCCGTAATTCGTGGTGCCGGGACGGATACAATCCGGATCAAGGGCGTCGACCGGCTTGAGGCCCAGACGCCGCACACGATTATACCGGACCGCATCGAGGCTGGGACGTACATTGCGCTTGCCGGCTGCATCGGCAACGGGATTTGTATTCATAATATTATTGAAGAGCACCTTGATTCATACCTGGCCAAGGTTGAGGAGATGGGGATGGTCATCGAGGCCGCCGAGGATTCACTGTACGTTTACCCGGCGGGCGACTTGAAAATGACGCAGATCAGGACGGGGGCCTATCCCGGCTTTGCAACGGACCTGCAGCAGCCGGTAACGCCGCTTCTGCTCACGGCCAAGTCCGGCGAGGGCGTCATTATTGACCAGATCTACCCCAAGCGCATCGGTCACATCGCGCAGTTGCGCAAGATGGGTGCCGACATCAAGGCTGAAGACAACATCATCTTGGTGCACCCGACGACGTGTTTGCACGGCACGACTGTTTCGGCTGGCGAAATCCGCGCCGGCGCCTGTCTGATGATTGCGGGCCTGATGGCAGAGGGCGAAACCGTAATCAACAACGCCGGCAATATTTTGCGTGGCTATGACCGCGTGCAGGAAAAATTGCGCCTGTTAGGTGCGGACGTCACGATTCAGGACGTGCCGGATAAATAGGAATAACGAAAAATACCTGTGGAATGATTTCCGCAGGTATTTTTACGTTGGGTTTGAATCGGAATAAATATGATGGCTAGAAGGGCATGAAGTTGCGAGACCTCATGCCTTTTTGGTGCCCAGTTTGACCGGGATGCCTATAACTCATATCTATATGACATCTGTCATGCAAGCTTGTGACGTTTATGACTTCTCCGGCGATTGGGGGATTGCTAAGCTAAGGTCATTATTTAAAAGGAGCTAAATCATGACCGAAATCATCACGAGCAAAAACCTCAGTAAAAGTTATGGCAGTAAAACCATTTTGGAAAACCTTGATTTTACTATTCACGCAGGCGAAGTAGTCGGCCTGCTGGGGGCTAACGGCGCGGGAAAGACCACCCTAATTAACTTGCTGCTGGGGCTGCAACCCAGTTCTGTCGGCAGCATTAAGTTGTTCGGGCAGGCACCCCAAACCCAAGTCGTTAAAAGGCGGATCGGCGTCATGTTTCAGGACAACTTGATTATGAAGCGGGTTCGGGCCAGTGAACTGCTGGAATTGATGAGGACGGCCTACCCGCAGGCATTGTCAATGAAGCAGTTGGAGCAGGTTGCCGACCTAGGCGCCAATCGCCATAATTACGTCGACAAGCTGTCGGGTGGCCAGCAGCGCAAATTAAACTTTGCGTTGGCCCTGGTCGGTGATCCCCAACTCTTGGTTTTAGATGAACCAACCGCGGGCATGGACACCACTAGCCGTCATGGTTTCTGGCGGTACATTCAAAAGTTGGCCGCACAGGGCAAGACAATAATCGTCACCAGTCATTACCTTGCGGAGATTGAAGGTGTTGCAAGCAGGATTCTCTTTTTGAAAGATAGGCACTTGCTCCACGACGGCTCCTTGGCAGCCCTGCGGGCTAAGTTTAGCCGGAATACGGTCGAGTTTGTGAGTGCCATAGCGGTGGACCAGTTGCACCTGACGACGGGTCAGCTGGAACTGCACGAAGGGCAGCATTACCGCTTCTCTGTGACCAACGTCGACCAGTTCCTGCAGGAATTGGCACCGCAAATGACGCAAATTCAGGATCTGCAGATTCATCAAACGACGCTGGATAATATTTTTGAGCAAATTAACGAGGAGTAAACGATATGAAAAACTTTCTGGCATTGACACAGGTTAACTTCAAACGGCTGATTTTGCGTAATTTACGCTTTTTTGCCTTCGACATTTTGTTCCCCGCGGCCTTTTACCTGGTCTTCACCAATGTGATGGGCAAGGGGATGCCTGGTAATTTTAAGCAGACATACCTGGTGAGCATGCTTCTCTTTGCGACGTTGTTAAGCTCTATCATCACGGTTTCAAACAACACACTGGATGATAAAGACCAACACTTTTGGCGGTTGATGGACGTGACCCCACTTAGCAGAACGACGTACTACGCATCATTCTTCCTCACTATTTTGTCTTTAACGCTGGTTGAGGTGCTGGCAATCGAGTTAGTGGGCTGCTTAATGGCTGGGGTTCACCTGTCCATTGTTGCCTGGATTGCTATTACGCTGCTGTCGACTTTAGGCAGCGTTACGCTGATGCTGCTGGGTGCCGCAATCACGTATCTGGGCGATGCCGGCATGGTCAACCTGATTTCTTCCATGCTTGTTTTCCCAATGGCAATGCTCAGCGGCTTGTGGTGGCCGCTGACGATGTTTCCCGCCTGGCTCCAAAGCATTGGCAAGCTGCTGCCGACGTATCAGACCGCAAACATAATTAACCAGCTGCTTGAGCAGCACACCTGGGCCCAGGCTTCATGCGCGGGCGAGCTGATCTGGCTAATAATTGGGGTTGCCTGTATTGTCCTTTTGCAAAGATGCCGGCAAAGGGCCGCATAATAATGATAGACTAGTAATTAACGTGTAAAATAGCAGAGAAAGGGTATGGACCGATGGCTTTTATCCATAAGTATATTTTGTTTCCTCGCCGCTTTGGGTTTGCGCCGTACCTGTGGCTACAGTGGCTGTGGATTCCGTTGATACAAATGTTTCCCTATCACACTGGTAAAGAAAAGCTGGCGTTAATCCTGTTAATGGTTTTTGCGTGGTTTTACCGCAACAGCTGGATTGTGACTCCGCAGCTGCAACTCTGGGTCATCGGCCAGTACCTGTTGGCCCTGGTCCTGATTTATTTGCAGGAGATGTTTTTCCTGTTTTTGTTTCCCGCCTGGGTCATCGGCTCCCTGCCCGTCTCCAAGAAGCTTTTTCGGCAATACGTGGTGACATATTACGCATTTGTTGCGGCGGGACTCTTGCTTCTCGTGCGGCAGGTTCCGCTCACTGTGCTGGCAACCTTCATTACTAGTAGCCACCACGTTGATTTGATTACGTCCCTGGTTTTTCTGTTGTTTGTTCTCCTTTCGCCTTTGGGAGGTCGGTCAATTCGCAATACTTACGTGCGGTCGGGCATTCTGAAGCAGCAGAACAAGCGTTACGAAATGCTGATTCGCCGCGGGGAACGGGACCGGATTGCGCGCGACTTGCACGATACCCTAGGTCAGTCCTTTGCAACCATCACGCTCAAAACGGAACTAGCCTGCAAGCTACTGACGCGTGATCCGGTGGCGGTCAAACAGCAGCTGGTCGAGATTCAGGCGGCTTCGCGGGGCAACCTAACCCTTGTGCGCGAGATTGTTACCGACCTGCGCCAGGTGACCCTGACCGAAGTGTTGGTTAACTTAACCGATAAGCTGGCCGGCCTAAATATTTCCCTAATTACGCAGCATGAGGAGCTTGCCCAAAAGTGGCCGGTTGCGGTCCAGGAAACAATTGCGGCCGTTTTGCAGGAAGCTTTGACGAACGTGATGCAGTACAGCCGGGCCGATGAGGTCAAACTGATTTTTGTCCAGGAAGGTGACCAGGCGCTGGTGACTATCAGTGATAATGGCCAGGGCTTCCAGCAGATTCGGCATGGTGCGCACGGCATCCTGGGGATGAAGGAGCGCGTGCACCAGGTTCAAGGCGAGTTTGCGATTAGCAACAATCAGCACGGTACGAAGATTAATTTAACCTTACCATTAAAGGAGCAGGCAGATGATTAAAATTATTTTGGCCGAGGATCAAGCAATGTTGAACTCGGCTCTAACCGCAATTTTAAGGTTGGAACCGGACTTGGCAGTCATCGGCAGCTATGGAAATGGCGCAGCTGCGTGGCGGGCAATCCAGGAAAAGGGCCCCGACGTTGTCCTGCTTGACATTGAGATGCCCCAATTGACGGGCTTGCAAATTGCGCAAAAGATAAAGGAGTGCAACCTGCCGACCAAGGCCATTATTCTTACCACCTTTGCCCACAAGGGCTACTTCGAACAGGCCGTAGCTACCGACGTCAAGGGTTACCTGCTTAAGGATAGTTCCAGCGATGACCTAGTGGATGCCATTCACCGCATCGTGGACGGCCAGACCCTGTATGCCCCCGAACTCGTGCAGTCGGTGCTGACCGGCGTCGCCGATCCGTTGACGGTTCAGGAACATAATGTGTTGACCGGGATTGCCGCCGGTTGGACCACGGCCGAGATTAGCACGAAGCTGTTCCTGTCGAACGGAACAGTCCGCAACTATGTTTCCGCTATTCTTAGCAAGTTAGCTGCCAAAAACCGCATTGAAGCGGTCAAAATAGCCCGCAGGCAGGGCTGGCTGTAAAGCGTGGTGGAGAATCGCTGCCGCAGGGCGGCCATTTAGGGCAACTGATTAGACGACAAATAGGGACCAATTTCTAAAAGTGGAAATTGGTCCTTTTTGGTGGTGATTGATTATGCGTTTGAATTTCAGAAAAATTGCTGAATAATGCTGCTGTTTGAAGCGCTTTTTGGTTGTGACAGGGTAGCTACTGCATCACCGATTAAACGCGGGGCTGCTGATTGCTGCTTGTGCTAGGGTACTTTACAAATTTGGTCAGCTACGCACGATTAATTTCCCTGCGTCCTGATGCAATTGTCACTCAGCTATGTTAGACAGCTGGACTTTCAAAAGTTTCCAAACCATTTTCGAAATAACAGTTGCTTGTTGCTTTTACCCTAGTTGGCACCTTCATTTTGACTATTTCATACTATTTGGTTACGTGCTAGTGCAAATTCTGATTTATGTTCATTAATAATCATGATGATTCACAGAAGTCAATAAACTTCACACTAACGGAGTGATAATAAAATTATATTAATTATTTAGTATTTAAAAATTTAACGATATCAACTATTCGAGCAAATAAATAATAATTTTGCATTTTTCACAGAACAGAAGAGTGAAAAACATCGCGCAATGTGCGGTACAATGGCTAGTGAAAGCGATTAACGCAATATTGATGAGTGCAACTTTAGAGGTTTATATGCTGAAAAATAAAGTTTTGAATTACCTTGAGAAACAGACTAAAACAGTAAATCTTGAAGACCTTGACGAACGATTTACTGCAGATGGCGTTGCTAAGCAATTGAACGCCAAGCGTAATACGGTTAGCTTATATTTGAATCAACTGGTTGGAGAGCAAAAATTGATCAAGATCAAAACTCGGCCTGTACATTTTATACATAAATCCAGATTCGAAAAGAATAATTTTCGGCTGCAGGCCAACGTTTACCAGTCTGTTGCTCAACTTGAAAAGGAAAATGATGCACAGGATATTTTTAAGAGTTTTACCCAAATTAATCCCAGTCTGAAAGAGAGCATTGAGCGTGTACGGGCGGCCATTCTTTATCCAAACGGCGAACTGCCTCTATTAATCACGGGTGAGAGCGGTACGGGGAAAAGCTACTTGGTAGGGTTGATTAATCGTTTTTGCCATACGCACAAATTGATTAGTGCTGCTGCACCCTTTATTACGGTTAACTGCGCGCAGTATGCCGACAACCCGGAATTGTTGACCAGTAACTTGTTTGGCTATAAGAAAGGTGCGTTCACCGGAGCCGACCAAGATCATCAGGGTGCCTTCGTTGAGGCGGATGGTGGTATTTTGTTTTTGGACGAGGTGCATCGCCTTGGGCCAAAGGGGCAAGAAAAATTGTTTACTTATCTTGACCAGGGAATTGTGTACCCCGTCGGAGAAACTGAGCATGGTAAAAGGGTCAACGTGCGCTTGTGCTTTGCCACCACCGAAGATTTGGATACTACTTTTCTGACGACCTTTATACGACGGATACCGGTTAAAATCACGTTGCCGCCACTCAGCAAGAGGAGCAAGGAGGAGCGGTTGAACCTAATTTATACGCTATTTGATAATGAGCAAAAGAAAATTGGCAGCACACTCGTAATTAGCGACCAGGTTCTGGATATGCTTTCCAATTACCAACCAAGTGGCAACATTGGTGATTTGAAGAACGCAATCAAGCTGACGATTGCGAATGCAAATGTCGATCAAAAAAATAATAAGCAGATATCAATTACGGCATATCACTTGCCCGATAGTGTTTTAACTAAGAGCAGGGTTGAGCTGTATCATACTCCGGGCAAGCCAATGATTATTACCAGCGATACGGAAATAAGCAATTTGATTGCTCGTAATTTTCCTGAGAAGAAAATTTTTCTTAACAGTCTGCGCCGGTTGCTTGATATTTACGAGCAAAATGATGAAAATCTGCACCTCTGCGAGTCAAGACTCAAACAGATAGTCTACCAATTATTTGATACATTATTGTTTGAAAAGGACAATAGCAAGCAAATACCACTGTTGTCATACGTGATCGAAAACGTAAAGCACCTCTTTGACCAGTTGAAAAATGCTTACCAATTAAAAATTAGCGGCAATGCGGTTTATGCAATTAGTTATTACTTATTTGAACGGGAAAAGATTCAGTGGAACATCGACGAGTTTAAAAACAAGAATACTTTGTTGAGTTTAGCGCGCGATGTACGACAGCGGTATTCTGAAGTTTATGTCTATGTATCAAAGCTTATTAACCTGATAAAAGATAATTTAGATATTGAATTGAATGAAGTTGATTATATTTTCTTGTCAATCTACCTTAATAAGTTGGAAATAATTACTAAAACTGGTCTGGTAAAGGCAATTGTGCTTGCACACGGCTATGCAACAGCAGGAAGCATTGCCAATGTAGTGAATCGTTTGCTTGGAGCGCACACGCTAGATGCCTTTGATATGCCGATTAACGTTAGTGCTCAAGAAATTGCCAACAAAATCATTGATTATAGCGAAAATAACGATATTTCCCACGGGTTAATTATTTTAGTTGACATGGGATCGTTAAAGGAAATTGAAACACTTTTTCCACGGCAAATTGACGCACCGATCCTGCTAATGAATAATGTCTCAACTTCCTTGGCACTGGAAGTTGGTGAAGGTATTTTGAAGAAACGCAGCTTTAAGGAAATTTGTCAATTAGCTAAACAAGTCAGTGAGCTTGATATTAAGCTGACGTATCCTCAAAAGAATAAGCAAAAAGTGATTTTAACAACGTGCTATTCCGGAATTGGTACAGCTACGCACGTTGCCAGACTATTAGAGCGCTGTTTGCCCACGGGCAAGAAAATCAAAATTATTCCCTATGATTATCAAGCACTCCAAGATGCTCAAAAAGTCAAAGTTATTCGTAAAATGTACGATATAGTGGGAATCATTGGGACTGAGAATCCTCATATATCTGATATAGACTTTATTTATTTGGAGAAGATTTTGTCGGATAAGGATACTGCCAAGCTCCGAAAATGGTTTACGGGCTTTTTTTCTGACCAAGAGATTACTACTATATCCAGCAACTTGGTCAAGAACTTCTCATTAGAGCAAACTATCAATATGGTTACCATACTTGACGCTTCAAAGGTAATCGAAAATATTACTATTTTTATCCAAGAAGTGGAGCGGCGTTTTGCGATTACGTTGTCCAATCAGAAGAAGTTTACTTTGTACGTCCACATTAGTTATTTAATCGAAAGATTGATTAGAAAGGAAACCAATAATTTGGATTCTAAATATGAAAAATCGTTTTTTGAAAAGTATGGGCCTGAGCTGGATAAAATCAGAACCGCATTTAGTGTGATTAAAGATAATTATAATGTGAAAATACCGTCGTCTGAGTTAGTCTACATCGATCAAATAATTTTTAATCGACAATAAAAATGCACGTGAGTCAGTAATTAGTGACCTACGTGCGTTTTTTTATATATTCTTGGCACGAAAATTGCTAAAAGCTTTATAGGAGGAAAGTAATGCTTAAAGAACTTAGCAGTTTTATTTTTATATCTTCAAGAAGGAGAGAGAAATGTTATTACAAAATATATTGGTTATAATATATGGCTTTATTATTAATTTTGATAAAGAGGGCCCTAAAATTGGCATATCACAACCGGTTGTAGCTGGTTTTATCACTGGCTTAATTATGGGGGATGCAGAGACTGGCCTCTACATTGGTGGTACTCTACAATTAATGACACTTGGCATAACCAGTTTTGGAGGGGCGTCTGTACCAGATTATCAAACGGCAGCCTTAATTGGTACTTATTTGACTTTGGCAACACACCAAAAAGCCGCAATTGGTGTTGCCCTTGCAATTCCAATTGCTCTATTGATTGTTCAAGTCGATGTTTTAAAGTGGTCTGCTAACATCTTTTGTCAACAAAGAGCTGAGAAATTTGTAGAAGAAGGTAATTATCGTATGATTAGCTGGATGCAGTATCTTGCCACATTATTTACCAGCTTTGTATCTGGAATTCCTGTTTTATTGACGGTTATCTTGGGCCCTAAGATTGTTGGCAGTTTTATTAATTATATCCCAGCGTGGCTGTCTGGCGGCTTAAAGACGGCAGCCGGGATCTTACCAGCTGTTGGTATCGGAATGCTTCTTCAATACTTACCTACTAGAGACTACTTTTCGTATATTATTATTGGATTCGTTTTAGCAATTTACTTAAAGATGCCAATTATTGGTATTTCTCTAATCGGTTTTGCAATTGCTTTGATTTTATATAAAAATCAGTCTAAAGCCAATGGTACAGTAAAAGAAGCTGCAGATGGAGGATTGAATGAAGATGAGTAAAATGAATAAAGTTTACAGAAAAGTAATGAATCGCTGGATTGTTTTCGGTGCAACATCCTTAAATTATGAAAAATATGAAGCGTTAGGTTATACCTACGCAATGATGCCTTTTATTGATGAAAATTATAAAAACGATCCCAAAGGCAAGAAAAATGCAATAAAAACTCAATTACAATTCTTTAATACCACTCCTTATACGGCACCATTCATTATGGGCGTAGACGTGGGAATGGAAGAAAAAGGAAAAACTGCTTCACTTGAAGCGGTTAGCGCTTTAAAGACAGGATTGATGGGGCCATTAGCTGGTATAGGTGACAGTGTATTTGTGACCATTCCATGGACAATCTTTGGTGCAATTGCTGCTAACATGGCTTTGAATGGTAATCCATTTGGAGTGTTTATGTGGATTGTTGCTTCAATTTTGCTGAGGCTTACCGCTTATCCATTGTTCAATGCTGGTTATAAATCGGGTACCAAGATGCTCTCGTCTATCAATACAACACTTAAAGCTCTTACCAATGCTGCTTCAGTACTTGGATTAATGGTTGTTGGTGCATTGGCAGCAACTATGGTAAAAGTAAATTTGGCATTTACCTTTAAACAAGGCAAATTAACAATGACAGGTAATAGTATCTTAGATCAGATTATGCCTGGCCTCTTACCAGCAGCTGCTGTAGCAATAATTTACTATTTACTTGGGAAAAAGGTAAAACCAGTATATGTAATATTGATTGTACTAGTGGTATCAGTGGCATTAAATGCAATGCATATTTTAGCTTAAGGGGTAAATAATGACAGAGAGTATGGAAGGAATCATTCACGTTAGAATTGATGATCGAATGATTCATGGTCAAGTTGCAACGCAATGGAGTGGTCGCCTAAATGCAACAAGGATCATGGTAATTAATGATGCTATTATGAATGATGAGATGCGCAAGACTGTTGTTAGATTAGCAGCTCCAGCTAATGTAAGCACTTCGATTTTGGGGAAAGAAAAGGCTCTTGACAATATAAAAAACGGTAAGTACAAGGGGCAACGTGTATTGCTAATTTGCATATCACCAATGGATGTTAATTATTTAATTGATAATGGGCTTCCAATTACGAAAGTGAATGTTGGCAATTTGGCTCAACGTGAAGGAACTGAACGAGTTAGACCGTCAATCAATGTTACTCAAGAAGAGAGACTAGCATTTAAGCAATTAATTGATCGTAGAATTGAAGTAACTGTAATACCAACGCCACAAAGTCCCACAGTTCATTTAAAAGATTATATTTAAGAAGGATTATTTTTCAATGTTTAACGTTATTATTGCTACACATGGCCATCTTGCCTCAGAATTTCTAAATGTTTTACAATCATTTTTTGGCAAAATTTCACAAATAAGTGTAATTGAATTAGGAGATAATGGTGTAGAACAATTTTCCAGCAAAGCTGATAAGTTAGTTGCATCTATGAGTAATCAACAGGTACTTGTCTTTTGCGACATTGCAGGGGGAACGCCTTTCAATGAATTTGCAAAGAGAAGTGTGCTTTGGAAGAGCGGGTCTCATCTATTTGGTGGCGTCAATCTTCCAACTCTAGTTGAGACTCTGAATTTAAGAATGCAGAATAAAACGTTAAACGAAGTAGTAGAAGCAATTAGACAATTGCAGCCGCTAACTGAATTTGAAATCAAAAACGTTATGAGTGCTGAAGACGAATAAAAAGGAACGTATCATAAAAATGCAAAAAATATTTTATCAACCCAACGGGCATTGGTTTGGCGATTGTATGCCGTTCTTCAATAATGAAGACCAAACCTTTTATCTTTTTCATCAAAGAGATACCCGAAAACCAAAACCGTTAACGGATCCATTTGGTTGGTCGCTTGTGACGACTAAGGATTTTGTTAATTTTAAAGATTATGGTGAAGTTTTGCCAAAGGGTTCGCACGATGCTGCTGATCAATTTATTTATGCAGGTAGTGTAGTCCAGGGCAAAGGGGAGAAGCTTGCCTTCTATACAGGTCATAATCGGCAGGCAAAGCTTGCTAAAAAGACCTCGGAGATATTGATGTTGGCTACTAGTCAAGATTTGATTCACTGGCAAAAATCGGGACAGGCTACAAGTTTAGTGCCACAGAATGGTTATGACCATAATGATTGGCGTGATCCAGTGGTTGTTTATGATGATAATAAAAAGAGCTATATTATGGTTTTAGGTGCTAGATTGCCTAGTGATAAGAAAAAGCCAACCGGTAGATTGGTTTATTTTGAATCTAAAGACATGAAGGATTGGAAATTCAAAGGTGATTTTTGGAGTCCGAATGAATTTAACATGCTAGAGATGCCTGACTTGTTTAAGATGAATAATAATTGGTATTTAGTCTTTTCTGAATATTCCGAAGACAAAAGAACCAAATACCGTATTAGTAAAAATTTGTTTGGTAATTGGCGCTCATTAAATGACGAATTCTTTGATGGTAAAGCTTATTATGCGGCTAGAACTGTAGGCAATGATCAAGTTGGGCGCTTTTTGACAGGCTGGGTTGCAACAAAAGAAAATAGCGAAGATCTTGGAAACTGGGATTGGGGTGGTGCCTTTGTTCCTCACCAGATTGTTCAGCGAGACGATAAGACGTTAGGAGTAACGCTACCACAACCAATTATCGATAATTTTGCCCAAGTGACTTCATTGCCGCCCCTTGAGCTAGGACAGACCGGTGGTAAAAATGAAAAAACAATTATCCAAGATATACCAGAGCAATTTTTGCTTGAAGCTCAAATTGAAGTTCTTGCCGATACCAAAGAATGTGGAATTAAGGCTTTTGTCAATGATGTAACTAGAGAGGGTTATCAATATAAGATTTCTAAACCTGAGCACGCGCTTAAATTCTCGAGAACTCCAAATTATCCGTGGCCTTCGTACTTTGACACCGGGTTGCAGCGCCCGATATCATTAGTCCAAGGCCAGAAATATGATATCAAATTGATTGTTGACGATAGCATTATCATTTTATATGTTAATAATGTAGCTTTGAGTGCACGTATGTATAACAAGACTGGTAAAGAACTTAGCTTTTTTGTAACTGAAGGTAAAGTTGCAGTTTCAAATATAAAATACTTTACTCAATGGAAAGACACAGAAAGATAATTGAGGCGGTTAAATGATTTTTTATGGTTTACAACATATTGGTATACCAACGCAAAAATTTGAACAAAGTAAAATGTTTTATGAAAACCTAGGTTTTAAGTTGGTCAATACTGAGAATGTCAATGGCATGCGTGTTGGATTCTACCAGCTAGAATCATTAATGCTGGAAAGTTGGGATTCCCCTAAAGAAGCACCAGAAAAGGTGGGTGCAATTAACCATATTGCACTTGATACAACCGATATTAATAAAGCCTTTGAGTTCGTTAATGAATTAAATGTTCAGTTTGTTGACGATGGTATTCAAAGCCTGCCTTATTGGGAAAATGGTATCAAATACTTTAACTTTTATGGCCCTAATAAAGAAATTTTTGAAGTTTGTCAAAAGTTATAACTGATATTGGGTAATAACTCGTTAAGCTGAACACATCAGAAAACGAGTTTTTATTTTACAAAATTGTTAATTGTCATGCTAATCAGCGTAAAATTATAGGTAAATAGTTTTAACGGAAAAGGAGCTCTAAATGCTATTAGGATCAATTGAAGCCGGCGGCACCAAGTTCGTCTGTGCCGTTGGCAACGAGAATTACCAGGTTAAAGACCAAGTGACGTTTCCGACAACGAAACCGGCGGAAACCCTGCAAAAAGTTGCCGATTACTTCAAGGAATCGGGGGTCGAAGCAATCGGCATCGCCTCCTTTGGCCCAATCGAGGTGCGCAAAACGGCGCCCAATTACGGCTACATCACCGACACACCGAAGGCGGGCTGGAGCAATACCGATTTTGTGGGCTTTCTCAAAAAACACATTGACGTGCCGATGTACTTTACCACGGATGTGAATGGTTCTGCTTACGGCGAATATGTTATGGCGCAATTGTCCAACGAGGACGTCGATTCACTGGTCTATTATACGGTTGGCACCGGCGTTGGCGGCGGCGCAATCATTGGCGGCAAGCTCGTTGGGTCACTCGGCCACCCCGAAATGGGCCACGTGAAGCTTAAGCGCCACCCCGATGACCTCAACTTTGCTGGTGTCTGTCCATTTCACAAGGATTGCCTGGAAGGGCTGGTCTCCGGGCCGACCTTTGAGGCGCGCTTGGGCAAAAAGGGCCAGGATGTCCCCCTGAGCGCTCCCGTGTGGGACATCATGAGCTATTACGCTGCCCAGGCCGCCCTCCAGGTTACGCTGATTTTGCGTCCCGATAAGATTGTTTTTGGTGGCGGCGTCACGAGTGAAAGTTTCTTACAAAAAGTGCGCCGGGACTTTGACCAGTTGTTGAACGGCTACGTCCATGTTCCAGCACTCGACCAGTACATTATGATGCCGGAGATCAGCAACAACGGCTCGGCCACCGTCGGCGACTTTGCACTGGCAAAGCGCATGCTGCGGGAATAAAAACTCAAACTAAATTCGCACATCAAAAAACAGCGGCAAGTGGTGTGAATCCCAAAATTAGGCCAGCTTAATAAATTCTAGCTGAGGACTAACTCTCAATATTCAGAAGGAGTTAGTTCTCTTAATTTGCTCTCGATTCTTTTGGTGCTGCAGTAGTCAATGTGGCTGTCCGGGCTATTTTTGCGGGTTGGTGGTCTTGGCCGCTGGTCGACTAAGGTACGCAATTTTTTAGAACCAATGCCATAATCATGCTAATGATGAAAGGTTTCATTTTTGGCTATCTAGGTAATTTGGCCATAAAAATAAGATCCCCAAAATTGTCTTAATTCCGGGGACCGTATTAAATTGAAGCAATCACGATTTTTAGCTAAGATTGAGGGCAATTTGTGAGATTAAGGTATCCATGAAGTACATGCCAAAGAAAACAAAAATTGCTACGATTAAAATCTTCCACGATATCTTCGATAGTTCCTTCAAACGGGTGGTAACTGATATTCCAGCAAATGCTAGAACAGAGGTCGTTAGTGAAAGAAAATCCACAGCATTGATAACGCGCACGCAGTAGGGACTAATCAGACAAAAAATTAGGGAAACAATTGAGACCCAACCTAGAATAGGGAATCCCTGGATGATTTTCCAGGGCACTTTTTTCATTAGCATGCTGATAACTATGCCTAACAGTGAAAAAAGCCATAACATGCCCAGCCCAATGAACGTGTCAGTGGTAATTGGCGTGCTTTTGGGATTTTTAATTAACTTAACCCATTGCACGAATAGTACTAAGCTAATACTAAGTAAAAGGATTGTGGCATCTTTAACCAACTCATATAAGTTGTTTTCTTTATTCATGATCTGGATTAACTTCCTTCTTTTTATCTAACAGTCTAGTGATGTGGGTGTACATGAATCTTTGCAGGGGTACTGCCAGGAAGTACATGATATAAGTTCCAATGAAGCTTGTCAGCAATTGACTGGCCGCGGCGAAGGACAAAATAATGTCACTGTGCTGAGGTACTAAAGCTGCTAAGGATGTTGAAGCTGCGGTCATCATTGAACTGGAGCCAACACCAGCACTCATTGCGATAGCCTTGTAGCTAAAGCCCATTCCTAGAAGCAGCGGGGCCAGGATGGAGAAGATAATTGAGCCAAAAATGGTGCCAATTAAATAAATTCCGAGTACTCCTCGACCTTCCGGCGAATTTAGCGTGTATTTTTCACTGATGTATGCCAGTTCGCCTTCACGACCCAAGCCCAAGGTTGAACCGATGGCTTCTTCTCTTAAGCCCAGCAATAATGCTACCGGTAAACCAAAGATGATCGTGCCTAAATTGCCTAATTCATGGACTAGAAAAACCCAGCCAACGGAAATGATTTCGTTGATTTTAGGAGCGACATTGGCACCATAACGTGCCATTAAGGGCAACATGATAAGAATCATGTATTTGCCGGCAAATTTCACGCGTTTATCGCTGTAGAGCTTTTTTATAGGTTTTGCGGGAATCAAATAAATTAAAATAGCAATGATTACCGCAAACACTAGGGGTAAGACCGAAATTTCGATTGTGCCGACTTTAAATACCTGGATACCGATCATTTCAGCAATTGTATCTATTAGCAACACCAAAATAATTAGCGGACCGTATGCTTTTAAATATTTCATTTTATTGCGCCATCTTTTCTAATTCAGTTAGATATTCTTCTTTTGTTCTCTTATAAGTTTTTACCCGATCGAGATTATTTGAAATCTTGCGAATACAGTTAAAGACAAACTCGGGGAAAATTGCCAGAACAAATTTAGGATCAACTAAGGTGAAATCATCGCCATGAATGGTTCCGTTCCAGCCGCCGTAGCCAATTTGGATTGTTGGTACTAAAAAGCTAACATCGCCAATGTCGCCTGCTGCCATTGTGTAGCCCCGATCTTCTATTAAACCGGGAATCTCTTCGTTTGCAGAAAAGACATCTTTCACAATGGCATTCATGCTTTTACTAGAAATTAAGGGCAGGTAGCCAACTTGCCGTTCAGACTTAACGGAGCCGCCAAGAGCTGCTGCACAGCCTTCTGCGGCTTGCTTAAAACGGTCCATTAGCTTTTGCGCGTTGTCTATGTCGAAAAATCTTAAGTCTGTGCCCATCTTGACGTGGTCAGGAATTACGTTAATCGATTCGTGATTTTCCCCAACAATTACCGGATTAAACCTTATGCGATTGGGATCCTTAACCTGCTGACGCTGCAAGGCTAAAGCGGTATTGAATAGCGTAGCCATGCTTTGAGCATTAACGCCTGCATCGGGAGCAAAAGCAGCGTGACTGGCCTTGCCATAGAAATCAAAATAGACAAAATTAAAACCCGCAAGGTCACAGTTGATTTCGATAGTTCGCTCATCAAAGTCCTCACCGATTGCATGAACCGAAACACAATAGTCAATATCATCAAAAATGCCGCGTTTGATTGCTTCTTGCTTGCCACCGAAGTAATCGATTTGGCCAGTCTCTTTTTGCTGCTTTCTCCAGGCAAGATCGACAAACTCCTCAGAGGGGGTGAAGATAAATGCCAGGTTAGCACCAAAGTCTTCAAGTCTGTGATTGGCAACTACTTCATTCATGATTGCTAGTGCGGTAGTGACTTGGGTGTAATGGCCACAAGCCTGAGCGGCACCGGTATTTGCATCTGCTAATTTGTGATTGGGCTGGTAGAGCGAATCCATTTCAGCGATGATTCCAATTGTTTTCTGCTTGTTATTAGGCAACGTTACTCTTAAACCGGTTTTTAAATAATGTTCGACTTTTAATCTTGGGCTGATTTGATGAATTTCATCTTCAATCCTTTCAGATGTTTTGCATTCTTTGTAACCAAGCTCTGGATTATGAAGCAAAAAATCAGCAATTTCAGCAATTTTAGGGTATTTTTTTTGAAAACTTGACATTGTATCCTCACTTTTGATCTTATATTGCGACATATGACAATAATAAGGATAAAATAAAATCAGCAATTATACAAGAACAAAAATGTGATATTTGCTATTAATATTCGTAATTAATATCATTCAGACAAAGCAAAATCCATGTTAAGGGTTTAAGTTGATACTATTTATTACATTGTTAAAAATTCTCACATCAAAAAACAGCGGCAAGTCCAATCACTTGTCGCTGTTTTGCTGTTTTAAAATGTTAGTTTAAAATATTAGTCCAATAAGTCAAACTTCAAGGTCATCAAGTTGTGACCTTCCTTAACCATGTTGCCGAGCAGCTCGACAGTGTTGTCGTAGACTTGGTCGGCCATTTTCTGGTTGGCCGCCATTAACGCGTCTTCAACCGCTTGACCGGAGAGGCCCTTAACCTCCTTGTCGGTTTCGTGCTGGATGTGGTGGCACTGCGCCAGCGACTTCTGCTCGAAGTCGGTTTCGAGTTCGCCATATATCTTGAAGTTGGTGTCGCCGAGCTGGGCGGTCAGCTTGTTGAGCCAGAAGATTTGCTTCAGGTCAAACTTGGGACCGGTCTGAAAACGCTTAGGCGTGTCGCTCACATTGGTATAGAATGGCACCATGCTGTTGAACGTGTTGGGGCCGAAGGCCAGCCACTGGACACCAGCAATTTCTTCCGGAACGTTATTGCGCACCTGGAGAATGTGCGTTTCAAAGTTGCGGTTGAGCCCGATGGGCCGGAAGGATTTCTTTTGCTCGGGCGTGCCTAAATCGCCGTACGGGTCGTATGGCGTGTCCTGGTAGTGGGAACTCTCAATCCACTTGATGTCCTCAATGCTGATCTTGCGGGGAGCACGGCAAATGAAGGGCTGGTCCTGGTTGCCTGGCTGACCGCCAAAGTTAGGGTCGAAGTAGTTGTGGACGAACCAAGCCCGCGGGTTGTTGTAGTGCGCGTCCTTGACCGTCGAGCTGCCGAAGATGTGGCGCATGTTGTAGCCCTCTTGGTCGGGGTTCAGGCGGTATTCGGCAATCAGGTCCTCCAGGCCATCGTCGGCCATGAAGCCGTCCTGGCCAAAGTGGAATTCGTCAATGTTTAGCCGGTTGGGTGCAACAACATAGGCATCATCGGGAATCCGGCGGGCAATCCAGTGGTGACCGCCGATACTTTCCAGGTACCAGATTTCATCGTGATCGGCAAAGGCCATGCCGTTCATTTCATAAGTGCCATACTTCTCCAGCAGGTAACCTACGCGCTTGATGCCATCGACCGCCTTGTGCAGGTAAGGCAAAGTCAGGGTCACGAAGTCTTCTTCGCCAAGACCGCCATGCTCCAGCAGCGGGTCGATCCCCTGAATCCGGGAATTGGTAGTGATGGTTTCGGTTGCGGTCATGGCCACGTTGGCGGAATTGATGCCGGCCGCTGCCCAAATGCCGCTTTCACCGGACACGTCGGGTGCGCTGGTGTAGCGCAAGGGGTTAGCCGGCAGGTCGGCATCGTCAATCTTCTGGTGGCTGATGACGCTCTCGTAGTGGCGAGGCTGCTGGTCAGGAGCAATGACCTTAAAGCCCTCCGGGATAATCTCGCGGCCGCCGTCTTCGCTGCGGGCAATCATCGTCGAACCGTCGAGCGAGGCGTTTTTGCCGACAAGAATTGTTGTACATTCTGCTTTTTTCATAAAATCGATCCTTTCAAGTTTCTTATCTTTCTATTGTATTAAAAATAAGTGTGTAATTGCAAAGAAATGAAACGAACTTTGTTAAATTGTTGCCGGTAGATAAGTGAACATGCTAGTGGCTAGCATGCATAGGGACTGCTTTTTGCCGGCCAAGTGGGGACCGCTTAGACATCATATTTGACCGCTTGCGAAAATGAACTAGATTTTACAAAAAAATTAGGGTTAAATAATTATTATTAATTAATTCATCAGTGTATTGTGGAGGCAAACATGATTTTTAAAAACTACTCGCACCTGAAGTTCTTCTGGCTGAACGTCTTCGGACTGATTACCAGTACGACCAACATTATTATGGCCTACATGGTCGGCTCGCTGACCAACATGGCAACAGACAAGCAGTTTGGCAAGCTACCGCTATTTTTCATCCAGGTGATTATTGCGCTGATTCTCGTGATGTTCGCCAACCTCACCTTCAATTACCTGAAGGCGGACGCGATTAAGCAGACCAACGTCAAGCTGCGGACCAAGGTGCTCAAGGGGATGCTCCTGAGCAGCAGCGAGGATGCAAGCAACCTGGGCTTTCTGACCAACGACTTTAAGCTGCTGGAAACGAACCGCTACGAGGCCGAGATTTCGATTCTGACCTACTTTTACACGGTTTTGCTCGCCCTAGGTTACGCGCTCTACCTGAATCCCATTCTGACGATCATGTTTTTTGCCGGCTCGCTCATCCCGATGATCGTGTCCAACTTCCTGCAAAAACCGATTCAGCGGGCTTCGGAGGGCTGGACCAAGGCCAACGACCAGTACGTCAACCAGACCAAGAACACGCTGGCGGGAACCAGCACGCTCAACCTCTACAACCGGCAGGACAATGCCGTTGAGCGTGACCGGGGTATCATCAATTTGCTTGAGAATAAATTGGCGCGGATGAACCTGCTCAAGGACAACACGAACGCCTACCTCAACATCATTGTCATGGGCGGCACGTTCCTTGTGCCCTTCGCGGTCGGCATCATCCTTGTAATCAAGGGCTTCACCACCCTGGGCGCGCTTTTCGGCGTTATTCAGCTGTCGAACTCGTTTGTTAACCCAATCCTGCAGATCCTCAACGAGCGCAACAACCTGTCCACGACCAAGGGCATCGTCAAGCGGATCGACCAATTCTGCCAAAAGGCTGACGGTCACGGGGCAAGTTCAGCGGCGACACATGCGAGCTTTGCAGAGTTGGAAGTTGTGGGGCTGAGCCTGTCCCGTCAGGGTCAAAAGCTGGCCAACAACATCGACTTAACTATTAAAAAGGGTCAAAAGGTGGCCATCATTGGTCCATCAGGCGCTGGCAAGTCGACGCTATTGCAATTTCTCATGTACGGTGATTATGGCCAGGCCAAACAAGTTGTGCTCAACCACAAGCCGGTAGCGCCGGGCAAATTTACCAACCTCTTTGCCTACTCGAGTCAGAGTGCCGTGATTTTTGCGGATACGCTGTGGTTCAACCTCACCTTAGGCGTGGAGATTCCGCAAGAAGAAGTGCTTGCGGTTTGCCAAGGCGTGGGTCTGGGCGAACTAATTCAAGACAAGGGCCTGGACTACGAACTGGGCGACAATGCCGACCAGCTGTCGGGCGGGCAGCTGTCGCGGATCGAACTGGCACGGGCAATTCTGTCCCAACGCCAAATTCTTTTATTGGATGAAGTCAACGCCTCGCTGGACAAGGCCACGTCAAACCAGGTGCACGATTACCTGTTTGATTCGGACCGCACGTTTATTGAGGTGATCCACCACTACGAGCCGGAAGAGTTGACCCGTTACGACCAGGTCATCGACTTTAACGACTACGTTTAGGTGTTGAGTGATTTTAACAGGAGCGGTTCGAAAAGGAGCTGCTCCTTTGTTCAAGGGGACCAGTTATATGGTAGAGAACAGAAAACTTAAGCAGTTACTGGACCGGGTGCTAAGCGCGCAGTTAGTTCCCATCGACCATGAGTCTTTAAACAGCACGTTTGCCGGTTACAGCCAAAAGCACAAGCAGCAAGTCTTCGTCAAGGTCTTTACGCAAAAGCAAAAGCTTGTGACCGAGAAGACGGTCAACGAGCAGCTCAACCAGCGCGTGCTTGAGTCTTTTACGCTCGCGACGACACCAGAACTATTTGTACTGGTCATGACGGACCTAGCCCCGCGGGCCCTGACCGGTAAAATTACGAATGAACTAGCAGCAGAGATGGGCACGCAGCTGGCCAGCTTCCACATTCAGGTCAGGCCGTTTGCCGGTATCGTTACTGCGGACAACTTATTTGCTAAGATGCAAGGAGACATTGCCAGCCTGGACGAATCGGCCATTAAGAAACGCTTGGGCGCTCTTTTTGCCGGCTTTTCCAAGGTCAAGCCGCAGGTTGAGCAGGATATCCGGGTCAATTCCCACTTTGTCCTGCACGGTGACGTCGGCGTGCGCAACTACCAGCTGGTTGACGGTAAGTTGACCCTGATTGATTTTGAACGGGCACGGCTCGGTGTTAACTATCAGGATTTTGTCAAGCTTTTTTACCAGGACTTTGCCTTAAATGAAGAGTTGATTCGGGCTTTTATGCAGGGGTATGCGGCTGGCGGAAACAAGGTTGAGGTCCTTCCGGTCACGCAGGCCCTGCTGATTCTGCTTTCGGCCGTCGGCATCATGAAGTACACGGCCAAAATCAGCGACCCCGAGTTCAAGGCCGTCGGCGTGCAGATGCTGGCAACGGTTGAATGCTTTCTGAAAGAGGCAGGGTTATTGGGCAAGCAGCCGGCTGGAGCCGCGGGCAGGTTTGCACCCCAGATCTTTAACAGCATCATTAAGACGAACTAGGGGGCACGAAGAGCCTCCATATTTCCGGAATGCCGCAATCTACCGGACATAAAAAGGTGCCTTCCACGAGGAAAGACACCTTTTTTGTGATTGGGAAAATTCTAGGAGATGGTTGTGGCCGGATCGGCCGGCTTGACCTCGATGCCGTTGAGCAGCAGGTTCAGGATTGTGGCCGACAGGCTGGTAATCACGATCCCGTTGCTCAGGAAGAGCTGAACGGTTGCGGGCAGATTTTGGAAAAATTGCGGGTAGATCGTGACGCCCAGGCCTAGTCCAACGGAGATGGCGATGATCAGGACGTTGCTGTTGGCAGTCAGGTCGACCTTGGCCAGGGTCTTGATGCCCTGAACGGCAATCATGGTGAACATGACCAGCATGGCCCCGCCGAGAACGGGCGTCGGGATGATGGTCACCAGTGCGCCGATCTTAGGCAAAAGCCCCATGGCCATGAGCAGGCCGGCTGCCCAGTAGATTGGCCGCTTGGTCTTGATGCCCGACAGCTGCAGCAGGCCCACGTTTTGCGAGAAGGTTGTGTACGGAAAGGCGTTGAATAATCCGCCGAAAATCTGGGCAATTCCTTCAGCGCGGTAGCCCTTCTTGAGTTCTTCCTCGGTGACCTGGTGGTCAATCAGGTCGCCGGTGGCAAAGAAGACGCCAGTCGATTCGACCATCGAAACCAGGGCAATGATAATCATGGTCAAACTCGACGACCACTCGAAGTGGGGCACGCCGAAGTAGAAGAGCTGCGGCAGGTGGAACCAGGAAGCTTCAAGGACGGGCTTGAAGGAGACGATGCCCATGAAGGAGGCAATGGCAGTGCCAATGATCAGCCCAATCAGAACGGAGATGGACCGCATGAAGCCCCGGGTCCAGATTTGCAGGGCCAGGATGATGAACATGGTGGCAAAGGCGAGCAGCAGGTTTTGACCGCTGCCAAAACTCTTGGCCTGGGAACTGCCGCCGCCCATGTTTTGGACAGCAACCGGGATGAGGGAGAGACCGATCGTGGTGATTAGCGTTCCCGTGACCACCGGTGGAAAGAACTTCTTGATTTTGGCGAAGACGCCCGCAATCAAGACGACGAAGATGCCGGCCGCGATGATTGCGCCGTACATGTCGTTAATTGAAAACTTCTGGCCGATCATCTGCAGCGGTGCGACCGCCTGGATGGCACAGCCCAGGATCACGGGGAAGCCAATGCCGGAAAACTTGTTGGTGAATAGCTGCAGCAGGGTGGCGAGCCCGCACATGAAGATGTCGATTGAGACCAGGTAGGTCATCTGGGCGGCGGAAAAGTGCAGCGCCCCGCCGATTAAAAGCGGGACGGCAACGGCGCCGGAGTACATGGCAAGCAGGTGCTGCAGACCTAAAACGGCTGCTTTTTGGTGGCTGACTTCTTTTTGCTGCATTATTCCTCTCCTTCAAAATGCACCTGGCCGTCGGCCAGGCTACCAATCTTGGCCAGGGCTGCGAGCCGGTAGCCGTGTTCTTGGACCCAATCGCTGCCGCCCTGGAAGGTTTTGGCCACCACGACGCCGACGCCGGCAATATCCGCGCCTGCCTGCTCGGCAATGTTGATCATGCCCTTGACGGCCTCACCGTTGGCCAGGAAGTCGTCAATGATTAGGAGATTGTCCTCCCTGTGCAGGAACTTCTGCTCGACGCAGATCTGGTTCGTTACTTTCTTGGTGTAGGAGTAGACGTCGGCCCAGTAGACTGCATCGTTGAGCGTCGAGGGCTTTTTCTTGCGGGCAAAAACCATGGGCACGTGCAGCTGGTAAGCGGCCATCAGTCCGGGCGCGATCCCGGATGCTTCGCAGGTCAGAACCTTGGTGATGCCTTCATCCCTGAAAAGTTCTGCAAATTCTTGCCCCGCTGCCATCATCAGCTCGGGGTCGACCTGGTGGTTTAAAAACGAGTTGATCTTCAGTACGTTGCCCGGCAATACTTCGCCGTCGCGGCGAATGCGGTCTTCAAATAGCTTCACGTTTTCCTCCTTGAATCAAAAAGGGCCCTTTCTACCACAACTATGGCAAAAAAGACCCTGAGAGCAGCGTGAGCTGCTACCGCCTTGATTGGCCATAGTTCAGAATTTACGGTTCTGAGTAGAGACTGCCGACCTTATTTCGGCAATATATAGACCTGATATTTCCTTGTGCCTGCATTCTACCACAAGAAAAAGGCCCAGTGCAAGGCGCAAGATTACGAACAAATGCGAATTAATTTGGGCATAGGTAGGAAATAATTCGTGAAAAATACAAAACTGATTAAAAAGAGTTGACCGTGAGTGCAATTCTTAGTAGAGTTGAAGTGATTATTGTTTGCTTTATTAAAGGAGACCGGAGCACAGTGAAAGAAAACGAGCACGATTTTGACGAAATCATTGTTTTGGACTTTGGCAGCCAGTACAACCAGCTAATTACCCGTCGACTGCGGGACTTTGGCATCTATTCCGAACTCTTGCCGCACGACATCAGCATGGCCAAGATTCGGGCAATCAACCCCAAGGGCATCATCTTTTCCGGTGGGCCCAACAGCATCTACGATGAGGGCGCGCTGAAGGTTGACCCCGCGATCTTTGACCTGGGGATTCCGATCCTGGGCATCTGTTACGGCATGCAGCTGATGTCCTACTACCTGGACGGCAGGGTCGAGAAGGCGGACAACTCCGAGTACGGCCGCGCCGACATCCGGGTTGAGGACGCGGGCAGCGTCCTGTTCAGCGGCCTGCCCGAAGAGGAGTACGTTTGGATGAGCCACGGCGACCTGGTTAAGCAGGCGCCGGAAGGCTTCACGACGGTCGCTTCGAGCAAGAACTGCCCGATTGCCGCCATCGCCAACAACGCCAAGAAGTTCTACGGCATCCAGTTCCACGCCGAGGTGCGCAACACGCAGTACGGGTTGGACATCCTGCGCAACTTCGCCTTCAAGGTCTGCAAGGCGCGCGCCAACTGGACGATGGACGACTTCATCGAGCTGCAGGTTGCCGCGATTAAAAAGACGGTGGGCGACCGGAAGGTCATCCTGGGCCTGTCCGGCGGCGTCGACTCGAGCGTCACCGCGACGCTTTTGCACAAGGCGATCGGCAACCAGCTGACCGCGATCTTTGTTGATCACGGGATGCTCCGCAAAAACGAGGGCGACGAGGTGATGGCGGCGCTGAACCGCGACCTGGGCGTGAACATCATCCGGGTGAACGCACAGGACCGCTTCCTGGGCAAACTCGCCGGCGTCAGTGACCCGGAGCAGAAGCGCAAGATTATTGGCAAGGAGTTCATCGAGGTCTTTAGCGAAGAGGCGCAAAAACTGCATGACGTTGATTTCCTGGCGCAGGGCACGCTCTACACGGACGTGATTGAGAGCGGCACCAACACCGCGCAGACGATCAAGTCCCACCACAACGTCGGCGGCCTGCCCAAGGACATGCACTTCAAGCTGATCGAACCGCTGCGCAAGCTGTTCAAGGACGAGGTCCGGGTCCTGGGCGAAAAGCTAGGGATTCCGCACGATCTGGTCTGGCGGCAGCCGTTCCCGGGTCCTGGTCTAGGCATCCGCGTCTTGGGCGAGGTGACCGAGGACAAGCTGGCGCTCGTGCGCGAAAGCGACGCCATCCTGCGCGCCGAGATCAAGGAAGCGGGCCTTGAAGAAGAGGTCTGGCAGTACTTCACGGTGCTGCCCGGCATCCGCTCCGTCGGCGTGATGGGCGACGGCCGCACCTACGATTACACAATCGGCATCCGCGCCGTGACCTCGGTCGACGGCATGACCGCCGACTTTGCCCGCCTGCCGTGGGACGTTCTGCAGAAGGTCTCGACCCGCATCGTGGACGAGGTGCCGAACGTCAACCGCGTGGTCTACGACGTGACGAGCAAGCCACCGTCAACGATTGAGTGGGAATAAAAGGACTATATTGTTCAAAACAGGAAGAGCGATATAACAGCATTTTAGGGAACTAATTAAACTAAAAACCTACATTTAAAAAGATAATTGTTTGCCAAAAGTTTGCCAAGCAAGAAAGAGAAAATTCTAGTGAGAGCTAGAATTTTTTATTGTATTTAATAAATGAAAAGCTGATAATAGGCAGTTAGTAGTAGCGCTTTACTGGAGGAGGTATATTATGAAAGATAGAATAATAAGTTCTTATATAGATAAGTTTGTTGATGATAATAAATTAGATAAAAATTCTTATAAAGAATCTGAAATCTTTGAAGCATTTTCAACTTATTATGTTGTGTCTAAACTTATGGATGGATATTTTGAATATGACGATATTGATGGCATGCTTGTCGGTAATGCCAATGACACAGGGATAGATGCTATAGGAATTATTATAAATGGTGAATTTTTTGATTCACTAGAAGCTTTAGAGGACTTTTTTAAAAATAATAGTAACAAATTCGGTGAATATACAATAAAAATAGTATTTATTCAGGCTAAAAAAAGTTCTCAATTTAATTCTGCATCTATAAGAAGCTTTGGTGATGGAATAGTAGACATTTTAAGATCTAAACCTAAATTAATTCAAAATACTCTAATAAAGGAAAAGTGGAGTATGATAAATGAAATAATTCAGCATGCTGAATTATTTAAATCTATTCAAGGAAGGGCTTATTATGTAACAATTGGAACTTATATTGAAGATAGGAATCATACTGCTGCAATAGATAATGTGAAAAAATCAATTAAAGAAGAAAATATTTTCTCTGAGTTTACTTTTCTACCTGTTGATAATCAAAAACTACAACAGTATTATAGAGATTCAAATATTAAAGTTAAAGAGAAAATAAACTTTCCTAATAAAGTAACTTTACCAGAAATAAAAGGAATTCAACAGGGCTGGTATGGGTATCTTTCTGAAACTGAATTCTTAAAACTTATAGAAGATGAAAATGGTGATCTTAGGAGATCATTATTTTTTGACAATGTAAGAGATTTCATTGGTGATGATACTGATACAAATACTGATATTGCTAGTACTTTGAAATCTAATGAGCCAGAAAATATGGTAATTTTAAATAATGGTATAACGATAATAGCACAGGATGCTAAGTTGATTTCAACATATTTAATTCTAAAAAATTATCAAATTGTAAATGGTTGTCAAACATCATATGTTATATACAATAATAAAGATATTGCTAAAAAATATATAAATATTCCTGTAAAAATAATAATTACAACTAATAAAAAAATATCTGATAAAATAACTGTTGCGAATAATAGACAAAATGCTGTCAAAGATGAAGAACTTTTGGCTCTTACTGAGTTTCAGAGAAAACTTGAAGAAGAGTTTAAAACATATGATGGCGAAAAGAAACTCTACTATGAGAGAAGAGCTAATCAATATCACGACAGTAATACAGTAAAAGTTAAAATTGTGAGCGTTTTAACTTCCTTAAGATGTTATAGTTCTATGTTTTTAGGAAAACCACACATTGCAAGTCGCTGGATTGGTAAGCTATATAAAAAATATTCATCTTCGGTATTCAAAGAAACAAATTCTTTAAGAGCATTTTATACATCGTCATTTGCACTATATAGATATTTGTTCTTTGTTAGAAATAATGTAATTGATAAGAATTGTAGGAAATTTAAATATCATATTCTTATGATGATAAGATTTTATTTGATAGATGATGTAGATAAGGACAAATCTAGGAAAGAAATTGATAAAGAATGCGAAAAGATAAATAAAGTACTTTGGAATAAACATCAATGTAAGAAATTAATGCTAAAAATGGTTGAAATTATTAAAGAAGTAGCTAAAGAAGACAATCAAGATATTACTGGTTCTGGATTAACGTCTAACAAGAAATTCTTAGATGATATTATACAAAAGGTTCTTGAAGTTAAAGGTTAAAATAATAAAAGGAGTATATAGAATATGGACAAATGGAGGTCACCATTAAGATATCCTGGAGGTAAATTTAAATTAGCTCCTTTTTTACGGCAAATTATAAAAAATAATACTGAAATTGATAATTACGTTGAACCGTTTGCCGGAGGCGGTGGAATAGCAATTAATTTGCTTTTAAATAATTTAGTTAATAAAGTTGTTTTGAATGATTTTGACATTGCGATTTATTGTTTTTGGAAAGCAATAACTGAAGAAACTAATGACTTTATAAAGTTGTTCAATGAAACCCCTATAAACGTAGAAGAATGGAAAAAACAAAAAAGTATTTTTGGTAAATTAGAGTGTAAAAAATCTTATGAATTAACAAATGTTGAAATTGTAAAACTGGGTTTCGCTACTTTTTTTTTGAATAGAACAAATTTTTCTGGTATTTTAAGAGGAGCTACGCCAATTGGCGGTTTATCTCAAAATGGAAAATGGAAAATAGACTATGAATTTAATAAGTCAAGGTTACGTCCGTTAATAGAAAAGATTGGTGATTATTCAAATAAAATTACCGTTTCTAATTTGGATATGACAAAAAAATTAGTAGATGATAATTATAATTCTAAGCGAACTATTATGTTTATAGATCCTCCCTATGTAACACAAGGTAAGAGACTATACCTACCTATTAGGAGTATGGATGATCACAAAAAAATAGCTGATCAAGTTAAAAAGTTGAAATGTAATTGGATTTTAACCTATGATTCTGTTGATGAAATAGAAGACTACTATAATTTTGCCAAGAATAAGTATATTTATTCTTTACAGTATAAGATAAAATCTCATAAAAGAGCAGCAGAGTTTTTAGCTATATCTCCTAATTTAAATTATGACTTTAATGATACTATTGATATTGTTAAAAAAATATAATATAAATATTTAGGTCTAAATATGGAATAACTTGAAGTACTGGTAGATCCACCAGAAATTAAAACGCAACTTAAAATTAGACATTTTATTATTGAGCAAAAACGTAATGCACGATTCCGATATTGATGTGCCCCCAGTTATGACAGTTTAATAAATTTTAGCTAAGGATTAACTCTCGATATTCAAGCGGAGTTAGTCCTTTCAGTTTGCCTTTTGATTTTTTGGTGTTGTAGTAGTCAATATACTTTGTTCAACCTTCAACTGCTTTAAACTTATACTATGGTATTGAAACTATGGTATTGAAAGTTTTGATTATGTCGGTAGGAATCTAATAGGAACTATGCCGAACTGTGTGCTTATTACTGATTGCAAAAGATAAAAAACTACGGCCATCTTGGGTATTTCGATGGAATGTTAATGATAGAAGCATAAAACATTTAGTTTAAATTCAGAAAAATAAGATAACAGAATACGTTCAATCGTTAAGATGTCCGAACTGCGCTTTAATGCGAATATAATACAATCCTTGATTATAATATAATCAGTGTCATATTTCTTGTTTGAACCAGTTAAAAAGTTTTGGTTTATAGGAAAATCTTAAACTAATTGTATTGAGTTAGTTTGTTACTTCTACGATAATAAAAATAGACAAATAGAATAATTGAGGAATTAATAATGGCAATTACAGACATCGAAGACAAAATTTCTGACATAATCGAAAAAAATGATAGGGTTAACTTTATTTATGACTTTTTGGGTGTCTATGACATTCCTAAGGCGACGGTAACTAAATTGAGAAAGGGAATTAATAACTTATCTGATGTACCTGGGGAAGTTTACCTGAAGAATAAGCTCTATTACAAGCAAACAGATAGTGCTGTTATGCAAGCTTTTACCGATATAAAGGATAAAGTTGATGAATTGGGCACGAAGCCGCGGTACATTGTAGCTACGGACTTCAAGGAATTTGCAGCGTTTGATACTAAAACTAAGGATACTCTGAACATCCCATTTAAGAAACTCCCCCAAAAATTCGAGTTCTTTTTAGCATGGAATGGTATTGAAAGGGCTGACTTTAACAAAGAAAACCCCGCCGATATACGAGCAGCTGAAAGATTTGCCAAACTGTATGATGTAATTGTCAAGGACAATCCCAATGCCACGAGGAAGGGCTTGAACCTATTTTTGATTCGAGTTTTGTTTTGCCTATTTGCTGAAGACACAGATATTTTCACAAAAGATTTGTTTACTAATCGCTTAAAGCGACTAACCAAAGCTGATGGCAGTGATTTGGATGCATTTATCGGTCAATTATTTGGCATTTTGGATGTAAAAAAAGAAGAACGACCAGTCAATACACCTAGTTGGTTCCAGGACTTTCCCTACGTTGACGGTGATTTATTTAAGGAACCGCACGAGTCTTTAAAATTAACCGCTAAAGCCAGAAAACTAATAATTGATGCTGGTGAAAAACTTGAGTGGGATCAAATCAATCCTGATATTTTAGGGTCAATGCTGCAAGCAGTCGCTACCGAAGATAGCCGCAGTCACTTGGGGATGCACTATACATCTGTTTCGAACATCATGAAGGTGATTAAGCCATTATTCCTTGATGACTTGAGAAGCGAATTTGAAAAAGCCAAGGGTAACTATAAAAAGCTGCAAGATTTATATAATCGAATTGGCAATATCAAGTTTATGGATCCAGCTTGTGGATCAGGCAATTTCCTAATTGTTACTTACAAGCAGCTGCGCCAACTTGAAATAGATATTATCAAAGAAGAAAACAATTTGGGAATTGCAACAATGTATATTCCGTCCGTTACGCTTGATCAATTTTACGGAATCGAGATTGATGACTTTGCGTGTGATACGACCAGACTTTCTTTATGGATTGCCGAGCACCAGATGAATGTTAAATTGCACGAAGAAATCCAGGATGCCGTGAGGCCGACTTTGCCTTTGCAACATACTGGTGCGATAGTTTGTGGCAATGCCTTAAGGCTTGATTGGAATGAAGTTTTACCCCATGGTAAGGAAGATGAGGTTTATTTGTTTGGAAATCCGCCATACATAGGCAGTAGAAATCAAACAAAAGATAATAAATCCGATATGAGCGTTGTGTTTCAGGGATTCCAATCATATAAAAAATTAGATTATGTTTGTTGTTGGTATTTGAAGGGAGCTAAATATATATATCAAACCTATGCAGAACTATCATTTGTAACGACTAATTCTATATTTCAAGGAGAACAGGTTCCGATTTTTTGGCCCCTGGTATTTAATTTGGATATAGAATTTTCATTTGCTTACACTTCTTTTAAATGGACTAATAATGCTAAAAATAATGCAGGTGTTATTGTTGCAATTGCAGGATTAAGAAGCAAAAGTAAAAAATGGAAGAAGCAAAAGAAACTATATGAGAATGGTTTACTTAAAACTGATATCGTGGGCATAAGTCCTTATTTAAGTGAGGGACCATCTACTACTGTTAAAAAAATAGTATCTAGGAAAGATGGACTACCGAAACTACAAAAAGGCAATGCTGCTTATGATGATGGACTGCTAACCTATAGTATAGAAAAGTATAAGATTTTTATAAAAAACAATCCCACAGCAAAACCACTTTTTCGTAAGTATATGAGTGCAGCTGACTTTTTGAATGGAACGTATAAGTATTGTCTTTGGATAAGTAAGGAAAATTTGCAATTAGCTACAAGTATTAATGATATAGCTAAGCGCATAAAACTTGTAAAAAAATATCGTGAAAATAGCAATAGAGAAGTTACAAGAAAAGCTGCATCAACTCCATATAAATTTGGAGAAATTCGATGGCAAGATTCTCCTGCAATAGTACTTCCTGTTGTATCAAGTGATAATAGACTGTATATACCTATGGATTATGTTCAAAGTAATATAATTCCTTCATATGCAACTTTTACTATTTATGATTCTCCGCTATGGCTTTTAGGACTTTTAGAATCTAGATTGCATATGGTTTGGTTAAAAACAATAGGTGGTAGATTAGGAACTGATTATCGTTATTCCGCTGGGCTAGTGTATAACACTTTCCCCGTTCCTGAGATATCTAAACGAAGAGAAAAAGAGATTGAAGACTTAACCTTGAATATTCTTGATGTTAGGAATGAAGAAGGTGGAACTTTAGCAGAATTATATGGTTCTCCACTTGCCCAAAAAAATCCTAAGCCAATGAATTCGAGATTATTAGCGGCCCATCAAGAACTTGATCAGGTGGTGGATAGGGCATATAAAGCAACTGGCTTTAGGGACGATAATGAAAGGCTAGCATTGCTACTAGATATGTACAGTAAAAAAATGAAAGAACATTCAGATGACAAATAACATTCCATTTGTATTACTTGATGATATAGAAGACCAATTAAAAGAAATTTTCACAGCCAATGAAATTATTAATTTGACAAAAATGTATGGCGAAAGTGTAGGCAAGGAAGTTCCAATTCAAGTTGTCAACTTTAATTCTAAAAAAGATATTATTAGTGCTAATATAGGATGCCTGGATAATAATGAAAAAATAGGATTTCTATCGCAAATAAAGAATCATAGTAAAGTGGTTACAAATTTAGAGCTTTGCAAAGAAATCGAAAAAGTTGTTTCAGGCTCAAGTGAGGCAGCTATTCGCTCAAGAAATTCCCTAACTGATTTACTATCTGATTATCCAGCCGGAATTAGAAACCAATGGCAAAAGTCGTATAACTTTTACGATAAAGCAGACTATAGAAACGCTTTAGATTCAATAAGACTAACTATCGAATTATTGGTCAGTCATATAACTAATTCAAAAGCATCTTTAGAAAATCAAAAGAAAAATTTAGGAGCATTTTTGAAAGAAAAAGGTATTTCTAAGCAAGTAAGAAATTTGTTCTTTAGAATGCTAGAAATGTACGAAAAAATTCAGAATGATGAAGTAAAGCATGGCTTACCAACAGGTCTATGTTCCGAAGAGATTGCGCTGTTAATGAATCAGTCAACTATAATAATAAAATTTTTGATTGATTGTGATAAGAAGGTATTTTAGTTATGCAAAATAAAAATGTAGTTGAGGTTAACTATCATCGTACTGGAAATAGTACCAGTACCGATGAATTAGGGATGCGCGAAATGCAGGCGCGTGTGTACCAACACCGAAATTCACAATATCTATTGGTTAAGGCACCACCTGCTTCAGGGAAATCACGGGCCTTGATGTTTGTCGCTTTGGATAAATTAGCCCACCAAGGAATTAAAAAGGTTATTGTAGCTGTACCAGAGCGCTCGATTGGGCGCTCATTTAAGAATACCGAATTAGTTAAATATGGCTTTTATGAGGACTGGCAGGTAAATCCGCAATACGATTTGACTTTACCGGGCGGCGATCAAAGTAAGGTACAAAAGTTAGTGGATTTTCTGAATGTGCCTAACCAAGGGATATTAATCTGTACACATTCAACGTTGCGCTTTGCTTATGACAAAATTATGGATGATCATAAGTTTGATAGCGTGCTGGTTGCTATTGATGAATTTCACCATGTTTCTTCGGATGACAGTTCAGTTTTGGGAACTGCTATAAAAAATATTATGCATAATTCTTCTGCTCATGTGATGGCGATGACAGGTTCGTACTTTAGAGGCGATTCTGCGCCAATTCTTTCGCCGAGTGATGAACAGAAATTTGATAAGGTAACGTACACTTATTATGAACAATTAGATGGGTACCAGTATCTGAAGTCCTTTGGCATTGACTATAAGTTTTATCAGGGGTCGTACCTTGGAGCCCTGGAAGAAGCACTTGATACATCTAAGAAAACGATTATTCATATCCCTAACATTAACTCCAATGAATCGACCAAAGATAAAGAAAATGAAGTAGATACCATTTTTGACGCAATTGGTTCTATCAAAGAAAGGGACAAGAAAACTGGCATTTACTTAATTAAGAGTAAGCAAACGGGAAAACTGTTAAAAGTAGCTGACTTGGTTAATGAATTAGGCAGGGAAAAAGTCCAGGAATATCTGCGTAATATAAAGAGTGCAGATGATCTGGATATTATTGTCGCACTGAATATGGCCAAGGAAGGCTTTGACTGGCCCTGGGCGGAGCAGGCGCTGACGATTGGCTATCGTCATTCATTGACCGAGATTGTGCAGATTATTGGCCGGGTGACGCGTGATAGTCCCAATAAGACACATGCGCAGTTCACCAATATGGTTGAGCAACCGGATGCTAAGGACGATGCGGTGCAATACGCGGTTAACCAGATTTTGAAAGCTATCACTGCTTCGCTGTTGATGGAACAGGTATTGGCTCCTGAAATTCACCTTAAGCGTAGGAAGCATGAGAATGAGCGTCCGCAGGGAGATGCTGACATCTTGATTAGAGGGTTAAAGGAACCTACTACGGAAAGAACGCAAAGCATTATCGAAAACGAGATACCAGATTTGACAGCAGGAATTTTGCAAGATGAGGATGTACGCAAGGGTATTGCAGCAAATGTGGATCCCGAAGTGATGAACAAGGAATTGATTCCCAAAGTAATCATGACGCGCTACCCGGATCTAAACGATGAAGAAGTTGAACAAGTTAGCGAGTATGTGGTGGCGGATAATGTTTTACGGCAGGCTAAGGTTGACTCTACTACTGATAAAAATGGCACCACCAATAATATCTTAAAGATGGCAGACAAGTTTATTAATGTGGATGACCTCGACATTAATTTGATTGAGTCTGTTAATCCGTTTCAACGTGCTTATGATGTTATGTCACAAAATATTGACAGTAATACTTTACGAATCATCGAGCGGTCACTTGATGCTAAAAAGTACGATTTTTCTGATGAGCAATTGGTTCAGCTTTATAATAATGCAAAAGCTTTTGCTAAAGAAAATGACAGATTACCCAACAAAAATTCTAATAATGAAGAGGAAGTACGAATGGCATATGCTTTAGCTAAGTTAAGTGATCTGAGGGCGAGAAAGAATGAAAATAGATAATTCACGGCCGATTCGTTCACTAGACGATATTTTCAAAGATCCTGATTCAAAGGAATTATTGGTAAGAGAAAAGGCAAAAAATTCAAGTTGTTTTGATCCAGAAATTGAGCACTTTAAGGAAATTCAGGACTGGGTTAAAGCTCATAATGGTCAAGAACCTGAAAAAACTTCTGATTTATCGCGTCTGCAGGAGCGTGGCTTGGCCAGTAGGCTCAAGGGCATTCGGAATAATCCTGAACGGGTAGCCAAGCTGAAGCCCTATGATGAAATGAATCTATTAAATGATGTGGATGAAAATCTGGATCTTAAGGAAAAGGTTAGTCAAGAGAAAACTAACTTTAATTCGTTAGACGACATCCTAAATGACGATTCAATTTTATTAAATAATAATGTTTCTGGAAAGAGTCTGAATGCCAAACTATTTGACACAAAAAAATTCAAGAAGTATAAGCGGGAACAGGAAAATTCACCTGAGTTAATCTCCACTAGAAAAGTCGCAAGTAATTTTGCACAGTACAGGAAATTATTTAAAGACGTTCAAAAAGATTTGGCTTCTGGTAGAAGACGTTTAGTTAGGTTTAATAATAACGAAATTGAATTACACAAATTTTACGTCTTAAATGGGCAGTTGCTGTATATTGAATCAATTGGTTCGGAGTTTAAAGACAAGACTAATAGTTCAAGACCAACAAATGCCCGCTTACACGTAATTTATGAAAATGGGACAGAAAATAATCCCTTGAGAAATGGACTAATTGCTTCGTTATATGGTACTAAAGAGAGATATGGCAAAGCGGTATCAGAACCCGAGGGTAGCTTTAAACTTGCTGAAGATGATCAAACTACAGGCTACATTTATGTTCTTAGGTCATTGAGCAAAAATCCTGAAGTTAAACGAATACGGGAAGACTATCCGCTGTTTAAAGTTGGTTTTACTAGCGGAACAGTTGAGCAAAGGATAGCTAATGCAGAAAATGAAGCAACTTATTTATATGGTCCAGTTAAAGTAATGGCGGAATATCAAGTGATTAATCTTAAACCTGAAGCTTTAGAGACGGCCTTGCACCACGCTTTAGCAAAATATAAGTTAGATGTTGATATCAGAGCTGGTAATGGAAAAATCATTCATCCACGAGAATGGTTTATTGCGGATTTTGATACAATTAATAATTTAATTAACGAAATAATTAGCCGGCTGCAAATAAGCCGTTAAAAATAAGTTTATTTGAAGACATACTAGAAGAATAAAAGTCTTTAATCGGGAAAATTACGTACTATTTGTTACCACTATACGAGCAGTGCTTGATTTTGTCTTCAAATATAATTACTTCTATGCGCATTACCCCTAATACAAGTAAAATTCTTAGAATAAATTCTTTAACACTGTGATTTTATAAAAATTTAGTATCAAAAACGCCTAAAAACGTGTATACTATAGGGAATTTCAAAAGGCACCCTTTTGAACAAAATATTTCAGATACGGAGAGGTAATTATGAATTTAAAGAAAAATGCCATCATGTTGGCCGTTGCCGGTTTAACCGCGCTGACTCCAGTTGTTAGTCAGACCGCAATGGTGCTGGCTGATACGCAAGCTGACCAAACTGCTAAGCCAGATCAGACCGCTAAGCCAGACCAAACTGCTAAACAAGATCAAACCACAGCACCAGCTAAGGATTCTGCACAAAAGCCGGCTGAAGAGCCTACAAAGCAGCCAATCAACGAGCCGATTAAGGGAACGGATTTTGATCCGTCCAACCCGCTGGACCCTGGTTTCAACGGCCCAACTGCGACTGCACCGGCAAAGAAGAGCCCGATCCGCAAGACCAAGGCGTCATGGACGAAGAAGCACAAGAAGGCTAACAATTACTTCAACAAGACTGTCAAGAAGGGCGCTAAGCTGTCCGACAAGAAGAAGCTGAACTTGTACAAGAAGGCCCTGAAGCACCTCAAGAAGAACCACGCTAAGTACGCTAAGCGTTACCGTTCATACTTGAGCGCTGAGATTAAGGCACTCAAGGCCGAGATCAAGGCTGCTAACCAAAAGCCAGCTGCTACGCCAGAACAGAAGCCAACGACTCCTGCTAAAGACGATTCAAAGCCAACAACTGCACCAGCTGCAGACGACGCTAAGAAGCCAGCTACACCGGCTAAAGATGATTCCAAGACTGCAACTACGCCAGCCAAGGACGATTCCAAGACTGCAACGACTCCTGCTGGTTCAACCAGTTCGACGGATCAAAAGCCAGCAGCGACAACGCCAGCTAACAAGTAATTTGATTGATTAAAAAAAGAGGCTCCGGCCTCTTTTTTTGCTGCTTATTTTTCTGAATTATTTTGCACTTCTTGACTCCGTCTTGCCCCCCTAAGAAATAATGGTCTTAATCATCGTTAACGTGCGTTTGGTTGTATTTTTCGCCCCATTTTTCCATTTCCAGGATTAGCGGGGTAAGCGTTTTGCCCCAGTCGGTCAATTCGTAGCTGGTTCTGGGCGGCACCACCGGATAGGTGGTTTTTGCAATGACGTTGTCGCCTGCCAGTTCCTTCAGCTGCAGGGCCAGCATCCTTCTGGAAATATGGGGCATCAGCCGCTGCAACTCGCTAAACCGGCAGGATTTATTGGTGATTAGGTGGTAAATAATGACGCTCTTCCATTTTCCCGCAATTACTTGCAGCGTGCTTTCGACGGGACAGCCCCGAGCACAATTATAGGCGTGGCGTGGCAAATGATCACTCTCTTTCTGCGGTACACTGCTAATTTTAGCGTTTTATCCGTTAGTATGCTAGGGGAATAAATTGTTACTTAGTAAATAAAAATTCACGTCTTGTTTTTCTCCTGCGGCCAAGTACTATTGAGGGGTAGGCAAAACGCAAAGGAGCAGAAATGAAAGCTATTGGTTTTAGAGAACACTTGGATATTGACGATGAAAAAAGCCTGGTTGACGTAGAGATGTCCAGGCCCGTTGCAACAGGGCATGATCTTTTGGTAAAAACAAGTGCGGTCGCGGTTAACCCGGTTGACGTCAGCATTAGAAAAAATGGTCACGGCGTCCTGAAGGAGCCCCAAGTTATTGGGTGGGACGCCTGCGGGACCGTTGCTGAAGTGGGGGCAGAGGTTACACTGTTCAAACCGGGCACACGCGTCTATTATGCCGGTTCGTTTGCTAGGTCGGGCAGCGACAGCGAGTACCAGCTGGTTGACGAGCGGATTGTCGGCAGTGCGCCCCAGAAATTGACCGCTGCTCAGGCCGCCGCAATGCCCTTGACCGGGCTTACCGCATATGAGGCCCTGTTTGAACAATTGGAATTAGCAATAGACCCGAGCCGTAATGTGGACAAGACCATTCTGATCATTAACGGTGCCGGTGGCGTCGGCTCTATTGCAACCCAACTGGCCCACCTGGCGGGACTAAAGGTAATCGCAACTGCTTCACGGCCAGACAGCATTGAATGGACCAAAAATCATGGTGCCGATTTTGTTGTCAATCACCGCAGTGATTTAGTAAAACAAGTTAGGGCGTTGGGCCATCGATATGTTGATTACATCCTTGAATTAAGCGACCTGGACGGGCACTGGAATGAAATGTGCAAGCTAATCAAGCCGGAAGGGCGAATTGTTTCGACCACTGAAAACCTGCGGCCCATTAATTTGCGCGCATTGACTATGAAGAAGGCGCACTTTGCCTGGGAATGGATATTTACCAAGTCTTACTACCAGACCAGCGATATGATTTCGCAGCATGAAATTCTCGACAAGTTAGCGGCCATGCTAGACAGCGGGCTGCTTGAGTGTACGCTGACTAAAACGCTGACGCCGTTGAATGCGCAAAATCTGCGCAAGGCCCACAAACTGGTGGAGAGCGGTCACATGATCGGCAAGGCAGTTGTAGCAGGCTGGCAGGAATAAGGGCTGCGCCTTAAAAAAACAATTCTGGGTCAAATTTGCACCCCGAAGCAAAGTGTCGGTTGCTAAAAGCAAAACTAATAGGACTGACTCCTTCTGAATATCGGGGGTTAGTCCTCAGCTAGAAATTATTAAACTGTCCTCATTTTGGGGGCATATCAAAAGAGGCTCCGGCCTTTTTTTGCTTATCTCAAATTTCTAATCTTTATTTAGAAGAGTCCCTTCTCTAAAATATTTTATGTATATTATTCAGCTTTTTATGAGTGAAAAACGACTACTTATTTAGAAATGTGCTACAAATTAGAGCGAAAATTGTATTCTTAACTAAGTATAAATAATGAGGAGAATATTTCTAATGCTAATTGAAACTAGTGACCTAACCAAGAAGTATGGCAAGAATCTTGCTTTGAATAAAGTCAATTTAAAGATTGATGAAGGACAATTGGTGGCGTATCTGGGAACTAACGGTGCAGGCAAGTCTACAACGATAAATATTCTAACTGGGCTGCTTAAAGCGACGGCTGGGACGATTACCTATAGTCAAAATTTGAAGATTGGCGTTGTCTTCCAAAATAGTGTGCTTGATAGTAGTTTGACGGTCAAAGATAATCTCTACCTCAGGGCGAAGATGTACCAACACTGGTCACCTGAATGGATAGAAGAATTGGTCAAGTTAATCGGCATTAAAAAATTCTTTAAGCAAAAGTATGGCACACTATCTGGGGGACAAAGAAGGAGGGTGGATATTGCTCGCGCACTGGTTGATCGACCCAATCTGCTATTTTTAGATGAACCGACCACAGGCTTGGATTTGCAGACAAGACTAGTTATCTGGCACTTACTTGAGAAGCTGCAGAAAGAACAGGGGCTAACGATTTTTTTAACTACGCATTACCTTGAAGAAGCTGCTAATGCGGACCAGATATATGTGCTGGAAAATGGAAATATCTTGGCCAGTGGTTCTGCCAGTCAAATTATAGCAAGCTATGCACCAACAAAGCTGCTTATCAGGATGAGGGATAAGTGCGTACTGAAGACGGACTATCCTTTGCGGCAACTTGGAGGCAATCAATTTGAGGTCGAAGCGCTGGATGCAGATAAGGCAATCAACTTGCTCAGTGCCAACCGAAACGTTATTGCCGATTTTGACTATCAGAAGGGTTCAATCAATGATGCCTTTGTTAAAATTACGGGAAAGGAATTACAATAATGCTCGCTTTATTATGGAGAAATATCAAAATATACTTTGCCAACGTTCCGGGTGCAATCATGTCGTGTCTAGGTGCGCTGATTTCCTTCTTTATTTACATTGGCTTCCTGCAAAAGGTTTTAAAAGGTTCTTGGAGTGGTCTACCTAGTGCCACCAAGGTACTGGATTTGTGGATGATAGCGGGCATCGTGGCAATTGCCGGGATTACCACGTCGTTTCAGGCTCTAGGACAGCTGGTCCGGGACCGGGAAACAAGGACCGCAGATGATATTATGCTGACCAATATTTCAGCACTAAAGCAGAATTGTTCCTACGTTTTATCCAGTACAATCATCAGTTTCATCATGCAGGTTATCACCTTTGCCGTTATGGCAGTTTACTTCACTGCAGTTGATCAGGTCCAGATTCCTACTGCCGCTTACCTGCCAATCCTCCTCTTTATTGCTCTAGGTGCAGTCTGTGCAACTTTATTAAATGAAATAATTGTTATTTTTATTAATTCGTCCACCACTTTTAGTCGGTTATCGGCATTGATTAGTGCTGTGGCTGGATTTGCCGTTGCTACTTATATGCCGTATGGCACACTATCACCTGGTGCACAAACTCTGGTAAAATTAGTACCAAGCAGTTATGAAGCAGCCGCATTAAGAAAGTTTTTGTTAGCGCCAATCTTTAAGGCACGCTTAACCGCCAACGTAAGCAATCGACTCAGTAGATATTTGGGTATTAACTTAAAGCTGAGTGGACACCAGTTGACCCAAGGTGGCAATGCGCTTGTCATGCTAGGAATGAGTATTATTCTGCTTCTAATAATTATTGTCATCTCGGTCATAACCACTAGAAAGAGAATTGGACAAAGTGAAAATCAATTTTCAAAATGATTCGTCTTTAGATGAAGGCGATATTCAAATTGAAATCAGGGCACAACACAAAAATGTGACTGTAAGGAGACTGATTGGCTGGCTTGAAAAGTTGGCTCAAAAAGAGCCACAGCTTATACCGGTTAAGACTAGTGACCGGATCGTAGTTGTAAAACGTGCAGAATTAATCAAAATTGAAGTCCAAACAACTAATTTAACCTATTACACCACCACAAAAAATATCAAGACAATTGGCCGACTCTATCAGGCCCAAGAAAAATTAGGCAATGATTTTATCCAAGTATCTCGGCATGCGGTTATCAATCTAAATCACCTTGAGTCTGTTGAAGTCGGCTTCGATGGCAATATGATTGCAATTCTGACAAATGACCTCAAGGTTGATGTTTCGCGGCATTATTTTCCACTATTAGAAAGAGCACTTGGTCTGTAAAATGAAATTATTTAGTAAATGTGTAGATTACTTCTTTACTGGCCTGGGATTTGGTGCAGTTTTTTACTTGTTGATTCTAACTTTTGCATATCCAGGAATAGCACCAACACCTAAGGGCGTGGTATCTGTCTTCGTGCTTTCGGGTTTGATTGGACTGCTTGGCCTAATATTTATCCCTGATTTGCCCTTCATACTTGCCCTTGCCCTTCACTTTGGTGGCACGTTTTTACTCTTCTTAGTAATGGTAACGGTTAATAAGTGGTCGATTGATTTGTGGACACTTAGCCTCTTCTTAGTAATTTATGTTGTTATCTGGTTGATTTGCATCTTGGAATTGAAAAAATCGGCCAAGCGGATCAATGCACGCATCAAGAAGCGCAACGCGCAGGGGAAATAAGTATTATAAGAGAATAAAAGGCTTCAACATAGTTAAGTGAAATTTTAATTACGCTGGAGCTTTTTTAGGTGATTATTGCAGTGGGACGCAAAATTCGCATAAGTGCTGTGAAATTTGGGGATAAGCATAGCGCTCAATTATTGGTTTAGTGCCGTCTATTGGCAGACTGGCAGTTAAAGCGGGGATGTTGTTCCAGAAGTTTGCTACGGCCTCTTCTGTATGCGCAATTTCAAATATTGCGTAGCGTCCGTTGGTAATTCCACGAGTTGGTAATTTATGGGGCTGCACTTTGTTAGTCACAATGACGCCTACATCGTATCTTTGCTGCTTTGCCGGTGTTTGCATTGGATCATCTAAGGCGATTCCTAGTATGGCAGTATCATTGTTGAACAAGTTGTTTGCTTTTAAGTATGCCTTAAAGTTTTCCATTAGCTGTTTGTTTTCTGCTCCGTATTTACCAATTCTGCGCATATATGCAATTTGGATGTCTTTAAATTCTTCAATAATCAATTGTTGTTTCTCCTGTACTATCAATATTTTGGGGTTGTTGGCACAATTGTAAGTGCAGTTAAAATTTTTTGCAACATGGTTTTTAAAATGAAGCATTACTTTTTTGGTCAAAGCAAAATCCGCTGCTGTAATTCAAGCAGCGGATTTTTAGGTGATTTACTGCAGGTGCTGGTAGCAATCCAGGATTAGCAGTGCGTAGTTGTTTACCATGAAGGTTGAGCCTAGTTGGTTGATACGCTTGAGGTCGGTGAGAAGCGTGTCTAAGGCCTGATCGTACTGCTTTAATTCAAAGTGAATTTTACCCTGCTGAAAGTGGATTACGTTAAGGTTTTCGGTCTGGGCGTCTATTTTAAGAAGAGCGGCATTAACTATCTTGAAGAGACCAAAGGCCTCCTCAGTTCTTTTTTGCTGGGCGTAGATAAAGCCGAGGGTATTTACTAGCAGTAGTTCAACAGGATTGCGCGGTGCGGGCTGATTCGCGTTCATCGTGTAGGAAAGGGCGAGTTCAAAGTAGTGCTGGCAGTCGCGCAGGTTGCATTCTACCTGGTAAACGGCACAGCCATAATAGTAATAATAGGTTTGAAAGTCTAAGTCTGAGTTAAGTGACATAATAATTGCTTGCCGATCAAGATACTGCAAGAGGCGCTGATATTGATGCTGGCGGCAGAGATCGAAGGCTGTTTGTGCTAGCTGGTCGTTGTTACCAAAATTTAGGCGTTCCTTCAAAAAAGCATCATCGATTGAAAGGTGCAGCTTGTTGCAGAGGGCAATAAAAATAGCAGCATTGGGAATATATTCGCCATGTTCAATGCTGCTGATCAACGCCTGCGAGCAGATGCCGCTAGCGAGTTCTTGCTGGGAAAGTCGCTGCTTTACGCGGGCGTTTTTGACCAGTGCACCAATCTTTTGTGAAATTAATCCTTCGTAATTTTGCATGTGATCCTCGAACAGTATTTTCTGATTAATCAACTATATTATATGCCTATTCTGGTGCTTCCTGAAAGGCAATCAGGTTGCGGCCGCGACGGATCCCGTGGGCTTGGGCAGCAAGCGCCCGCTCAAAGTTCAAGTAGGAAAAAACCTGGTTGATGGGAATGAATAACCTGTTATGCTGGATTTCTTGCATTAAATAAAGATAATCTTTGGGTAAAGAGGGCTTGCTAATGAACTGAATGCCGGGCACGTCCTTTTGGGCGACGCTGATTACCTGGTCACCGCCTTGCAGGTGGGCCAGTAACTGGGAATTAACGCCCGCACCGGCCAGGTCAAAGACAAGTTTATTCGTCGAGTTAACTGGCCGTGCAGTATCGATGTTGTACCTGGTGGCTTTTTCATTGAGGTAATCTTGTGAAATTGGCCGCACCTTGGGGATGAAGGGCAGTTGACTGTGGTGCGTCAATAGCTGCATCAAGATTAGACCGGTCACCGAGTCTGCACCATAAATCACCAGCGGCTGCTGCTTTTTCTGGGCAATTTTAAAAAGGGTCAAGGCCAGGTCACCGCCACCGATTAGTGCAGCTGCGTCTCTTAATGTAACACCAGAAATGAGTGGAATTGCAAGCGGTGGGATGCTGGAAGTGATTTCTTCCTGAAAGGTTCCCCGGGGATGCAGCAGCAGGACGGGCTGCCCCAAAAGTGCCGTTGACCGCAAACTGCCCACTTCTTTAACAATGCCCGTTGCACCGTAGCCCAGGACCGCGGGCAACTGGGCGGGGACCGGCTGATCCAGTTTGAGCAGATCATAGCGCAAGAGCGGTACGAATTTTGTTTCGATTTTGATTGACAGGGGCGTGAGCGCATCTGCAGCCCTGTCCCGCAATTCCGCGCGCCGATAACCTGTTTGAACGATTGCTTTAACCATGTTTGTTAACCTGCTTTCTTTAATGATGCAAGGTTAAGCTTTTCTGGCGGAACGAGCCAATCAGAATACTGATAATTGGCACAAAGGACAGGGTAAAGCCCACTTATTTTAGTAAAAGTCAGGGTGCAAACAAAAAAGAACGGGTACCGTGACTCGTTCTTTTTAATTGCTAATATTTTTTAACCCTTGATCTGGTCAGCAATTACGTTGGCAACGTGCTTGCCGGAGTAGAAGACAAATCCGGCTTCCGTACCAGGCATGTTAGGACCATAAGTGTCGCCAATGAGCATGCCAGCACCGTCATTGCCGGCGGCGTACAGACCCTTAATCGGCTTTCCGGTTTTATCCATAACCCGGTGTTCAGTATCGGTCTTCAGGCCACCCATTGTACAGAAGGCACCGATGCCAAGTTCAAAGGCGTAGAACGGACCGTTCTCGACTGGAATCATGAAGTCGGCCTTCTTATCAAAGTCAACGTCTTGGCCGTTGTGAGCCATCTCGTTGTAGTGGCTAATAGTTTGCTCCAGGTCAGCCAAGCCTAATTTTTGTGCTAATTCGGCAATTGAGTCGGCCTTGGTAATGTAAGGCGCGTTTTCATCAAAGGCCTTTTGCATTTCTTCCTTCAGGTGTGGCAGCTTGGTGTCGTGGTAGTCCCAAGTTCCCATTGGCTTGTAGAGACCCTCGTCAGCCAAGTGATCAATGGTGGCCTGGTCGATAATGGAGTAAACCTTGCCTTGGGTGAACAAAGCGTTGCCGGCCAGTGCAAAGTTATCAACAACTTCTTCATTGACAAAACGGTCGCCGTTTTCGTTAACCCAGAGCAGCGACTGCTGGTCGGCTGCACCGTTTAATTCTGAATAACGGTAAACGTAGCCTGGCTTGGTTGGGTCCTTAAGGTAACCACCAAAGAGCATTGCCATGTCCATTGCGTACTTTTGTGCACCGACGTCCCAGGCAAGCTTAAGTCCGTCACCCGTGTTCTTCATTGAGTTAACCGGGATAAGCTGGTTCTCATCGTAATGGGTTTCGTTTTTAATCATTTCCTTGTTGTTTAAGTAGCCACCCGTTGCCAGCACAACTGCTCTAGTCGAGACTGTTTTAGTTGAGTCATCGGTCAAGTCTTTGAGAACCAGGCCTTCGACCTGGCCCTTGCTGTCCAAGTTAATCTTGGTTACGGTCGTAGACGTGACAACTTCTGTGCCTTGCTGCTTGGATTTAGGCTCTAAAACGTCATGAATAACGGATTTGCCCAGGCCCTTGAACAAGTGCCAAGTCTGGTAGCCGCTACCAAGCGGTGCTACGTCCAGGTATTCAACGCCGATGTCGTTCAGCCACTTGATGATGCCAGCAGAAGCGTCAATATATTCTTTCCAAACCTGTGTGTCGGCCCGGTAATGTGAATAATCTAACTCTTCGTCTAAGGCCTCTTTTTTGGTTAACTTGACGTTATGCTGCTTTTGCAAGTATGAGTCAACGGCGAAAGCACCTTCGATATGCTCGCCGCTGCCGCCCGTGTTGCGGCCTTTTTCAACGACCAAGACGGATAGTCCACGTTTGCTGGCCTGGTATGCGGCTGTAAAACCGGCTGCACCACCACCAACAATAACAACATCATAATTTTCTTTGATTTCCATTTGTGAAACCTCATACAAGTATTTACACTAAAATTATAATCGCTTACACGCAAAATGTGTTATAGTAGTTTCAGTCGCCACTAGGATATAAATGTACGGGTGAAAATAGATGGATAGTGAACAATTGAAAGTTTTCCTGACTGTGGTCCAGCAGGGCAGTTTTGGCAGGGTTGCAGAACAAAGGTACGTTACCCAAAGAGCGGTGTCACGCCAGATGGCCCGGCTTGAGAATGAAGTGGGTGTAGAGTTATTTGATCGCACCAGTAATCGAATTAGCTTGACAGAAGCTGGTAAATATTTTGCCGGGCGTGCGCAGGAATACCTGAACAACTTGGACGCGACCGTTTCCGAATTGAAAAACATTTCCAAGGCTACTGGCAACACGCTCTATATTGGCTATTTTTCGATCTTTGACGCCTTTATAATGGAAAGGGAGATCATTAATTATCAGACCAAAAAGCTGGAGCCGAAAATTGACTTCTTTACCATGGAGGAGAGCGTCGAACACATCCTGACCGATCTTGCTCTCAATAAGCTGGATTGCGCCTATATTAACCACTACGGCAGTTATGACATTCCGCAAGCAGCCCAATATGAATTTGTGCCGGTCTATTCCAATGAGATGGTGATGGGAATTAGCAGACAAAATGTGCTCAGTCAAAAGAAATATTTGACTGAAAAAGACCTGGACGGGCAAACGCTATTCTATTACAGTAGCGAAAATTCTGATTTTATGCGGAAGACGTTTACTGCTACTCTGCATAAGAGTATGAACAACTACCAGATTGAGCGTGTTTCTTCAATTGAACAGCTGATGACAAGCACAGCACTGAACCAGGGGATTGCGTATATTCCGAAGGGCCTGATCAACCAGATAATGAAGCCAGACCCCGAAATTGTTTACCGCCATTTTCATTCACGCCAAAAGCAAGGGTACGCAATGCAGCTGATCTATCTAAAAAACAACCATTCAAAAGCACTCAAAAGTTTCGTGCACTCAATTAAAGAAATCAACATCTGACTACGTAAAAAGCCGCCTAAATTTATAATTTAAGCGGCTTTTGGGCGTCTATATCTGCGTTAACTAGTACCAGCTAGGCTTATCCCCATCCGTATTGGGCTTGTTGACGCCCAGGGATTCCTGGACATGCTCGGCTGGATTGAGCACAAGCGTTGTCACTAAGCTGGCAATGCTCTTGCGTGAGACTTCGGTTCCCTTGAAAGGTTCACCCTTCTGGGTAAGCTCGTAGTCGATTTCATCATGATCCTGCAGCCAGGCTGGACGGATAATGGTGTAATCAAGACCACTCTCTTCAATTACTTTGGCAGCTGCTGCGTAGGTAGGCAAGTAGCTTTCACCCAGCATCTGGTTGTTCCATTCACCAAACTTGCCGGGCACCTCGTCGTAAATGCCGATCGTGGAAATCCAGATCAGGCGCTTGACACCCTGCTTTTTCATTGCTGCTACAACATTTTTAGCCTGTTGCTCAATGTTGCTGCCCGCCAGGTTGGCATAAACAATGTCCTGTCCTGCCATTGCCTGATTCAGGGTCTGAGCGTCCGTCGCGTCGCCTTTTATCACTTTGCCCCAGGACTTGTGTGCCTCGGGCAACTTGTTTAAGTGGCGCAAATAGTATGTTGTGACGATTTCTTTATGTTGGTGCAGCAATTCTTCTGCTAATTGAGCAATTTGGCCGCTGGCACCTAGAATTAATAAGTTTGTCATCTTTACTCCTTCTATCTTAAGTTCTAACTATAGTAAATATAGGCTCAAAAAATTTCTTTAGCAAATAGAAACCCTCGGTAATTTGAAGTTTAAATTCAAGCTGCGGCTAAAAGGCATTATCTTGGTTGACATTAAAAGAGTGCTAGCAGTTACAAAAAAAGTCCGGCTGCTTGTGTATCCGGAGCTGTGGTCAATATGGTAGTGGTCAGGATTAAGGTCAGTTCAGTTCGTTATCTTTGTCTAAATTGTTATCCGGCGTATTTTTAGCATGAACATAAGCATAGACGGGCCAACCGGTAAGCATGAGCAGAATGCCGGTAAGCGCTAGAACTGGCTGCGACAGGGTGGTGCTGATCACGATAAAAAGCGCACCGCCGATTGCCAACACCGGCGGCAAGGGATACCCGGGAACTTTAAAGGGGCGGATCAAATCGGGCTGCCTTTTGCGCAAAATAAAGATGCCCAGGAATAGCAGGATAGAAAAAATCCACGACACATAAACTAGCATGTTGGTCAGGGAATCGAATGTTCCGGAGAAAATCATGATGGCAGCAATAACGCATTCAAAGATCATGCTGTTGGTGGGCACGAGCGTCTTGTAATTAAGCTTGCCAAAAAAGTCCGCTGCCGGCAGCTTTTTTTGCCGCCCGAGGATATAGGGCATGCGTGAGCCCAGCAAGAGGTGACCATTGATGGCGCCAAAAACCGAAACCAGGATGCCGCCCGCAATCAACGTGCTGCCCAAGTCCCCGAATAATTTTTGGGCTGTTAAAATCGCCGTTGTTTGGTTGCCTACTACTTGTGGCCACGGGATAACTTTAACGTAGCTCCAATTAAGCATCGTGTAAAAAACAGTAACGCCCAGCAGCCCCCAAATAATTGCTTGTGCCAAGGTCTTGGAGGGATTTTTGACTTCACTGGCCAAATTGCCGATGCTTAGCCACCCGTCATAGGCAAAGAGAACGGCCAGCAGGGCTTGTCCGAAGGCAGCGGCCCCCGATACCGAATTGATGTGCGGCGCAGGAATGTGAGCCAATTGGTTGGGCCCTTGATAAAACAGGGCGAACAGGATAATGGCGGCAATGGGAATAAGTTTTATAATGAGCGCAGCCTTTTGCACTTGGGAACTCAACTTGGAGCCCAGCCAGTTGATGGTTAAAATCAAAAGCATCACGACAAGTGCGATAGCGGTGGTCGAAAGGTCCTGAAAGGGGGAAATTTGCTTGAGTTGGGTCGCAAAAATGATGGAGAGCGCGGCAATATTGGCAGGATAATAGACGATTATTAGGGACCAGCCAAATAAAAACGCCACTTTGGGTCCGTAAATGGCCTCCAGATACTTCACCGGACCGCCATCTTCGGGAAAAATGGCCGCTAATTCGGCAATGCTGAGGCCAGCCATGAGCGTAATAAAGCCCGCAAGCGGCCAGACGAGGATGCTGAGCCAGGCGTTGTGGGTCAAGGATGAGACGTTTGCAATTTTGAAAAAAGCGCCGCCCCCAATCATGGTTCCCATGACTGTAGCAAGGGCAGTAAAAAAGTTGAGTTGTCGTTTCATGTTAATTCCTTAAATAATTATCTTAAATAATTATAATAAATCAAGCTCAATTATAGGCCATGGCGTGTGAAATAAAAAGACTGAACTCTGTTAGTGGGCTCAATAGTATTTTATGTTGTTGGTAAAGTGAAGAAAACAGGAAATAAATATAATTGAAAGCAATTTCAAATATGTTATTATTTTGGTGTACTGGAGAAGAAAAGTTTCACTTGTTTTATGGGTGCAAAGGAGAAAAAATGAACAAAGTTACTGTTGTTGGAAGTATTAACCTGGACACTAATCTGCGGGTTGAGCGCATGGCGAAGCCGGGCGAGACCATTCACGCCAAAGAACACTATTCCGCGGCGGGCGGCAAGGGGGCCAACCAAGCGGTAGCTGCGGCACGGGCGGGCTGCACCGTCAACTTTATTGGGGCAGTGGGCAATGACGCGCCTGGAAAAGAGATGCTGGCTCTGATCCAGCAAGAAGGCATTAACGCCCAGGGCATTGCGGTTAGCCCTAAAGAATCTACGGGTCAGGCTTTCGTCACGGTCGATGATAATGGTCAAAATGCGATTACCATTTACGCTGGTGCCAATTTTGGTTTTGGGGTTGATCACGTTGAACAAAACCAGTCCCTGATTTCCAGCAGCGACTTTATCATTGCCCAGTTTGAAACGCCGCTTGAAGCAACGATGAGGGCCTTTGAAATCGCGCATAGGGCCAAAGTTAGAACCATTTTGAATCCTGCGCCCGCAATGGGGAAAATTCCGGTAGAACTGCTGCGGCTGACAGACATTATCGTCCCGAACGAAACCGAGGCGGCAACCATTGCCCAGGTGGAGGTGGTTGATGAAGCGAGCGCGCAAAAGGCGGCCGGCAGGCTTCATGACTTAGGAGCAGCAGCAGTTGTCATCACGATTGGGTCCAAGGGTGCGTTCTATGATTTCCGGGGCCAAAGTGAACTGGTGCCCGCCCTCAAGGTGAAGGCCGTTGATACAACTGCGGCTGGCGATACCTTTATTGGCGCGATGGCGAGCGTGCTTAGGCCGGACTTTTCTAACTTTAAGGCGGCGCTCGCTTTTGCTAACCGGGCCTCAGCACTTACAGTGCAGCGTTACGGCGCCCAGCCGTCAATTCCCTATTTGGCAGAAATTAAAAAAGTTGAATAAGCTAGTCATAAAGTGAATGCACCCGTGGGTGCATTTTTTGGTTAATGGCGGTGCAGCGTGGGCGGAGGCCGTCAAGTCGTATTAATTGACAAAAAGTAAGTGAAAGAATATGATTAAACACACTTAAAGTTGATCAGGAGAGCGTATTTATGAAGCAAGCTAAATTAGTGCGGGATGGGGCGCATTTCGCTATTTTTGAATAAAGCACCGAAGGGTGCAACTTGTTTCTGGATTCGTACTGTGCATTGCATGATTGACTGCCAATCTACGAAGATAAACAATTCGTGGGTTTTTGTTTTACTTGTGATATAAGCCTGTAAATCTACGTGATATAAGGCTTTTTTTGTTTAAAAGGGAGGTCATAAATGAGTTGGCAAATTATCGCACAAAGTTTACCCATTTTTGTCAAGGCCTTTGAATTAACCCTGGGGCTCTCAGTTGTCGGCATCTTGGGCTCGATTATTGTCGGTATTGTCGTCAGTCTGATGCAGTACTTCCATGTTCCGGTTCTGAGCCAGGTATTGACGGCGTACGTTGAAGTGGCCCGCAATACGCCTTTGTTAATTCAACTGTTCTTCTTGTACTACGCGTTTCCCGTCATTGGACTAAAAATGTCAGCCCAGACCTGTGGCGTTATTGGCCTAATTTTTCTGGGCGGCGCATACATGGCCGAGGGCTTTACCGGCGGCTTTAATGGCGTTAGTCAGACCCAAATTGATGATGGCAAGGCGCTGGGAATGAACGGTCTCCAGCTTGCCCGCTACGTCGTTTTTCCGCAGGGCTTCACCCTGAGCATGCCGGCGTTAACTGCGAACGTGATTTTTCTGATTAAGGAAACCTCAATTTTTTCGGTAATCGCCATTCCGGAATTGACCAATACTGCTCTTGACCTCATCGGGTTGTACTACCGGTCAAGCGAGTACCTGCTGGTTCTGGTGGTTGCCTATGCAATTATCCTGATTCCGGTGATCTTGGGGCTTAACTATGTGGAAAGGAAGGTACGCTATGGGACATTCGGCGATTAATGTTTTTTTTGCAGGCAATAATTTGGCCCGCATTCTTGGGGGCCTGTGGACCTCCGTGTGGATTGCGGCGATCAGTCTAGTGATTGGCCTGCTGCTGGGAATGCTTTTTGGCATTCTGCGAACGATGCCTAACAAGATCGTCCGCTTTGTTTTGCGGCTTTACCTCGAATTTTTCCGCATTGTTCCAACGATTGTGCTGCTGTACCTGGTCTACTACATCCTGCCCCGGAGTTTTCACATCAACTGGCCTGCAAGTTGGATGGCCGTTCTTGCCTTCTCCTTGTGGGTAGCAGCTGAGTTTAGTGATATTGTGCGCGGTGCGATTGAGTCGGTGCCGTTATCGCAGAAAGAGTCGGGACTGGCCCTGGGATTGAGCCGGGTTCAACTGTTTCGCTTCGTTCTCCTGCCCCAGGCCGTTCAGCTCGAACTGCCGGCAACAATAAACTTGGCAACGCGGGTGATCAAGACTACGTCACTCTTAATGATGATTAGCATCATGGACGTGATTGCAATCGGACAGCAGATTATTGAAGCAAGCAGCCAGCAGTATCCGAGTGCCGTTTTTTGGATTTACGGACTGATTTTCATTTTATACTTCATAATTGACTATCCATTGTCAGTTTGGGCCAAGCGCCTGGCAGCTAAACAGGAGAAGTGAGCATAATGGCAGAAGAAATTTTACGAGTAGAGCATTTAAATAAATTTTATGGTGATTGGCAGGCGCTGCATGACATTAATCTTACCCTGCACAAGGGGGAAGTTCTAACGCTGCTGGGGCCATCGGGCTCGGGCAAGAGCACCCTGATCAGGTGCCTGAACGGTCTTGAGGAGTTTAGCAGCGGTGCGCTTTATTTTAAGGGGCAGAAAGTTGTTCCTACGGCCAAAAATTGGCAGGCACTGCGCCAAAAGATTGGCATGGTTTTTCAGAGCTATGACCTGTTTCCAAATTTGACCGTGATTGAAAATATCTTGCTGGCACCGGTCAACGTGCAAAAAAGGCCGCGTGCAGAAGTGCGCGCTGAAGCAATCCAGCTATTGAAGCGCGTGGAACTCGACCAGTACGTTGACTCTTACCCACGTGAATTATCGGGTGGCCAGAAGCAGCGAATCGCAATTGTCAGAGCCCTGGCTCTCCACCCGGAGGTTATGCTGTTTGATGAAGTGACGGCGTCGCTTGATCCCGAGATGGTGCGGGGCGTCTTGCAAATCATGGCCGATTTATCCCAGAAGGACCACATGACGATGATTATTGTGACTCATGAGATGAACTTTGCACAGCAAATTGCAGATCAGGTGCTATTTTTGGAAGACGGACAGATTTTAGAAACTACGGGCAAGGAATTTTTTGCGCACCCGAAGACCGAGCGTGCCCGTGAATTTTTGAATAGCATGGATTTTTAAGGAGTACGTAATGGAAAAGAGCAAGATGAGCAAGACTAAAAAAATAATCGTTGGCGCAATTGCAGCCGTTGTGCTGGTCCTGGCTGCTTTTGGGGGCATCAAGGCAGCAACAGGCGGAAATAATGCTGCTGGTGACAATGATAGCAGCGTGGCCGCAATTAAAAAGCGCGGTACGCTGCGCGTAGCAGTTTTCGGCGACCTTCCGCCTTACGGTTGGGTTGATGATCACGGCAAGCGGGTCGGTTATGATGTTCGCTTGGCCCGGCAAATGGCCAGGGATCTGGGCGTGAAAATTAAATTTGTTCAGGTCAATGCCAATAACCGGGTGGATACGCTGAATTCGAACAAGGCTGATATTATTTTGGCCAACTTCACGGTTACGCCCGAGCGCAAGCAGGTGGTGGACTTTGCCAAGCCGTACATGAAGGTCTCGGTTGGCGTCGTCACACCCAAAAACGCACCGATTACGAGTGAAGACAAGCTGAAGGGCAAGGGCGTAATTGTTACTAAGGGAACGACCGCCGAAAACTACTTTACTAAAAAGGGCAACGTCAACCTGCTCAAGTTTGATTCCAAGACCCAGCAGTTCAACGCCATCAAAAACAAGCGTGCCACTGCCCTGGCCGATGACAATTCTTACCTTTATGCGTGGGTTAAGCGCAACCCGAATTACACCGTGGGCATCAAGAATCTGGGGCCGAACCAGTTTATCAGTCCGGCCGTCAAAATGGACAACAAGTCGCTTTTGAACTGGACCAACAAGGAAATTGCTAAGCTTAACAAGCAGAAGTTTTTTACTGCCGATTACGACAAGGAACTGAAACCATACTTTGGCAAGGAAGTCAGGCCGGCGGACATCGTTTTAAACTAGAGGTGGCCTGCTGATAATTAAGCCTTGAAGTTTGGACGCAAAAATGTTAAAGTAGTAAACGTTAATCGATTAATCTATGGCTTGCGATAAAGCCATGGCAAAGGAGTAATAAACATGAAACAAGGCATTCATCCAGATTACCATGAAGTTGTCTTTATGGATTCCGCAACAGGTGCAAAGTTTGTTGCCGGTTCAACCATTCAGTCAAAGGAAACAGTAGATTATGAAGGTAAGACTTACCCATTGATTCGGGTTGAAATCACTTCAGATTCCCACCCATTCTACACGGGCAAGCAGAAGTTTGCTCAAGCCGATGGCCGGATCGACAAGTTCAACAAGAAGTATGGTATGAACAAGAAGTAGTATCTTTGATCTGGTGGAAGCAGTCCCATTGGGGCTGCTTTTTTATGTAAAGCTGTCGGGTGCTGCACTAAACGGGGACTAGCATAGCCGTTGCTTTACCACGAATTTCTTTTTTAGCAAGGAGAAAAATAGATGAAAATGCAACTGGCAGAAATTGCCAAAGCGATTAATTCAACTTGTGAAGGTAATTGCGAAACCGTTATTACATCTGTTGCCTTTGATTCGAGAAAGATTGAAGACGGGGGACTGTTTGTTCCGCTGCAAGGGGACCGGGACGGTCATAGTTTTATTGACAGCGCAATCGTCAAGGGTGCCAAGGCCACCTTGTGGCAGAAGGGCCACCCAGGAAAGCCGGACAATATTGCGGTGCTGGAGGTTGACAATCCGCTAGCGAGCATGCAGAAGCTTGCCCGGTATTACCTGGGCAAGGTCAACCCCACGGTTGTCGGGATCACGGGTTCCAACGGGAAGACGACGACCAAGGACATGACCGCCGCTGTTCTTTCCAAGCGGTTCAACGTGCACAAGACCGATGCCAACTTTAACAATGAGATTGGTGTCCCGATGACTATCCTGGAAATGAAGCCCAACACCGAGATTTTGGTACTGGAAATGGGCATGGACCGTGCGGGGCAGCTGCACCACCTGAGTGAATTAGCCCATCCTGATGTGGCCGTGATTACCATGATTGGTGAGGCCCACATTGAATTTTTGGGATCGCGGGAAAAAATTGCCGACGCCAAGATGGAGATCACCGACTTTCTGCGTGAAGACGGGGAGCTGATTTATAATGGGGATGAACCACTACTTCGTGAGCGTGCTGCCAAGATTAGCCAGGCAAAAGTTACCTTTGGCTTTGCAAAAGATGATAAAGTTTATGCAACTGGCTTTACCAGCTACAAGCACCACGCAACGTTTACCGTCAACGGCTCAAGCTGCAAGTTCACCATTCCGATGATTGGCAAGCACAACGTGTCCAACGCGCTTTCGGCCCTGTGCGTCGGCCGGCGCTTCGGCGAGAGTGACGAGGAGATTGCATCTGCTCTGGCCAGTTTTACGCCGACGGCTAACCGGATGGAATGGGAAAAAGGTGACGTGGGCGAGGACATCATGAGCGATGTCTATAACTCAAACCCGACCGCTGTGCGCGCCGTTTTGACCAGTTTTGGCCAGATTCAGGTGGCCGCGGGCAGCAGGAGAATTGCCGTTTTGGGTGACATGCTGGAACTCGGTCAGAGGTCTGCTGCTCTGCACCGCTCTTTGGCTGACTGCCTTGACCCCCGAGTGATTAACGAAGTATATTTATTTGGCTCAGAGATGAACAATTTAGCTGATGCACTAAGGGGCAGTTATGGGTCAGAACATTTGCATTATTACCGAGAAGACCAGATGCAGCGCATGATCGCTGATCTGAAGAATGATATTAAGCCGCACGACATAGTTGTCCTCAAGGGATCACATGGAATGCACCTAGAAAAGGTAGTAGAGCGGCTTAGATAAGGAGAATTTAGTGAAATTTACGGAATTAGGTTTAAACGATGAGCTGTTAAAGGCCATCAAACGTTCAGGATTTGAGGAAGCAACGCCAATCCAGGAACAGACGATTCCACTTGCCCTTGCGGGCAAAGATGTGATTGGTCAGGCGCAGACGGGTACCGGTAAGACGGCCGCCTTCGCCCTGCCAATTTTACAAAACTTAGATAACCATAATAAGGTGATTCAGGCGCTAATTATTGAACCAACGCGTGAATTGGCCATTCAGACCCAGGAAGAACTCTTCCGGCTTGGCCGCGATGAACATGCACGCGTTCAGGTTGTGTACGGTGGTGCCGACATTGGCCGCCAGATTCGTTCGTTGAAAAATAACGTGCCGGCGATTTTAGTCGGTACGCCGGGTCGGCTGCTCGACCACCTGAAGCGAAAGACGGTTAACTTGGAGGACGTTTCTACAATTGTCTTAGATGAAGCAGACGAAATGCTAGATATGGGTTTTATTCAGGATATTGAAAGCATTCTCAGCTACGTGAAAAACCGCAAGCAGACCCTATTATTTAGTGCTACAATGCCCAAACCCATCTTAAACATTAGTGAAAAATTCATGCATGACCCCGAGATTGTGCAAATTAAGGCTAAGGAATTGACGGCAGACCTAATCGATCAGTACTTTGTCCGGGCTAAAGACTCCGAAAAGTTCGACATTATGTGCCGGTTATTCGACGTCGAAAGTCCCGACTTAGCCGTTGTCTTTGTTCGGACCAAACGTCGCGTTGATGAGGTGACCCGGGGACTGCAAGCGCGGGGCTACAATGCAGCTGGGATTCACGGCGACCTTTCCCAGGCTCGTAGAATTAGCGTACTTAAGCGCTTCCGGGCTGGCAAGCTGGATATTCTAGTGGCAACTGACGTGGCTGCCCGTGGCCTTGATATCTCTGGCGTTACCCATGTGTATAATTATGACATTCCGCAGGATCCGGACTCATACGTTCACCGTATCGGTCGTACTGGCCGTGCTGGTCAAAATGGTAACTCGATTACCTTTGTTACGCCGGGTGAGATTAGTTACATGAAGACGATTGAAAAGCTGACCAAGAAGCAGATGATGCCGCTGACTCCGCCAACGGATGACCAGGCTCTGCAGGGTCAATTAAAGCTGGCCAAGTCCAAGATTGTTGACCTGATAAAGGAAGACCTATCCAAGTATACGGATGATGCAAGCGAGCTGCTGGAAAACTACTCTGCAGTCGACCTTGTTTCGGCGTTTTTGAAGGATTTGTCTAAAGATTCTTCCGACGTTGAGGTTAATATTAGTTCGCAGAAACCACTTCCTAACCGTGGTGGCCATGGACGCAGCGGTAGAAGCCGTAGCAACTACGGTCACGGTGGCAGTCATGGTCGTGGCGGATATGGTCATGGACGCGGTGGTGACCGTGGCGGACGTGGCAATTACGGCCACAGCGGTGGTCACGGCCATGGCAGCTATCGCGGTGGTGACCACGATCACGGCGGTTATCGTGGTGGCTCGCACCGTTCGGGCAGTGGCCGGGATTTCGTCATCAAGAATAAAAAAGATTAACAATTTTACTAAAAAAGGGTTGTAGCAATGTACGACTCTTTTTTTGTACTATAATTTTAAAGTGAGGTGATGGAAATGATTGTTGGTGTAGGCATCGATGCGGTTGAAGTCGAGCGGATGGCCAAGATTGTCGTAAAGGGCGACGGCTTTGCTCGCAAGGTATTGACCGCCAAAGAATTTGCACAGTATGAGCGTATGACGGGCAAGCGCAAGGTGGAGTACCTGGGCGGCCGTTTCTCACTCAAGGAGTCCTTTTCTAAGGCGATGGGGACAGGATTGGGCAAGGAAATAGGATTGCGGGACGTTGAGACCCTGTGGGATGAAGCCGGTCACCCAGTTACCACCTCGTCCAAGTTTGCTGGCAAAATCTTTCCCAGTATTACTCATGATAAAAATGAAATAGTTACTTTAGTTGTTTTGGAGAATTAAAGATGGTTCCAGGTATACACCGTCGCGCAGCCGTTCGCGTGGATTTAGCGGCAATTAGGCAGAACGTAAAACAGGAAATAAAACATTTGGCAGCGGACCAGAAGCTGTTCGCCGTTGTAAAGGCCAACGCTTACGGACATGGTGCGGTGCAGGTCGCACGCGCGGTTTTAAAGGCCGGTGCGAGCGGCTTCTGTGTCGCTATCCTGGACGAGGCACTGGAATTGCGGCGCGCCGGCATCGTGGCGCCGCTTTTAGTCTTGGGCGTGACGCCAGCAGACTTTGCGCCCCTGGCTGCGGTCAACGGGATTTCACTGACGGTGCCTGATTTGGCCTGGCTGAAAGAAGCAGACACGGTATTGGAACAGGCGGACATAGATTCGCGCCTCAAAATTCACCTGGCGGTTGATTCCGGCATGGGTCGCATCGGCTTTAACACGGATGACGCGTTCCTGGCCGCTAACGACCTCTTATTGGCCAGCCCGCACTTCGAGGTCGAGGGCATGTTCACGCACTTTGCGTCGGCCGACAGCAGCGATGACACCTACTTCAAAAAGCAGGTCGCACGGTTTGCTCACTTCAAAGGTCTGCTCAAGGTGCAGCCTAAGTGGATCCACGTTGATAATACGGCGGCCAGCGTGTACGATAAGGACGTGCACAGCGATCTGGTACGCTTCGGCATCGGCATCTACGGCCTCAATCCGTCGTCTAATCCCAATGGACCTGACCTGCCAACCAAAATCGCGCTCAGGCCTGCCCTGTCGCTTGAAAGCGAATTGGTGCAGGTCCATACGATTTCCCGGGGTCAGGGCGTGGGTTACGGCACAACGTACGTTGCGGCCAGCGAGCAAGTTATCGGGACGGTTCCGGTTGGTTACGCCGATGGCTTTATCCGTAAGTTTCAGGGCTTTGAGGTCAAAGTGGGCGATTATTACTGCCCGATTGTGGGCCGCGTTTGCATGGACCAGTTGATGGTGCGCCTACCGCATTCAATGCCTGCAGGCACGAAGGTGGTACTCATTTCTAATGATCCAGCGGCGTCGAATAGCATTAAAAAAGCCGCCGACTACGTTGATTCCATCCACTACGAAGTTGCCTGCCTGCTCACCGACCGCTTGCCGCGCGAATACTACGAGAGTAAATAAGAAAACTAAAAAGAGTCTGGGAAAAAAGTGCTCTTGAAGTTAAATTAAAAAATTTCACAATTTAAAAAGACCGATAAATCAACGTTTGATTAATGTGATTTGTCAGCCTTTTTAGTTAGATTAGAGTTTTTTTCCAGACTCTTTTAGTTAATTGGACAATGATTATTCATCTTGTGATGTGTTGAGGTAAACTCCTGGATTTTCATCACTCATGAGCGTCATTCCAGCCTGCAAGTCTTCGATTTCTGCGACCACATAGCTCTTGCTTTCCAGCTTCTTGACGATTGTCTTCAGCGTCTCCTCGCTGACACCTGCGGGCAGGGTGAACAGAATGCGCCGCACGGAGTTGTCGCTCTTTTTAGCAGAGGATGCGTCCAGGCTCATTGTTCCGGCGATAACAGAATATTTACTGATGATTTTGGCCATCTTGACCAGGTTGCCCCGTGAATTATCAGTTAACACCGTTAAAACGTAAGACCCGTTCTTGACGTTCCACGCGTCCGACAGCATGTCAAGCAGGCGCGAGTGGGTCAGGATGCCGTAGAATTCGTGGCTTTCATCCAAAACGGCAATGTAGGGCAAGTCCTTGATTGTGAAGAAAACTTTAAAAAACGGAGAATTAACCTTGATGGTCTTGGTTGCGTTCTTAAGCAGGTAGGTGACGGGCAGATTCATGTCCTTGCCCTGCGACTTGTGGCGGTAAATGTGCATCTTGTAGATGTTACCGCGAAAAATAGTACCCGTATCGTCCAGAATCGGCACGCAGCGGAAGCCTGAATCTTCCAAAATTTTCAGCGCTTCTTCAAGCGTAGCGTGTTCGTTAACCGTGGTCAGGTAATCTTTTTTAATAACTAAAGATTTGATAAGCATGATACAGCCTCCGTTGATAAAATTGCTCCACGACATTATACCATAATCAGCAATACTATTAAATAAATATTAAAAACAAAATATTGATCAATTAAGTGTAGCACGTGCCCCCGGAATAAAAAAGCATTTTTGCAGGGTGAAATCAAAGTGTAACAGTCCGCTGCAATTGCAGGCGAAGAGAATGTGCTATCATTAATACGACTAAAACAAGGGGAAAGACAGATGAAATTAATTGCGGGCCTGGGCAATCCGGGCCAAAAATACGATGGAACTAAACACAATACGGGTTTTATGGCACTTGACTATTATTTGGATAAGAACAACCTGCTGCTGGAGCGCGAGAAGTTTGAGGGCAAGTACACCAAGCAAAAGATTGGCGAAACGGACGTGATCCTGCTTGAACCCCAGACCTTTATGAATGATTCGGGCCGGTCTGTTGCCCAGTTTGCCCATTTTTTTAAGATTGCGCCCCGGGACATCCTGATTATCCACGATGACATGGACCTGCCTCTGGGCAAGATCCGTATCCGTGCAAACGGCAAGTCGGGTGGCCATAACGGCATTAAAAGCATCATCCGCGACCTGGGCAGCAGCGACTTTAACCGCCTGAAGATCGGCATCCGCCATCCGGATAACGCCAGCGTCGTTTCCTGGGTACTGTCGCCCTTTAACGCTGACCAGCAAAAATTAATGGAGGCGGCCTTTGCCAGCAGCAGCGATGTAATTGCCGATTTTATTGCGGGCAAGAGCAGCCAGTTTTTAATGAACAGATACAACTAACATGCGCTTAACAGACCTAATCGAAAAAGACCGCGATTTAACCAATTTTATTACCAAGACCACGCAGGTCAATAATTCACTGCTCACGGGCGCCAACGCCGGTGCCTTTAGCCTCTTCTTAATGCAGATTGTCACTAAGCTCGATCGCCCGCTGCTTTTGATTGAAGAAAACGAGAACAAGGCGCAAAAACGCTTCAGTGAACTGAATGCACTGCTGCCGGAGGGAAGCGTGCAGACCTTTCCGGTTGACGCAACGATTGCGACGCAAACGGCGGTAAGCTCACCCGATGAATTGAGCAGTCGGATCCAGGCCCTCAATTTTTTGCTGCACAAGCAGAGTGGAATCGTCGTTACGACACCCCAGGGCCTGCAGTATAAACTATCTGCACCCGCAGATTACGCCAAGGTCCACCGCACGCTTGCACCCGGCTTTGAGTATGAATTATCCGAATTGACCGCTTGGCTCGTGGGTGCGGGTTACAGCCGCGAGAACCTGGTGGCAAAGCCCGGCGAATTCGCGTTGCGGGGCGATATCTTGGATATTTACCCGCTGGACCGTGAGAATCCGGTGCGGATAGAATTCTTTGGCGATGAGGTGGATTCGGTTAAGGAATTTGACCTGGCAAGCCAGCGTAGCCAGAAAGACCTGGAGCGCGTAGCGGTAGCGGCGGCCCAGGACCGGGTATTTTCGACGGGTGAATTTAAGCGTGCCACTGCCGCAATAGACAAGGCGATGGCAAACGCACCGGCGCCTGCAGAGGCGGTCCACAACCACTTTGCCCCGCTTCTGGAAGAATTGAATGCCGACACGCTGCCGCCGAACTATGCATTTCTCGTTGACTTCTTGATCGCGCACCCGAGCAATCTGCTCGAGTACTTGGATGACACCGGACTGGTCATGCTTGATGACTGGCCCCTGATCGACCAGGCGGTCAAAACCGTTGACCAGCAAAACACGGGCTTTATCGATGATGAATTAAAGACCGGTGCCATGCTGCCGGGTCAGGAACTGCGTGCGGATTTCTACCGCAACTGGGCGCAGGACAAGCACCACCACATTTACTTTTCGCTTTTCCAAAGGAGTATTGGACGCATTCGCTTGGGTCAGCTGCTTGACTGGCAGACGCGTGAACCCGAGCAGTTTTTTAGTCAGATGCCCCTGCTTAAGGCAGAACTGGAGTCCTACCAGAAGAAGGGTCAAACGGTCATCCTGCAGGCCGATAATGCCAAGCGGGCCCGGCAAATCAGCCAGACGCTTGCTGATTTTGGAATGGACGTGCCGGTTGTCAGCGCTGATGACCTGATCGAGGGGCACGTACAGATTACGGTTAACGGCTTTGCCAATGGCTTTACCCTGCCCGTAAGCGACCTCGTTTACCTGACCGAGCACGAACTGTTCAACAAGACGACGCACCACAGTCGGCGCATCAGGACGCTGGAGAACGCGCAGCGGCTGCGCAGCTACACCGAGCTGAAGCCGGGCGATTACGTCGTGCACGTGAACCATGGTATCGGACGCTTCGAGGGCATCAAGACGCTTGAAAACAACGGCACCAAGCGTGACTACATTACTATTACCTACCAGCACGGCGACCAGCTGTTTGTGCCGGCCGACCAGTTGAAGCTGGTCCAAAAATATGTGGCCAGTGAGGGCAAGACGCCGCACATTAACAAGCTGGGCGGCAGCGAGTGGGCCAAAACTAAACACCGCGTGCAGTCCAAGGTCGAGGACATTGCGGACGAGTTGATTGACCTGTATGCCAAGCGTGAGGCCGAAAAGGGCTTTGCGTATTCACCGGACGATGAGCTGCAGCGGCAGTTTGAGGATGCTTTTCCATACGTGGAGACGCCGGACCAGCTGCGGTCAATCGCAGAGGTCAAAAGCGACATGGAACAATCCAAGCCCATGGACCGGCTGCTGGTGGGCGACGTTGGCTTTGGCAAGACTGAGGTGGCGCTGCGTGCCGCCTTCAAGGCAATCGAGGACAACAAGCAGGTGGCCTTTTTGGTGCCGACAACCATCCTGGCCCAGCAGCACTACGAGACTATTCAGGACCGCTTCAAAAACTTTCCGGTCAATTATGCGGTATTGTCACGCTTTCAAACGGACAAGGAAGCAAGAAAAACCGTTGCGGGCTTAAAGAGCGGCAAGATTGACCTGGTCGTCGGGACGCACCGCATCCTGTCTAAAGACGTCAAGTTCAAGGACCTGGGCCTCTTAATCGTTGATGAGGAGCAGCGCTTCGGCGTCAAGCACAAGGAGCGGTTGAAGGAATTGAAGGCCAACATTGACGTTTTGACGCTGACGGCGACCCCGATTCCACGGACGCTGCACATGTCAATGGTCGGCGTGCGCGATTTGTCGGTCATGGAGACGCCACCGTCGAACCGCTACCCGATTCAGACCTACGTTATGGAACAGATTCCCAGCGTGATCAAGGATGCATGCCTGCGCGAAATGCAGCGGGACGGCCAGGTGTTTTACCTGCACAACCGCATCGGCGATATCGATGAGGTGGTCAACCAGCTGCAAAACCTGCTGCCAACTGCCCGTATTGCCAGCGTCCACGGACGCATGAGCAAGAACCTGATGGAAGACATGCTCTACCGCTTTTTAAACCGGGAATTTGACGTTCTTGTGACGACGACCATTATTGAAACGGGCATCGACATGCCCAACGTCAACACGATGATTGTTGAGGACGCCGACCACTACGGCCTGAGTCAGCTCTACCAGCTGCGGGGCCGCATCGGCCGCAGCGCTCGGCTGGCTTACGCCTACTTCTTGTACCAGCCTAACAAGGTCTTGACTGAGGTCGGCGAGAAGCGGCTGGACGCCATCCGTGACTTTACCGAACTGGGGAGCGGCTTCAAGATTGCGATGCGCGACCTATCGATCCGCGGCGCCGGCAACATGCTGGGGGCCCAGCAGCACGGCTTCATTGACAGTGTCGGCTATGACCTGTACGCACAGATGCTGGCCGATGCGGTCAAGGAGCGCAAGGGTAAGCAAAAGGTCAAGAAGAGCAACGCAGAGGTTGACCTGGGACTTGAAGCGTACATTCCCGAAAGCTACATTGGCGACCAGGAAGAAAAAATCGAATTTTATAAAAAAATCAAGGCTGCGGATGCCACCGAGGTTGAACAGATTCAGGATGAACTGATTGACCGCTTCGGAGACTACCCGCAGCCGGTTGAAAACCTGCTGGCCATTTCGAAACTGAAGGCGGCAGCGGACAGTGCGCAGGCGCTGGGCATCATCAGGAAAAACCAGCAGGTAAGGGTTGAGTTTCAGCCAGCGGCGGCAAAAGAACTCGCCGGGCCCAATATTTTTAAGGCACTGGAGCACGTGACGCTTAAGGCTAAAATCGCCTTAACGCCGCAGCACACGATGGTGGTGCTGCTTGAAACGAGCAAAGACATGCATAACCGCCAACTATTCAATGAACTGACCAAGTTCATGACGGCGGCGAGCGCTATTATTCAAAGGTAAAACGAGGTATTGAAATGAGAATTGACAAGTTTTTAAAGGTTTCCCGCTTGGTTAAACGCCGTCCCATCGCTAAAGAGATGGCCGACCAGGGCCGGATCAAGGTCAATGAGCACGTCGTCAAGTCGAGCTACGACGTCAAGGTGGGCGACGTAATCGAAGTCGGCTACGGTGCAAGGAAGGTCAAGGCCAGGGTGTGCGAGGTCAGGGAGACGACCAAGAAGGCAGAAGCAAGCGAGCTCTATGAATTGGTCGATTAATGCCCGCTATTTAATGACTTTTGGTGGGGCCCTTGTTATAATTAAGGGGTATTGTTTTAGTAATAGAGGTTTGAAATTATGAAGGGTCCACGCATCTATAATTCACTCAGCCCCGAGGAGCAGCTTGCCCGTCTGCGGCGCAAGCAGGAAAAAAGGGCAAAAGAGGTACACCGGGTTCGGCGCAACCGGATAATTGCTGTTTTTGTGGTGATTTTTGCGGTTTTGGGCGGCCAGATTGCTTATACGCACGCACAGACGAACCAGATTAACGAACGGGTGCACGCCTCCAAGAAGACGCTGAACAAGGTTAACAGCCAGAAGCGTACTTTGGCTGCCAAGCGGGATGACCTGAAGGATCCGGATTATGTGGCCAAGCTCGTTCGGTCCAAGTTCTTATACTCGAAGCCGAACGAAAAAGTTTATAATTTGCCTGAGGACAGAAATAACGACTAATGAAGTACCAAGTTGGACAGCGCGTTACGGGCGTAATCAACAATATTAGCGCTCTCGGCATCTTTTTGACGCTTCCGCAGAAAGCCACGGGGCTGATTCACCACAGTGACTTCGGCGATAATTGGGCCCGCGAGCGGCACAATTACCGGGTGGGGCAGTTGGTGCGCGTGGTGGTCACGGCCAACCGTCAGGGGAAGCTTGCACTGTCAAAAATGCGCGTTAACGATGCTGCGCTGGTTGACCGGACAAATCCATTTACAAACGTGGAGAAAGAAAAATTTTTGCCGGTGTTGACTCAGACCGTGGCGGATGCGCAAAAAGAGCTTGAGAAGCTGCAGCAAGAGTTGAGCAGTTATGCGGATTGAGGCTTTTTTCAGCAGGAACAACCTGTGCCTGAAAAACAAGACGCTGGTGGTGGCAACAAGCGGCGGCCCCGATTCGATGGCTCTACTTGACATGCTCAATACCATCAAGGACGACCAGCACTTTCACCTGATTGCCGCCCACCTCGACCACCGGCTGCGGCCCGACTCTTTTCGTGAGGCCGCAGCAATCGACCAGTACTGCGGCAAAAAGCAGATTAAGGTCGTGCATGGCACCTGGCCGCAAGCGCTGCACCCCCAGAGCGGCGTGGAGGCCGCGGCGCGCCGCTACCGCTACGATTTTTTGGCGCAGGTGATGCACAAAAACGCCGGTGACTACCTGCTAACCGCCCACCACTGCGATGACCTGCTGGAAAATATCCTGATCAAGTTTATTCGCTCGGGTGATCCTAGCGAGATGAATAGTTTGCAGGCCGTAAGCGGCTGGCGTGGGGCACTGCTCCTGCGCCCGCTTTTGACGCTGGAGAAGGCCGATCTTTTGGCTTACGTCCGCAGCCGCGGCATCCCGTTTGTCATCGATGAGACCAACAACGAAGATGAGGCCTTGCGCAACCGGCTGCGCCACCAGGTGATTCCCGTGCTTAAGCGTGAAAATCCCCACATCGGGCGCAGCGCCCTGCGCTTTAACCGCCGGGTCAACCAGATGGCAAGCATCGTTGCCCGCACGTTTACGCAGCTAGGGCAGCCGACGCCGTTTTTGGGCGTCGCGTTCCGCTTGCCGCAAGCCACTCTGCGCGCTATGGATGAAGCAGATCGACTCTCTTTTTGGCAGTACTTCATCTGGCGCACGTGGCACGTCCGCGTGAACGAAAATCTGGGCCGTTTTGACCTAATTGCGTATCAGGGCTATTTTTACCTATTGCCCCGGAAATTGCCGCCCCAGCCCGCAATCAGCTTCGTTGTGCCGGAACGTGAATTTGCATTTGGGCGTCGCCGCTTTGTGCTTACCAAGTTCAAGAGGGGCCAAGCCCAGCCGCTGGGCCGGCTCTTTGTGCGCGCTAACGCGAAACTGAGTGCAGGACCGCTCGCACCCGGCAAGAAATTGCTGCTTAAAAACGGTCAGCACGCTAAGGGCAAGAAGAAGTTTGCCCAGGCGGCAATTCCCGGCAGGCTGCGCCCATACTGCCTGACGATCTATGAAGGTGACGTCGCCGTCTACGTTGAGCAGACATACAGCAGGCAGAGCAGCGGGGCCGATTTGCAGGAATATTATTTATACGCAAGCAATTAATAAGAAAATATAAAATGTTAGAGTGTGAGTGAAATTTATGTTAAACTTTTATTCGTGTATCTCTAGAAACTTTGCGGAGGTTTTTTATGAAAAATAACCGGAATCGGCTGTTTTCAAACGGTTTATTCTATATAATCGTTTTCCTTTTATTATTAGGGGGAATCAATTGGGCACTCGGTGGGTCCGATAATTCTGGCGGCAGCGAAAATATCAGCTACTCAGAATTTGTCCAGGACCTGCGCGATGGCAAGGTTAAGAATTTTAGCGTGCAGCCGGCAAACGGCATCTACACCGTTACGGGCAATTATAAGGAAGCACAGGATACTAAGGCCCAGTCCAAGAATAGCTTTGACTTCTTTGGCGGCCGCTCCTCTTCGAAGGTCGAACGCTTTTCGACGACGATGCTGCAGAATGATTCCAGTGTTGCCAACGTGCAGGAATTGGCGCAAAAGAGCAGCACCAAGATGACAACCCAGGGCGAGTCGCAGTCGGGCAACTGGATCTCGACCATCGTCATGCTTGTTCCGACTGTTCTCTTCATTGTCATGCTTTGGATGATGATCAGCCAGAGCAGCGGCGGTGGCCGCGGCGGCAATGGCGGCATCATGAACTTTGGCCGTTCGCACGTTAAGCCGGAGGATCCAAAGAAAAATAAGGTCCGCTTTTCCGACGTTGCTGGTGAAGAGGAAGAAAAGCAGGAGTTGGTCGAAGTTGTTGAATTCTTGAAAAATCCGGCTAAATTCACGCGACTCGGCGCCAAGATTCCATCTGGCGTCTTGCTTGAAGGCCCTCCGGGTACCGGTAAGACGCTGCTTGCGCGTGCGGTAGCGGGCGAGGCCAACGTGCCGTTCTTCTCCATTTCTGGTTCCGACTTCGTTGAAATGTTCGTCGGTGTCGGTGCCAGCCGCGTCCGTGACTTGTTCACCAACGCCAAAAAGAACGGTCCCAGTATCATTTTTATTGATGAAATCGACGCGATTGGACGGCGCCGTGGCAGCAATGCCAGTGGTGGCGGCAACGATGAGCGTGAACAGACGCTGAACCAGTTGCTGGTTGAAATGGACGGTTTTGAGGGCAACGAGGGCGTAATCGTCATCGCTGCTACCAACCGCTCCGACGTTTTGGACCCGGCGCTGCTGCGTCCCGGTCGCTTTGACCGCAAGGTGCTGGTCGGCAGTCCCGACGTGCGCGGACGTGAGGCCATCTTGCGCGTGCACGCCAAGAATATGCCACTGGCCGCTGACGTTGACCTGAAGGAAATTGCGCGGCAGACTCCCGGCTTTGTCGGTGCTGACTTGGCCAACCTGCTAAACGAGGCCGCACTTTTGGCTGCCCGGCGCAATGCTAGTGAAATCGGGGCTGCTGACCTTGACGAGGCCGAGGACCGGGTGATTGCCGGCCCGGCCAAGCGCAACAGCTTGATTTCAAAGAAGGAAAGGCGCAGGGTCGCCTTCCACGAGGCTGGTCACTCAATCTGCGGGCTGGTTTTAAGCGATTCACGGACTGTCCGCAAGGTTACGATTGTCCCGCACGGCCGTACTGGCGGCTACAACTTGATGCTGCCCAAAGACGACCAGTTCCTCTTGACTAAGAAACAGTTGATGGAGCAAATCGTGGGACTGATGGGTGGTCGTGCCGGTGAAGAAGTGGTTGTTGGCGACCAGTCAACGGGTGCGTCCAACGACTTCGAACAGGCAACGCAGATCGCCCACAGCATGGTTGTCAACTACGGCATGACCGATTCGCTGGGCATGGTTGAACTCGAAAAAGAGGGTGAAACCAACCCTTACGGTTTCAAGCAGTACAGTGAGGCCACGGCGGCTAAGATTGACGAGGCGGTTAAGGAGCTGCTTAATGAGGCGCACGCCAAGGCGGTTGAAATCGTTAAGAACAACCGCGAAAAGCACCGGATCATTGCGGAAGCACTGCTCAAGTATGAAACTTTGGATGAGAAGCAGATCATGTCGCTTTACACCACTGGAAAAATGCCTGAAAAAGCTGAGCAGGAATATCCGAGCGAATCCAAGGCCCTGACCTATGAAGAGGCCAAGGCCGCCGCTGAGAAGAAGGAAAACACCAAGGCCACTTCTGCCGATTCCCAAGGGAACCAGACAGACACAGCCAAGCCTTCTGAAGCAGACGCTAAGCCTGAGACGCCGTTAGAAAAGAACCAGCAAACGGAAGAAAGGAATCCGGAGAATCCCGAAAAGATGGAATTCCCCCGCGAATCCGCACCTTCCGCTGATAAGGAACCAACTTCAACTGCGCCTGATGGTAAAGAAGCTGCTCCACAGAATGATTCTGATGAGGAAGACCACCAAGATTAATAATTAATAGGGCCCGCGGGCCCTATTTTTTTGGGGAGAAATACGATGGACGATTATTTGATTAGAGCGATTGATAAAACGAAGAATCTGCGGCTGTTGACAATCACGGCCAAGGATTTGGTACAAGAAGCACAGACGCGTCACGACACCTGGTCGGCTTCTTCGGCCGTTTTAGGCCGCAGCCTCGTTGCCGGCGTGCTGCTTGCGGGCGCGGAACTGACGGGCAAAGAAGAATTAACGGTGCGCTTGCTCGGCAACGGACCGGTCGGTCCCACGGTAGTCACGGCCAAGGCGGACCTGACGGTGAAGGGCTACGTGAAAAATCCGCACATTGCGCTGCCGCCGCAAAAAAACGGGCACATTAACGTGAAGAAGGCAGTTGGACAAGGCTGGCTTGAGGTGACGAAGGACCTGGGGCTAAAAGAACCATACACGGGGCAGGTGCCGATTGTTTCGGGTGAGATTGCTGAAGACATTGCCTATTACCTGACGAAGTCCGAACAGATTCCGTCGGCAGTGGGTCTGTCCGTCTTCGTCAACCCCAACAATACGATTGGCGAGGCCAGCGGATTCATGCTGCAGGCCCTTCCCGGCGCCAGCGATAGTCTGATTAATGCAACGATTGCGCGGATTAATGAGTTGCCGGCACTTTCTACCGCATTTTTGGGTGGAATGACGCCCGAAAAATTGGCGACCCTAATTCTAGGTCCCGATCGCAAAATCCTGGAAAAGGATCCGGTTGCCTTCAAGTGTGATTGTTCCAAGGAAAAGTATGGTAAAATCTTAGCAACGATCAAAGCCAGCCAATTAAAAGCGATGATTAGCGAAGATCACGGTGCGGAGTTGACTTGCAGCTTCTGCAAAAGCAAGTATCATTACACCGAAGACGAGCTGAAGGCGATACTGGCGAAAAAATAGGGGCGTGATCAGCACGTTTTTCTGAGACGCTCGTAATTAAGCTGGGTCTGCTCTACCTGCTTTTTTGTGAGCTACGTGCTGATTTCTGTTGGAATGGCGCGGCGAATCGCAGGTTCTGCTGCTTGACGAACTTACCAGCAACCTGGATGAAAATGCGATTGCAAACGTCTACTCGATGATCAAAAAATATCTGCCCGGGGCGACGGTAATCAGCGTTGTGCACCGCAATGCCGAATTGCATTACTATGATGATGTGGTCCAGCTGCCGGAAGACTGACTTCCGTTTTCAAGACTAGTCCACTGCTAAAGCGCGGTTTTGCCCAATTAAGGGGGTGCGGTAAGTACCAATTTTGATTATAATAGAAGGGTTGACTTGAATTAGAAAGAAGGAGTGTAATTAATGCTAAACGTGTATATTGTGCGTCATGGTCAAACGGATACGAACAAGACCGATGCCATCAACGGGTCGCGTACCAACCTGCCCCTCAACGAAACGGGAATTAAGCAGGCCGAAGCCTTGCGCGACAGCTTCGACCTGGGCAAGATTGATTATGTCTACGCCAGTCCCCTAAAGCGGGCAAAGCAGACAGCCGAGATCTTGGACCAGGGCAGGCACGAAATTATCCTTGATGACCGCTTGAAGGAAATGGATTACGGCAACTGGGACGGCGAATCCATTCAGAACATCATTGCCAAGTACCCGCAGGTCTTCGATGAACTGGGCTATTTTAACGAAAAGTACACAGATTATTCAACGGGCGAAAGCTACGAGCATCTCTCCCAGCGGCTGACCGACTTCTGGCATGACCTGGTGCAAAAGCACGCAAATGAATCCGTGGCCCTGGTTTTTCACGGTACGGCTTCGCGGTCGCTGATCCAGAGCATTTTGAATATTCCAGAGATTGCGACCATTGGGGAAGTGCAGAACGCCGGCGTCACCAATATTTCGGTTGACGATCAAAGCAAGAAGGCGTTCCTGCGCTACTACAACCGGGTAGCGCCGGGCAAGTTCTTTATTAAAAAATAATTGGCTGCTGCGGGTGGACGGGTTTTTGCCTAGTCCGCGCCTTGTGATTTTGCTTAGGGGGCGCTTTTTGTTATCATTATGAAAGATATAAGGGGATGATTTGGTGGATAATAGCTGGAAAATTCGCGATATAACTATTCCCAACCGGGTGGTTGTTGCGCCCATGGCCGGCGTGTCCAACGCGGCCTTCCGCATAATTTGCAAGGAATACGGTGCGGGGCTGGTTGTATGCGAGATGATTTCCGATCACGGAATAATTTACCGGAACAAGAAAACGATGTCGATGATGAAGGTTGATCCGCGCGAACACCCGATGAGCATCCAGATTTTCGGGGGCTCCGAGGAGACGCTGCTGGAAGCGGCACAATACATTGACCAGCATACTGCGGCCGACATTATTGATATTAACATGGGGTGTCCGGTGCCCAAGGTGACGAAGACCGACGCGGGCTCCAAGTGGCTGCTGGACGCCAACAAGATTTACCAGATGGTGCATAAAGTTGTGCAAAACGTGTCCAAGCCCGTTTCCGTTAAGATGCGGATTGGCTGGGACCGCAAGCACATTTTTGCCGTTGAGAACGCACTGGCCGCCCAGGAAGCGGGTGCCGCAATGATTGCCATGCACGGCCGCACGCGCAAGCAGATGTACCAGGGCGAGGCCGACTGGGAGACGCTGCACGACGTTGCCCAGGTGCTCGACGTGCCCTTTGTGGCCAACGGCGACGTTAGAACGCCCGAACTAGCGGCCAAGGCGCTCAAGGAAATCGGCTCGACCGCGATCATGGTGGGCCGGGCTGCTCTGGGCAACCCGTGGATTCTGCAGGACATGGTGCATTACCTTGATACCGGTGAAAAGCTCGCGCCGCAGAGCGTGCGCGAGCGGGTGGCAACCGCCGAGCACCAGCTGCAGGGTCTGGTTGAACTCAAGGGCGAGAAGATTGCCGTGCCGGAATTTCGCCAGCAGGCCGCCTATTACCTGAAGGGCGTTCCGCGTTCGGCCCGCACCCGCGCTAGAATAAACGAGGTGTGGACGGCCCAGGAAGTATATGATCTGCTTGATAATTTTGTCGAAGACTACGAGAAGCGGCAGGCGCAGAGAGCTGACCGAAGTGAAAGAAAAATGATGGAGGAAAAGTAAGTGGCTAAGAATGAAATGAACGACCAGTTGATTGTTCGTCGCCAAAAGATGCAGGAGCTACGGGAAAAGGGGATCGAACCCTTCGGCATGAGAAAGTTCGACCGGCAAGACCTGGCCCGCACCCTGAACGAGAAGTACCAGGACGAAGACAAGGATGAACTGAACGAAAAACTGCCGAAGACCAAGATTGCCGGGCGCATGCTGGCAAAAAGGGGCAAGGGCAAGGTTGGCTTTGCCGACCTGTATGACCGAACCGGCAAGATTCAGATTTACGTCCGCAAGGACATGGTGGGCGAAGACAACTACCAGATTTTCAAAAAGTCTGACATCGGCGACTTCCTGGGCATTGACGGCGAGGTCATGAAGACCGACACGGGCGAGTTGACCATCCGGGCACTGCACGTCACGTTCCTGTCCAAGGCCCTGCGGCCTTTGCCGGACAAGTATCATGGCTTGAAAGACGTTGAGCAGATCTACCGCCAGCGCTACCTTGACCTTATTTCCAACCGGGCCAGCTATGAACGCTTTGTCCACCGGACCAAGATCATCCAGGCCATCCGCGACTTCTTGAACAAGAAGGACTTTTTGGAAGTTGAGACGCCGGTTCTGCACAACATTCCCGGTGGCGCAGAGGCGCGGCCGTTTGTTACCCACCACAACGCACTGGACATTGACCTGTACATGCGAATCGCGCTCGAGTTGCCGCTTAAGCGCCTGATTGTCGGGGACATGGAACGCGTTTATGAGATCGGCCGGGTCTTCAGAAACGAGGGCCTCGACACGCACCACAACCCGGAATTTACCGAGCTAGAAACCTACGCCGCATACTGGGACTTCCACGACGTCATGGACGAGGCGGAGGGCATTATCCGGGCCGCTGCCAGCGTTGTATCAGACGACGGCAAGGTAACCTACCAGGGCACCGCAATCGATTTGGGCAAGCCGTTTAGGCGCGTGCACATGGTTGACCTGATCAAGGAGAAGACCGGCGTCGACTTCTGGCCTAAGATGAGCCTGGAAGAAGCGCAGCAGATTGCCCGCGACCACAAGATTCAGGTCGAGAGCTTCTGGGGCGTGGGCCACATCATCAACGCCTTCTTTGAAAAGTATTGCGAGGAAACCATCGTTGATCCGACCTTCGTTTACGGTCACCCGGTGGAGATTTCCCCGCTGGCCAAGAAAAACGCAGACGATCCGCGCTTCACCGACCGCTTCGAAATCTACATCATGGGCGAGGAATACGGCAACGCGTTTTCCGAGCTCAATGACCCCGACGACCAACGCGAGCGCTTCGAGGCCCAGATGGCCGAGCGTGAAGCCGGCAACGACGAGGCCGACATGATCGACGAGGACTACCTCCGGGCCATGGAATACGGCATGCCGCCAACGGGCGGCCTCGGAATCGGCATCGACCGCTTAGTCATGCTCTTGACCGATGCGCCGGCTATCCGCGACGTCTTGCTCTTCCCGACGATGCGTCCGGAAAAGGTTGAGGACATCGACCGCGAGGTGCGCGCCGACTTGGAAAAGAAGAACAAATAATAATTGATAGAGAAAAAGAAGACGAGTTTGAGTTCGTCTTCTTTTTGTATAAGGACTAATTTATTTTTTATCATAGTCGGCTATACTTTTACCGGGCCAATCTGATTAAATTCTAGCAAGTTGCCAGGATAACGACCAATTAAAAGAACTGGAACCTTTGAAAGGTCATTGTTATGCCTGATGAGCTGCTTTAGCTCTTTAATTGAAGCAAGAGCTATTTTTTGATTTTCGCCAGTTAAAGCAGCTGCTAAACCATTTACTATTTTCAGTTCATTAGCTTTAGCTTTCTTACCTTTAGCTCTAATCACTTTTATTTCCGCCTTGATTAGCGGCTGGAGATCTTTGTTAAGCAAGTTTTTATTATAAATACCATTCACATAGTTCGTATAACCCTTATACTTGCCATCTTGTGAGACCAAATCAACAGTTACAGAATTTTTTACCGTTGATACCCGCGTTACTTTGAAGAGGGTATTCTGTCGAACAATTTTTTGGAGTACTTTTTTACTGTATGAATTACCGCCTTTAGCCGCAGTGTTTTTATACAAAACTCCTTTGTTAGCATTGGGGAGTTTGAAAACATAACCAGCCTTGGCTAAACGCTTGGTCCAAGCTTTAGCAGTTACATCTTTAGGCCATGACACTTGTGCAGCCTTGATTTCACTATGAGTCGCCATTACGGTTGCCGGGACTGCTGCCAGCATTAGGGCCATTATTAACTTAAATACTCTGTTCATAACCGTTCCCCTCTTCACGGATATTTTTACCCTTTAATATATGATTAAATCAATTGTATCTCATTTATATCAGAAGTAAATAAAGCAATTTGATATTGCAGTTGTTGATTTTGTTTATGAGTGGTTTGTATTCTTCAGGCATATCAAAGGAAAACGGGCTAATTAAATACTTTTTAACAAATTAACAAATGATAATGTAGACCACCGAGTGCGGTGGTCTTACTTTTTGCAAACGTCATAGCCCATTTTTTCGTAGTACTTGTAGATTTTGTCTGCTAACAAATCCTGAATATCTTTTTGCCTTGAAAAGAAAAAGTACCAGTTCTGCAGTAGGCGCAGCCAGCTAGACAGGCGGTACCAGTCCGATTGCTTCTGCCAGTCTAGCTGCTGGTAGAGTTCATCATCGAAGTGGCAGATGAAGTGCTTAAAGTCGGCCCCAGCGACATTGCCGACGCTGACGCCCTGGTAGAAGGCATAGGCGAGGCGCTGCTCCTCGTCGTCGACGAAGGGCGTTTGCATGTTGTGGAAAATCGTTTCAATCGGTGCAAAGAGTCTTGCGCTATCACTGGTTGTAAAATCCTTGTGACCGAGTGCTGCGCCCAGTAAATCGCTGCCGTGCGCCACGGCGTGGGCCCAGCCCTTGCCGGGCACAAAGCCGCGGTAGTCTTTTTCGCGGACCAGGTAGGCAACGCTCCAGTCAAACAGGAGCTGCCGCTTTTTATCCGTTAGAATGTTTTGCTCGTTGTCTTTCTCTAACAGCAGGCTGCCAAGCAGCGCGCTGAAGGTGCGCAAGAAGACCAGGTCATTTTCGGGCTCATCGATGCCCCTGAACAGGTTTTCCTCATTAATAAACGTCGCAATGATTGTTTCTACCTGCTTCTTGGTGAAGGCATCCCCGGCAAAGCCGCGGGCAAAGAGGCTGTAGATGAGGTCATCGCGCAGGTGGGGGTCGAGGCTGCCCACGTTTTGCAGCATGAAGGCGACCTGCGCATCCGTGAAGCGGAAATCTGGGGTGTCTGATTGTAAAAGTTCTTCTAGGGATGTCTGCATGGGTGGCTCCTTTGTCAAAATCAAAAATGTGTGGTTAAGAAATGATAGCCCGGACAACGGATGGCCGTCAAGCATTTTTAACGGTGCGGCAAGCTGGGCAAGGCGGGGCGCGCCGCGGGATGGTGCAAAAAAACTGGCCGCTGCAAAGCTTGATAAGCCGGGCCTTATTGCAAGCAGAATATTTTTTTAGATTTTTTTGCAAAAAGCACTTGCAAACTGGGACCGATTTGCTATAATAATATTTGTCTTGCGGAAGTAGTTCAGTGGTAGAACATCACCTTGCCATGGTGGGGGTCGCGGGTTCGAATCCCGTCTTCCGCTCTATCTAAAAAGAGCCCACCGCTTGGGGTGGGCCTTTTTATTAAACGGGAAATAGCTCAGCTTGGTAGAGCGCTACGTTCGGGACGTAGAGGTCGCAGGTTCGAATCCTGTTTTCCCGATAATGGGAATTTTGCCTTTGTGCTAACGGTTTGAATCGTTGGCATGAAGGCATTTTTTGTGTTCGATCATGCACTTCCGGGCCTTTTTCTTTATAAAGCTTCGCCAAAGGTGGAAAATTAGCATCACAAAGTAGTCTTTGATATAATGGTTGCAATGTTTTTGACGGTAAAAGAATTAAGAACATAATATTTTACATTCTGGCAAAAAAGTTTATAGTATAAACACGTCAATTTTAAAGGTGGTGCAATAATGAAAAAATCTTATACTAACAGTGCAAATCAAGTCTTGGAAATTGCACGCGAGCAAGCGCAGGCGTTCCATCACCGCCTGATCGGCACCGAGCACGTGCTGCTTGCAATGGTCATCGAATCCGATGGTGAGGCGGGCAAGGACCTGCGTGCGTGGGGAGCAACACCGAAGGCAATCCGTGAAGAGATTGAGCGCTACACGGGCTACGGGTCGGCCGGCAAGACCACGTACATGGAAATGTCGCCACGCCTCAGCATGGTTTTGGCCTATGCGGGCACCCTGGCCGAACGTGAGGGCTCAGCCAAGATTAGAACCTGCCACATCCTGCTGGGCCTGGTTCTCAACGAACAGGTTCTGGCTTCAGTCATTTTGCGCAACCTCAGCATCGACCTCGACGGGCTGCGCAGCGATATTCTCCACAGCCTGGGCGAGGACGAGGAGGACCTCGGCGGGGGCGGCCAGTCCGATGATAACGGCTGGTCCAGCTTTAACGGTCCCGACTACAACGCGCCTAGTGCGCAGAGCTCCACGCCGACTTTAGATCAGGTCTCGGTTAACCTGAACGCACGCGCCGAGAACGGCCAGATTGACCCGGTGATTGGGCGCGACCGCGAAGTTGCACGCGTGATTGAAATTCTTTCGCGGCGCAACAAGAATAATCCGGTGCTCATTGGTGAGCCGGGTGTCGGCAAGACGGCGGTCGCCGAGGCAATTGCAACGGCGATTGTTAATAAAAAGGTGCCCCGCGACCTGCTGGACAAGCAGGTGGTATCGCTGGACCTTGGGGGTCTGGTTGCGGGCACCAAGTACCGCGGCGAGTTTGAGGACCGGATGAAGAAGATCATCAAGGAAATCACGGCGGACGGCAGCATCATTCTCTTTGTGGATGAGATGCATACGTTAATCGGTGCGGGCGGTGCCGAGGGGTCGATCGACGCGGCCAACATTCTGAAGCCGTCCCTTGCGCGCGGCGACATTCAGATGATTGGCGCCACAACCTTTGATGAATACCAAAAATACGTGGAAAAGGACCAGGCCCTGGCCCGGCGCTTCCAGATTGTGCGGCTGAACGAGCCGTCCCGGACGGAGTCGCTGGCAATTTTAACCGGCCTGAAGCCCAAGTACGAGAAGTTTCACCACGTCAAGATCACGGATGAGGCGCTGGCAAGTGCGGTTGACTTGTCCAGCCGCTATATTTCTAACCGCTACTTGCCGGACAAGGCAATCGACCTGGTTGACGAGGCCAGTGCGGCCGTCAAGATTAGTTCGGGCAAGGGCTCGAACAACCAGATGCTGCAGGTTGCCGAGCAGATAAAAAAGGTCGTGGACCAGAAGAATCAGGCCGCGGTTAACCAAAACTTCGTGAAGGCGGCCCAGCTCCAGGACCGGCAGAACAGCCTGCAGGTGCGGCTGAACAAGCTGGACGACCGTTTGGAAAAGACGATTACGGGCAAGGCCATGGTGCAGCCCGAAGACATTGCAAAGGTTGTCTCTAACTGGACCGGCGTTCCCGTAACCCAGATGAACCGCGATGAATCCAAACAGCTGGCCAACCTTGAAGGTGACCTGCACAAGCGGATCATCGGGCAGGACAAGGCCGTTTCTGCGGTCAGCCGGGCAGTCCGGCGCAGTCGCAGCGGCATCAAGGACGAGAACAGACCGATTGGTTCCTTCCTATTCTTGGGGCCGACTGGCGTTGGCAAGACGGAGCTGGCCAAGGCAATTGCGGCGGCCGTCTTCGGCTCCGAAAACAACCTGATTAGGATTGACATGTCCGAGTACATGGACCAAGTAGCCAGCAGCAAGCTGATTGGCTCGTCCCCCGGCTACGTTGGCTACGACGAGGGCGGTCAGTTGTCCGAGAAGGTCCGGCGCCACCCCTATTCCGTTGTTCTGCTGGATGAGGTTGAAAAGGCCCACCCGGACGTGTTCAACCTGCTGCTCCAAGTTCTTGACGACGGCTTTTTGACCGACTCGAAGGGACGCAAGGTTGACTTCAAGAACACGATTATCATCATGACGTCTAACCTGGGTTCGCGTTCACTGTTTGAGACGAAGACGGTTGGCTTTTCGGCGGACAATACCCGTATGGCCAAGATGCGGCACGACCGCGTTCAGCAGGCGCTGAAGCAGTTCTTTCGGCCGGAGTTTTTGAACCGGATTGACGAATCGATTATCTTCGATGAGCTGGACCAGAAGCAGCTGCGTCAGGTTGTCACGCTGCTCACGCACAAGCTGATCGACCGCCTGCACAAGCAGGAGATTCGCCTGAAGATATCGCCGGCGGCGCTCGATAAGGTTGTTAGGGACGGCTACGACCCTGAGATGGGCGCACGACCGCTGCGCCGCGCGATTCAGACCGACTTCGAGGATGAGATTGCCTCAATGCTGGTCAAGGGCGCCCTCGGGGCCGGCGACTTGTTAAAGATTGGCTGCAGTCACAATAAGCTGAAGTTTGACATTGTGCATGCAAATGAGGACAGTTTGATCGGCGCAAGGTAGATCCGTTGACATCAAAAAAGTTTTTTGTTATGGTTAAACGTGATTAAAAAGCTGATTTTCAGGATTTTGCTGATATATTGTCCAGCAAAATAATAGAAGACAAAAACGACAATGTTGTTTTTGTCTTTTTTATGCCTAAAATCACCCCTTTTTAAAATTGTAATCGAAATGTAATATTAGCTTTCTCTGACAGAAAGGATGTTTCTCCTTGTTAAATGGACACGTAGTGAATTTTGGCAAACATCGTACTAGGCGCAGTTTTTCCCGCATTAAAGAAGTGCTGAAGCTGCCTAACCTGACCGATGTCCAGACCGAATCATATCAATGGTTTTTGGATGAAGGTATTAAAGACGTCTTTGACGATATTATGCCAATTAGTGACTTTTCGGGCAAGCTTTCCTTAGAATACTTAGGCTATAAGCTGCAGAAGCCCAAGTATACTGTAGATGAAGCACGGGACCACGATGCGACCTATGCCGCACCGATGAACGTCACCCTGAAATTAACCAACCAAAAGACCGGTGAAATCAAGACGCAGGAAGTTTTCTTCGGTGACCTGCCGCTAATGACCGAATCAGGTTCATTCATTATCAACGGTGCCGAAAGAGTAATTGTTTCTCAGTTAGTTAGATCGCCGAGCGTCTATTATTCTGGAGACTATGACAAGAACGGCCGGCAGATTTTTGGCACGACCGTCATCCCTAACCGGGGTGCATGGCTAGAATACGAGACCGACGCCAAGAATGTGTCGTACGTCCGGGTTGACCGTACCCGTAAATTGCCGCTGACTGTTTTTATTCGGGCGCTTGGAATCGGTTCAGACGATGAAATCCTCGATATGTTCGGTCAGAGTGACACCCTGCAGTTCACGCTGGAAAAGGATGTGCACAAGAATCCAGCCGATTCGCGCGTTGCCGAGGCGTTGAAGGATGTCTACGAGCGGCTGCGCCCGGGCGAACCGAAGACGACTGATTCATCACGTTCGCTTCTATACGCACGCTTTTTTGATCCCCGCCGCTATGACCTAGCGCCGGTAGGCCGTTACAAGGTTAACAAGAAATTATCCCTTAAGAACCGCCTGTATGGTCAGACCCTGGCCGAAACCCTGGCCGACCCCGACACCGGTGAAATTATTGCCAAGAAGGGCACGGTTGTTACCCATGAATTAATGGAAACACTTGAGGACTACCTTGACCGGGATGACTTTAAGATGGTTACCTACGAGCCTTCAAAGGAGGGCGTGTTGCCGGATCCCATCAACGTTCAGGAAATCAAGGTATACTCTAAGGTTAACCCAGAACGTGTGGTTAAGCTTATTTCTAACGGTCACATTGACAAGAGCGTCAAGTATTTGACGCCGGCCGATGTTCTGGCGTCAATCAATTACTTCCTGCTGCTGCAGGATGAAATTGGCAACACCGATGACATTGACCACCTAGGCAACCGCCGTATCCGTCGTGTTGGTGAACTGCTGCAGAACCAGTTTAGAATTGGACTGGCCAGAATGGAGCGGGTTGTTCGGGAAAGAATGTCAATTCAGGATCCGTCAACGGTGACCCCCCAGCAATTGATCAACATCCGGCCGATTGTTGCCAGCATCAAGGAATTCTTCGGTTCCTCACAACTGTCACAGTTTATGGACCAGCATAACCCCCTGGGCGAATTGACGCACAAGCGCCGGATGTCTGCCTTGGGACCTGGTGGTTTGACCCGTGACCGTGCCGGCTATGAGGTCCGTGACGTACACTATACCCAGTATGGTCGTCTGTGTCCGATTGAAACGCCGGAAGGCCCTAACATTGGCTTGATTAACTCGTTGGCTACGTATGCGGTAATTAACAAGTATGGCTTCATTGAAACGCCGTACCGCCGCGTTTCGTGGAAGACGCACAAGGTAACCGACAGGATTGACTACCTTACCGCTGATGTTGAGGATAACTATATTATTGCCGGTGCAAACACGCGTTTGAATCCCGATGGTTCCTTTAAGGATGACTTGATTTTGGCGCGGCACAAGGAAGACAACGTTGAGGTCAGTCCGGACAAGATTGACTATATGGACGTTATCCCCAAGCAAGTGGTTTCGGTCGCTTCGGCATGTATCCCGTTTTTGGAAAACGATGACTCCAACCGTGCGCTGATGGGTGCCAACCAGCAGCGTCAGGCTGCGCCGCTAATCAATCCGCACAGTGCGCTCGTTGGTACCGGTATGGAATACCGGGCAGCGCACGATTCCGGTGCCGCGGTTTTAGCTAAGGCAGCCGGTACGGTTGAATACGTCGATGCTAATTCAATCAGGGTTAGACGTGAAGACAGCACGTTGGACAAGTACACGCTTGAAAAGTACCGCCGGTCTAATAACTCCAAGTCTTACAACCAAACACCGAACGTTAAGCTCGGCGACAAGGTTGAAGAGGGCGAAGTTATCGGTAACGGTCCAACGATGGACCACGGAGAGCTTGCTCTCGGGCAAAACCCGGTTATCGCCTTCATGACCTGGAACATGTACAACTATGAGGATGCCATCATGCTGTCGGAGCGCCTGGTTAAAGACGACGTGTACACTTCGATCAGTATTGAAGACTACGAGTCCGAGGCCCGCGACACGAAGCTTGGCCCCGAGGAAATCACGAGCGAACTCCCTAACGTTGGTGAGGACGCACTCAAGGACCTCGACAAGCACGGCGTCGTCCGCATCGGTGCCGAAGTGCACGACGGCGACATTCTGGTGGGCAAGGTTACGCCTAAAGGGGTAACTGAGCTTTCGGCCGAGGAGCGTCTACTGCACGCCATCTTTGGCGAAAAAGCCCGTGAAGTCCGCGATACGTCTTTGCGCGTGCCTCACGGCGGCGGCGGGATCGTGCGCGACGTCAAGGTCTACACCCGTGAAAACGGCGATGAACTGGCGCCTGGCGTGAACACATTGGTCCGCGTCTATATTGCACAGAAGCGTAAGATTCAGGTCGGCGACAAGATGTCCGGACGTCACGGTAACAAGGGTACGGTTGCGGCCGTTGTTCCGGAAGAGGACATGCCGTACCTGCCAGATGGTACGCCGGTTGATATTTGTTTGAACCCGATGGGTGTTCCCTCACGTATGAACATCGGACAGCTTTTGGAATTGCACCTGGGGCGTGCTGCCAATAGCCTTGGTATTCACGTTGCAACGCCAGTATTTGACGGTGCAAGCGAAGACGACGTTTGGGACACGGTCCACAAGGCTGGCATTGATAAGGACGGCAAGACCGTTTTGTACGATGGCCGGACCGGTGAACCATTCCATAACCGTGTTTCCGTTGGCATCATGCATTACCTGAAGCTAACGCACATGGTTGACGACAAGATTCACGCCCGCTCAATTGGGCCTTACTCACTTGTTACGCAGCAGCCTCTTGGCGGCAAGGCGCAATTTGGTGGCCAACGGTTTGGTGAAATGGAGGTTTGGGCACTGGAAGCTTACGGTGCCGCCTACACGCTTCAAGAAATCTTGACCTACAAGTCCGATGACGTCGTTGGTCGTGTGAAGGCCTATGAAGCAATTGTCAAAGGTGAAAGAATTCCAATGCCTGGTGTTCCCGAATCCTTCCGGGTTCTGGTCAAGGAACTCCAGTCCCTCGGACTGGATATTCGTGTTCTTGACATGGATCACAAGGAAATCGAGCTGCGCGACATGGACGATGACTCTAACGAACACCTGAACATTGACACGCTGTCGAAGATGGCTGAAGAGCAGCAAAAGAAGAAGTTGGCCGAAGAAACCGCAAAATCAGAAGATGGCGAGGCAGAAGAACCGGCAGAAGCCGAAACTCCTGTAGATGAGTCCGATGATGACAACAAGATTTCTAAATAATTAGGAGGTTAAACTTTTGATCGACGTAAATAAATTTGAAAGCATGCAGATTGGTCTTGCATCACCGAACAAGATTAGAAGTTGGTCCTACGGCGAAGTTAAGAAGCCAGAGACGATTAACTACCGGACGCTTAAGCCTGAAAAAGACGGGTTGTTTGATGAGCGGATCTTTGGGCCGACCAAGGACTGGTCCTGTGCATGTGGCAAGTACAAGGGCGTAAGGTACCGCGGCATCGTTTGTGATCGCTGTGGGGTCGAGGTTACTTCCTCCAAGGTTAGAAGAGAACGGATGGGTCACATTGAACTGGCCGCACCGGTAACTCACATCTGGTATTTCAAGGGCATCCCGTCCCGGATGGGATTGATACTCGACATGTCGCCCAGACTGCTTGAAGAGGTCATTTACTTTGCCGCGTACATTGTGATTGACCCGGGTGATACCGACCTTGAATTCAAGCAGCTCCTGACTGAAGTTGAATACCGTGAGCAAAAAGCCAAGTACGGCAACCGCTTTACCGCCAAGATGGGGGCCGAAGCGATTCGGGACCTGCTACGCAAGGTGGACCTGGCTAAGGAAGTAACCGAGCTACGCAAGGAGCTGGAGACGGCTACCGGCCAGAAGCGGACACGTGCAATCAGACGTCTGGACATCCTGGATGCCTTCAATAATTCAGGCAACAAGCCCGAATGGATGGTCATTGACGCGGTACCGGTCATCCCGCCGGACTTGCGTCCAATGGTCCAGCTGGAAGGTGGACGCTTTGCGACTTCCGACCTCAACGACCTTTACCGCCGGGTTATCAACCGCAACAACCGGCTGAAGCGTCTGCTTGACCTCAATGCGCCCAACATTATCGTGCAGAACGAGAAGCGGATGCTGCAGGAAGCAGTCGATGCGCTGATTGACAACGGTCGCCGGGGTCGTTCAGTTGTCGGGCCGGGTAACCGTCCGCTGAAGTCACTTTCACACATGCTGAAGGGTAAGCAGGGACGTTTCCGTCAAAACCTGCTGGGCAAGCGGGTCGACTACTCCGGTCGTTCTGTTATCGACGTTTCGCCTAAGCTCAAGTTTTACCAGTGTGGCGTTCCGCGTCCGATGGCACTTGAACTGTTCAAGCCGTTTGTTATGCACGAACTGGTTAAGCGCAAGCTTGCTTCAAATATCAAGAGCGCCAAACGCAAGATTGACCGCGAGGATGACGACGTCTGGGACGTACTGGAAAGCGTCATTAAGGAAAGAACGGTTCTCTTGAACCGGGCCCCTACCTTGCACCGTTTGAGTATCCAGGCCTTCGAACCGGTCTTGGTTCCGGGCAAGTCTATTCGTTTGCACCCGCTGGCGTGTGAAGCCTACAACGCCGATTTTGATGGTGACCAGATGGCCATTCACGTTCCGTTGTCAGACGAGGCGGTGGCCGAGTCACGTTTGCTGATGCTTGCGGCCCACCACATCCTGGCACCTAAAGACGGTAAGCCAATCGTGACGCCTTCACAGGATATTGTTTTAGGCAACTACTGGTTAACCCAAGCCGAAAAGGGCCGTGAAGGCGAGGGAATGATTTTTAATTCTCCTGCTGAAGCAACGGTTGCTTACAACAACGGCGACATCCACTACCACACGATTATTGGTATTTCCGCTGATTCGATGCCAGAAAAGGCATGGCCGAAGGGCTATGAGCACAGCATCTTCATTACGACTTACGGGCGGGTAATCTTCAACCAGATTTTCCCGCAAGACTACTTCTACGTTAACGAGCCGACCGCAGAAAACCTGAACAATCCGCTTGATTCCAAGTACTTCTTGGAGCCGGGCGAGAATATTCACGAGAAGATCGACACGGTTGCGGGTGAACTTATTTCCACGCCGTTTAAGAAGTCATTTTTGTCTGATTCCATTGCCACAATCTACAAGTACTACAGGGTACAGAGGACGTCAGAATACCTCGATGATCTGAAGACGCTGGGTTACACCAGTTCCACTACTTCGGGCATCACCATCGGCATGACCGATGTTCCTGAGATTGATGACAAGGACGAAAAGGTGGCCAAGGCCCACAAGCAAGTCGACGTTGTTTCCAAGCAGTTCAGACGTGGTCTGATTACCGAACAAGAGCGGCATGACCGGGTTATCAGCATCTGGAACGAATGCAAGGACCAGGTTCAGGATGAAATCGCACAGATTTACGATCCACGGAACCCAATTACCATCATGGCCGATTCCGGTGCCCGGGGTAACATCTCCAACTTTACCCAGCTGGCCGGGATGCGGGGCCTGATGGCTACGCCAAACGGTGGGCTGTTCGAAATTCCGGTTACCTCCAACTTCAAGGAAGGGCTGTCTGTTCTGGAACTGTTCATGTCTACCCACGGAGCCCGAAAAGGCATGACCGATACGGCCCTGAAGACCGCACAATCCGGTTATCTGACCCGGCGGCTGGTCGACGTTGCGCAAGACGTTATCATTCGTGATGATGACTGTGGTACTGACCGGGGCATCAACGTTCACGCCATTATGGAAGGCGATGAACTGATCGAGCCGCTTTATGACCGGCTGTTGGGTCGCTTTACCGCAGAAACGGTTAAGAACCCGCAGACGGGCAAGGCAATTGTTGGTCCCAACGAATTAATGGATGAAAAATTGACGCACGAAATCTGTGATGCCGGCGTCAAGAACGTCAAGATTCGTTCGATTCTGACTTGTGACACCTCCCACGGCATCTGCCGCAAGTGCTACGGCATGAACCTGGCAACCGGTGAAGAGGTTGAGGTTGGTGAAGCAGTCGGCACTGTTGCTGCCCAGTCAATCGGTGAACCGGGTACCCAGCTTACGCTACGTACCTTCCACAACGGTGGTGTTGCCGGTGCTGAAGATATTACTCAAGGTCTGCCGCGTGTGCAGGAATTGTTTGAGGCACGTAACCCTAAGGGTCGTGCAATCATCTCCGAGGTCGATGGGACCATTGATTCAATCCAGGAGAATCCGGCGGAACACACGCGTGAAATTACCGTTAAGGGCAGGATCGATACTCGGAGCTACAGCATACCTTACACCGCCTCAGTGGCGGTTGCCGAGGGTGACGAAGTGCGCCGCGGCGACAAGCTGACGCTTGGTTCGGTCGACCCGAAGGAATTGATCCAGGTTACCGACACGCTGACGACCGAAGAGTACATCCTGGTTGAAGTCCAGAAAGCTTACCGGATGCAAGGTGTGGATATTTCCGACAAGCACGTCGAGGTTTTGACCAGACAGATGCTGCAAAAGGTCCGTATCCTTGATCCGGGCGAGACCACCCTCCTTCCGGGCGAGGTGATGGATATCGACCAGTTCAAGGAGCGCAACAAGTCCGTGATCATTTCGGGTGGCATTCCGGCGACTGCGCAGAGCGTAATTCTGGGTATCACCAAGGCTGCCCTTGAGACGAACAGTTTCTTGTCCGCCGCTTCCTTCCAGGAGACGACCCGGGTTCTGACCGACGCCTCTATTCGGGGCAAGAACGACCCGCTGCTGGGATTAAAGGAAAATGTTATCATCGGCAAGATTATTCCTGCCGGTACCGGTCTTCCGGTTTACCGGAACATGGAACCCGAATCCGACGTTAAGAAGCCGAAGTCCGTCTATTCAATCGCTGACATTGAAAAGAAGATGAAAGAGGCTGACGAGACGAAGGAACCTCAGGCCTAATATAATTTAAGAAGCGTTTCTGCTTGTAAAGAGCAGGAACGCTTCTTTTGTTTCTTACGCTAGCAGCAGGACGGTTAGTCCCAAAAAAATGTACGGAACGAAGGCAATCTCATCCTGCGCCCGCCGGTTTTTCCGTTCCAGCAGGAAGTGAACCAGCAAAAAAAGCGCTGCCAAGAGAAAAATACGGTTGGCAAACGCGGGGCTGAAGTAAATAGCCAAAATCAAATAGATAATCAAATCGCCAGTCCCCATCTTGCCGCGGCAAACGTAGCAAACGAGGATAACCACAACAGGCAGCAATTCGAACAGGTCCAGCAGCTGGTAGCGTAAGACCTTGCTGCTGCGGGAGAGCGCAAGCCCAGCGGCCGGCAGCAGCATGCTAACGTGAAATTCCCTGTGTTCATGGTCGGAGATAGCGGTTATGAGCAGGCTGAAGAGCAGAATTGCCAGCGCAATTCCGTCACGGCCGCTGAAGTCGACGCGGGCGTACGCAAATCCGCCAACAGTTTCAATGACCGGCAGCGTGGCCGGAATGGGTGCGTGGCAGTAGCGACACCTGCCGTGCAGCCAGAAGTAAGAAACGATGGGCAGTTCATCCAGCAGGCTGAGTTCCGTTCTGCACGCTTGGCAGTGCGAGCGCGAGAAGATAAAGTCTTCCCGGTCGATGCGTGCGGCAATCACAGCTGCGTGGGATGCAAGGCAGGCACCAATAAAAAAGTTGGTCAGACAATAGAGTTGCGTCATTTCGTTCACCTCACCAGTAACTACGCCAGAAAAGGAGTTTTTCATCTTTTTTATTTAATTAAGGATTGCTTTTTGCCTAAAAACGCGTACAATAGTCATTGTGCATTTTGAAGTATACATCAGGGGTAAAAAAGAAACTCCTGGGTGTGTGAACAGAATAATCGATTTTAGGAGGAAAAATTAATGCCAACCATTAACCAATTGGTAAGAAAAGGCCGTCACACCAAGACGACTAAATCAAAATCGCCAGCTTTGAGCTACGGCTACAACAGTATGAAAAAGGAACTGGTAAACAATCCAGCACCCCAAATGCGTGGAGTTGCCACTCGTGTCGGCACTATGACGCCAAAGAAGCCAAACTCAGCGCTGCGTAAGTACGCGCGTGTGCGTCTTTCTAATCTGATCGAAGTTACCGCTTATATTCCCGGTGAAGGTCACAACTTGCAGGAGCACTCGGTTGTTTTGATCCGTGGTGGCCGTGTTAAGGACCTTCCTGGTGTTCGTTACCACATCATTCGTGGTGCCCTCGATACTGCCGGCGTTGACGGCAGAAAGCAAGGCCGTTCTAAGTACGGTGCCAAGAAAGATTAAGGAGGAGTTAAATAATGCCTAGAAAAGGACATGTTACTAAAAGAGATATTTTAGCGGATCCAGTGTACAACTCAAAGCTCGTTACTAAGTTGATCAACCACTTGATGCTTGATGGTAAGAGAGCTAAGGCGTCTTCAATCCTTTATGATGCTTTCAACATTGTTAAAGACAAGACCGGCAAGGAGCCACTTGATGTTTTTGAGGAAGCAATGAACAACATTATGCCCGTTTTGGAAGTTAGAGCACGCCGTATCGGTGGTTCCAACTACCAGATCCCCGTTGAAGTTCGTCCCGAGAGAAGAACGACTTTGGGCTTGAGATGGCTCGTTTCTTACGCTCGCCTGCGTAACGAACACACGATGGATGAGCGCCTGGCCAATGAAATCATCGACGCTTCCAACAACACCGGTTCAGCAGTTAAGAAGCGCGAAGACGTACACAGAATGGCTGAAGCAAACCGTGCGTTTGCCCACTATCGTTTCTAATTATTAAGGAGAGAAAAATTTATGGCTAATAAGCGTGAATTTCCATTAGAAAAAACACGTAATATTGGTATCATGGCCCACATTGATGCGGGTAAGACTACCACTACAGAGCGTATTCTTTACTATACTGGTAAAATCCACAAGATCGGTGAGACCCACGAGGGTGACTCACAGATGGACTGGATGGACGAAGAAAAAGAACGTGGTATCACCATTACGTCAGCCGCAACGACTGCGCAGTGGCATGACTACCGGATCAACATCATCGACACCCCAGGACACGTTGACTTCACCATCGAAGTTGAGCGTTCCCTGCGTGTGCTCGACGGTGCGGTAACTGTTCTTGACGCTCAGGCCGGTGTTGAGCCCCAGACTGAAAATGTTTGGCGCCAGGCTGAAACTTACGGTGTTCCTCGAATTGTTTTTGTTAACAAGATGGACAAAATCGGTGCTGACTTCGACAATTCCGTCAAGTCGCTGCACGAACGTTTAAACGCCAATGCATTAGCCGTGCAGATGCCAATCGGTTCAGCCGAGACCTTCGAAGGCGTTATCGACCTGATCAACATGAACGCCGACGTTTACGACGAGGACAAGCTTGGTTCCAACTGGGACACTATTCCGGTTCCTGACGAGTACAAGGACGAAGCCGAAAAGCGCCGCAGCGAGTTAATCGAGCAGGTTGCCGACGTCGACGACGACATCATGGAAAAGTACCTTAATGGTGAGGAAATTTCCATCGACGAGTTGAAGGCAGCCATCCGTAAGGCTACTTTGGAATTAAAGATTTTCCCTGTTTTCGCTGGTTCAGCATTCAAGAACAAGGGCGTGCAGATGATGCTGGACGGTGTTGTTGACTACCTGCCATCACCAGTAGACGTTAAGCCTTATATTGCTCACGACCCTAAGACCGGTGAGGAGAGCGAATTAATGGCTGGTGACGACAAGCCATTTGCTGCACTTGCATTCAAGATTGCTACTGACCCGTTCGTTGGACGTTTGACTTACATCCGGGTTTACACTGGTTCACTTGAATCTGGTTCATACGTGCTGAACGCTTCTAAGAATAGTCGTGAACGTGTTGGACGTCTGCTCCAGATGCACGCCAACTCCAGAAACGAGATTCCTGAAGTATTCTCAGGCGATATCGCTGGTGCAATCGGCCTGAAGAACACCACTACCGGTGACTCGCTGACCGATCCAGACCACCCGCTTATTTTGGAAAGTTTGGAAGTTCCAGATCCAGTTATTCAAGTTTCCATCGAGCCAGAATCAAAGGCTGACCGGGACAAGCTTGACGTTGCCCTGCAAAAATTGACTGAAGAAGACCCAACTTTCAGGGCTGAAACCAATGCTGAAACTGGCCAGACGCTGATTTCCGGAATGGGTGAACTGCACTTGCAAATCATGGTTGAACGTATGAAACGCGAGTTCCACGTTGAGGCCAAGATTGGTAATCCGCAGGTTGCCTACCGTGAAACCTTCACTAAGCCAACTAAGGCACAGGGTAAGTTCGTTCGTCAATCCGGTGGTAAGGGTCAATACGGTGATGTTTGGATTGAATTTACGCCAAACGAGCGCGGTAAGGGCTACGAATTTGAAGATGCCATTGTCGGTGGGGTTGTTCCGCGTGAATTTATCCCATCCGTTGATGCTGGTCTGCAGGAGTCAATGAAGAACGGCATTCTTGCCGGCTACCCGTTGATTGATGTCAAGGCTAAGCTTTACGATGGTAGCTACCACGAAGTCGACTCCTCTGAAGCTGCCTTCAAGGTTGCTGCTTCCTTAGCACTGAGAAATGCTGCTCCCAAAGCCGGTGCCGTAATCTTAGAGCCGATTATGAAGGTACAAGTAATTACGCCAGAAGAATATCTCGGTGATGTTATGGGGTCAATCACTGCCCGTCGTGGTACAATGGACAACATGCAAGACCGTGCCGGTGCCAAAGTTTTGAACTCAATGGTGCCACTTGCCGAAATGTTCGGTTACGCAACTACTTTGCGGTCATCGACCCAGGGACGCGGAACCTTTACAATGGTATTTGACCATTATGCGGTTACCCCTAAGTCAATCCAAGAAGAAATTATTAAGAGTCGCGGCGGTCACGCTGAATAAACTTATTAGCAGATAAAACTTAAAGTTAAAATCGAGACGTTGGTAGAGCCAGCGTCTCTTTTTTGCGGACAAAAATAAACGTGTCCCAAGTCAACGTGTACCAATACAACTATCACATTAATATCTTGTGCTCCGCAATCCGATATGGGCCAAGAGTTAGCTGAGCCTGTTGTGCCTGACCCAAGCGGGCAGCGAAATCGGAATAGGCCAAAAGAGTCAGTTGAATAAAGCTGCATTTTTTTGCTTGGCGAAAAAAGGGGGAAAGGACGATCAACTTTTGCAAAAAAGCAAAGAAAATCCCGCTAAACCCTTGATATTTCGGCTTAGAATCGGTACAATAGTCTTTGTGCTTTTAGGGCGTACTCTGCTCTCATGCACATGTTTGTTGTAAAGCGTTGATGCAAAAGGTTGCGGCACACCAGGATGCATTGCCACAGTGGTGGCGCCGGGAATTTTTGCGGAAGCCAGTCATCTTTTAAAGAAGACGTTGAGGAGGTAATTTAATGGCAAGTCAATCAATTCGTATCAGACTTAAGTCTTACGAACATGGTATTCTCGATGAATCAGCTGCTAAAATTGTAGCTACTGCGCAGAGAACTGGTGCCGAAATTTCAGGACCAGTTCCATTGCCAACAGAGAGGGTTTTATTCACGGTTCTGCGTTCACCACATAAGAACAAGGACTCGCGTGAACAGTTTGAAATGCGGACGCACAAACGTCTGATCGATATTTTGAACCCAACACCTAAGACTGTTGATTCCCTAATGAAGCTTGATCTACCAAGCGGCGTTGACATCGAAATCAAGTTATAATTTTAAAAAAAGAAAGAGGTGTGATCATGACCAAAGGAATCTTAGGAAGAAAAGTCGGTATGACTCAAATCTTCACCAAAGATGGTATCCTTGTTCCTGTAACTGTTGTTGAAGCAGCTCCTAACGTTGTTATGCAAGTTAAGACTGTTGAATCAGACGGCTACGAGGCAATTCAAGTAGGCTACCAGGACAAGCGTGAAGTTTTGAGCAACAAACCAGAAAAAGGTCATGCTGCAAAAGCAAAGACTTCGCCTAAGCGCTTCATACGTGAAATCCGCGGAGTTGAGCTTAAGGACTACGAAGTCGGCTCAGAAATTACTGTGGACACATTTAAGGAAGGCGACGTTGTTGACGTTACCGGAATTACAAGAGGTCATGGATACCAGGGTAACATTAAGCGTTGGGGCCAATCACGTGGACCAGAAACTCACGGTTCAAGATACCACAGAATTCCTGGTTCAATGGGTTCCATCATCAACCGTGTGCCAAAGGGCAAGCGTTTGCCAGGGCACATGGGTACTAAGAAGGTTACCATTGAAAACTTGGTAATTGAGAAAGTTGTAGCAGACAAGAACGTGCTTTTAATTAAGGGCAATGTTCCAGGTGCTAAGAACTCATTGATTACCGTTAGATCTGCTGTTAAGAGTAACGATTAGGAAGGAGGACTAGAATGGCTAATATAAAAGTTATCGATCAAAAGGGCAAAGATGCTGGTGAAGTCACTTTAAAAGATGAAGTGTTCGCAATTGAACCGAACGAAAGCGTCGTTTTTGATGCTATCATCAGACAAAGGGCCGGCAGGCGTCAGGGTACCTCGAAGGTTAAAAACAGATCTGCTGTTCGCGGCGGTGGCAAGAAGCCTTGGAAGCAAAAGGGTACTGGACGTGCTCGTCAAGGTTCCATCAGGTCACCACAATGGCGCGGCGGTGGTGTAGTCTTCGGACCAACTCCACGTTCATACGCATATTCAATGCCAAGAAAGCAACGTCGTTTGGCTATCAAGTCGGTTCTTTCACAAAAATTGCTTGATCAAGATTTAATCGTTTTAGACCAGTTGACAATGGCTGCTCCTAAGACTAAGGAATTCAAGTCAATACTGGACGGCTTAAAGGTTGAAGGCAAGGTGCTGGTTGTCTCAGAGGACAGAAACGTCCAGCTGTCAGCAAAGAACTTGCCGAACGTTAAGGTTGTTACGATCAACGGCGTAAACGTTGAAGATGTTGTCAATTTTGACAAGTTAATCTTGACTAAAGACGCCATTGAGAAGATTGAAAAGAATGTTGAGGGGGCTTCTGAGAAATGAGTGCACACGATATCATTTTAAGACCTGTCATTACTGAAAAGTCAACGAACTTAATGGATGATAAGAAGTACACTTTCAACGTGCTTTTAACTGCAACCAAGACTCAGGTTCGTGATGCTGTTGAAGAGATCTTCGATGTTAAGGTTAAGAAAGTTAACATTATGAATGTTCGGGGCAAGGACAAGCGGGTTGGCCGTTACAGCGGCAAGACTGCTCGCAGCCGCAAGGCGATTGTTACCTTGACTAACGATTCAAACGACATCAAGATTTTCAAAGACGAAAACACAGAAGAAAGTAAGTAATAGGAGGTCAGTCAATTGGCTATTAAAGTATATAAGCCAACCACAAACGGTCGCCGTAATATGACTTCTTCCGACTTTGCTGAGATTACCAAGAGCAAGCCAGAACGCACCTTGCTTGAAGCGCAATCACACACTGCAGGTCGCAACTCATATGGTCATATTACTAGCAGACACCGTGGCGGTGGTCACAAGCAAAAATACCGTATTATCGATTTTAAGCGCAACAAGGACAATGCAAAGGCAGTTGTTAAGGCTATCGAATACGATCCTAACAGAACTGCTAACATCGCGCTTCTGCACTACACAGATGGTATCAAGGCCTACATTTTAGCTCCAAAGGGACTAAAGGTGGGCGATATTGTCGAATCAGGTTCAAACGCCGACATCAAGCCGGGCAACGCCCTGCAATTAAAGGATATTCCTACTGGTACCTCAATTCACAACATTGAATTAAGACCAGGCAAGGGTGGACAACTCGTGAGAAGTGCCGGAACCAGCGCACAAGTTTTGGGCAACGATGGCAAATACACGCTGGTTAGACTGCAGAGTGGCGAAGTACGCAAGATTTTGTCCGTTTGCCGCGCAACTATCGGCGTTGTTGGCAACGAGCAGCACTCACTGATTCAACTGGGCAAGGCTGGTCGTAGCCGCTGGTTGGGCAGACGTCCGCAATCTCGTGGTTCCGTAATGAACCCTAACGATCACCCGCATGGTGGTGGTGAAGGCAAGGCCCCAGTTGGCCGTCCACAACCGATGACTCCTTGGGGCAAGAAGGCCCGTGGTGTTAAGACCAGAAACAAGAAGAGAGCCAGCGAGCGCTTAATTATTCGTCACCGTAAGGGCAGCAGGTAATAGAAGGAGGGTTAATTAATGAGCCGTAGTATAAAAAAAGGGCCTTTTGCCGATGCATCATTGTTAAAGAAAGTTGATGCTCAAGCGGACACAGACAAAAAACAGGTTATTAAGACTTGGTCGCGTCGTTCAACTATTTTCCCTTCCTTCGTTGGATTGACTATAGCTGTTTACGATGGTAGAAAGCATGTCCCGGTTTATGTGACTGAAGACATGGTTGGCCATAAGCTAGGTGAATTTGTTCCAACGAGAACTTTCCGTGGACACAAGACATCTAGTGACAAGGCTACTGCAAAATAGAGGAAGGAGAAACACTAAATGGCAGAACAAATTAGTTCAGCTAGGGCTGAAGCAAGAACTGTCCGGATCGCTGCAAGAAAAGCGCGCCTAGTCGTTGATTTGATTCGCGGCAAGGACGTTGCTGAAGCATTGGCAATCTTGCAATTCACGCCTAGAGCTGCTTCCCCAATCGTTGAAAAGGTTTTGCGCTCAGCAATTGCAAACGCAGAACACAACTATGATCTTGAAAGTGCTAACCTGTACGTATCTGAAGCATATGTCAATGAGGGTGCAACCTTAAAGAGATTCAGACCACGTGCCAAAGGTATGGCTTCTCCGATTAACAAGAGAACTAGTCATGTAGTTGTAGTAGTTTCAGAAAAGAACGATTAAGGGAGGTATATTAATGGGTCAGAAGATTAACCCAAATGGTTTTCGTCTCGGCGTAATTCGTGACTGGGAATCAAAATGGTATGCTGACAGAGGATACAAAGAAACCTTAACTGAGGACCTGAAGATTAGAAAATTCATCTCGAAGAGATTAAAGGACGCCTCTGTTTCTACTGTTGAAATTGAACGTGCAGCCAACCGAATCAACGTATCAATCAATACCTCAAAACCAGGTATGGTAATTGGTAAGGGCGGAGCTGAAGTTGAAGCATTGAGAAAAGACCTGAATGCTTTGACTAACAAGCAGGTTCACGTTAACATTGTTGAAATCAAGAAACCAGACCTCGATGCCCAGTTAGTTGCTGAGAGTATCGCCAGCCAGCTTGAAGCGCGTATTGCGTTTAGGCGTGCTACCCGTCAGGCTACGCAAAGAACAATGCGCGCCGGTGCCAAGGGCATCAGAGTGCAGACTTCTGGTCGTTTGAACGGTGCCGACATGGCAAGAAGAGAATGGCACACAGAGGGCCGGGTTCCACTGCAAACTTTAAGAGCGGATATTGACTATGCTTGGGTAAATGCCTACACCACTTATGGCGAAATTGGCGTTCAAGTATGGATCAACCGGGGTGAAATCTTACCTTCAAGAAGTAAGAAGCCCGAAAACGTGAAGGGAGGAAACAAATAATGCCTCTAGTACCAAAACGAGTAAAACACCGTCGTGAGTTCCGTGGCAAGATGCGTGGCGCCGCTAAGGGCGGCAAAACCATTGCCTTTGGCGAATACGGCCTCCAAGCGCTTGAGTCGCACTGGATTACCTCTCAACAAATCGAGGCTGCCCGTGTTGCGATGACACGTTACATGAAGCGTGGCGGTAAAGTTTGGATTAGAATTTTCCCGCAAAAGTCATACACTGCTAAGGGTGTTGGTGTCCGGATGGGTTCCGGTAAAGGTGCACCAGCAGGCTGGGTAGCCGTAGTCAAGCGGGAAAAAATTATGTTTGAAATTGGCGGCGTTAGCGAAGAAGTTGCGCGCGAAGCTCTCCGTCTTGCCTCAACCAAGCTGCCAATCAAATGCAAGTTCGTGATGAAAAGTTCGGAAGTAGGTGGCAATTCTAATGAAGGCTAAGGAAATCAGAGCACTAACCACTGATCAAATGTTAGACAAGGAAAAGCAATACAAAGAAGAACTCTTTAATTTGCGCTTCCAACAAGCAACGGGTCAATTAGAAAATACCGCTCGCCTCGGCAAGGTCCGCAAGAATATCGCTAGGATTAAGACAATTCTGAGCGAAAAAGCATTGAAGAACGATTAGTGGAAGGGAGTTATTAACTTGAGCGAATCAATCGAAAGAAATCATCGTCACGTATATCAAGGTCGAGTAATTTCTGATAAGAACGACAAGACGATCACAGTTGTTGTCGACACTTACAAGAATCACCCTGTATACAAGAAGCGGATTAAATATTCCAAGAAATACTACGCACAAGACGAAAATAATGAAGCTAAAGTTGGCGATACTGTTCGTATCATGGAAACTCGTCCATTATCTCGTACAAAGCGCTTTCGTTTAGTTGAAATTGTTAAGAAATCTGTTTAACTTGCGGATTTAGTGAGGGGAGGATTATATAGTGATTCAAAATGAATCCCGTTTGAAGGTTGCTGATAACTCAGGTGCCAGAGAACTTTTGGTTATTAGGGTCTTGGGTGGTTCAAAGCGTAAGACCGGTAACATTGGTGACATCGTGGTTGCAACCGTTAAACAAGCAACACCAGGTGGCGTTGTCAAAAAAGGTGACGTTGTCAAGGCGGTCATCGTTAGAACAAAATCAGGCGCGCGTCGTGAAGATGGCTCATACATTAGGTTTGATGAGAATGCTGGCGTAGTTATTAATGCAGACAAGAGCCCCCGGGGTACCCGTATCTTTGGGCCTGTTGCGCGTGAGTTGCGTGAGCACGACTTTATGAAGATCGTCTCTCTTGCTCCTGAAGTCTTATAATAAGTGAGGTGCACTGATGTTTGTTAAAACTGGTGACAAAGTAAAAGTAATTGCCGGAAAAGACAAGGGCAAAGAAGGTATCGTTCTTTCCGTTGACACCAAGAAAAACCGTGTGGTTGTCAAGGGCGTTAACACGATTAAGAAACACGAAAAGCCTTCACAAACCAACGCAAATGGTGGCGTGGTTGAGTCAAATGGTTCAATCCACGCATCAAACGTCAAGGTGATTGCTAAGTCTGAAAGCAAAAAAGAAGAAACTAAGAAGTAGAAGGGAGGACACAAATGGCAAATTATTTAGCTCAAGAATACAAAGAAAAAATCGTTCCTGCACTGCAAGAAAAATTTGACTACAAGTCAGTAATGCAAGTACCAAAGATTGATAAGATTGTTCTGAACATGGGTGTTGGTGACGCTGTTTCAAACGCCAAGAACTTGGACGAAGCAGTTGAAGAATTGACTTTGATTTCGGGACAAAAGCCGTTAGTCACTAAGGCTAAGAAATCAATCGCCAACTTCCGCTTGCGTGAAGGCATGTCTATCGGTGCTAAGGTAACTCTTAGAGGAGATAGAATGTACGATTTCTTGTACAAGTTAGTCAATGTTTCACTTCCTCGTGTTCGTGACTTCCGTGGTGTCTCAAGCCGTTCGTTTGATGGCCGGGGCAACTACACTTTAGGTATTAAAGAACAGCTGATCTTCCCGGAAATCGATTTCGACAAGGTTAACCGGACCAGGGGATTAGATATTGTTATCGTTACTACTGCCAACACTGATGAGGAAGCCCATGCGCTGCTCAGCCAGTTCGGCATGCCGTTTGCAAAATAGCAAGATAATGGAGGACATTAATGGCTAAAACATCACAAAAAATTAGAAATCATCGTCCTGCTAAATTTTCTTCACGTGAATATACTCGTTGCGAGAGATGTGGTCGCCCACACTCCGTTTACCGTAAATTTGGCTTATGCCGTATTTGTCTGAAGGATTTAGCTCACAAGGGTCAAATCCCCGGTCTTAAAAAGGCCAGTTGGTAATACGGTTAGGAGGATAGCATAAATGGTCATGACAGATCCGATCGCAGATTACTTGACTAGAATTAGAAATGCCAACATGGCAAAGCATAGTTCAGTTGAAATTCCTGCATCAAACATTAAAAAATCTATTTCAGAAATTCTGAAACGCGAAGGCTTCATCCGTGATTACGAAGTTGCAGATGACAATAAACAAGGCATTATCAAGGTTTTCTTGAAATATGGACCAGACGGTGAACGTGTTATTTCAGGCTTAAAGCGTATTTCCAAACCAGGTTTGAGAAATTACGTTAGTGCTGAAAACCTGCCTAAGGTACTTAACGGCTTGGGCATCGCCATCGTTTCTACTTCTGCCGGCGTGATTACCGACAAGGAAGCAAGACAGAAGAACGTTGGCGGCGAAGTTGTTGCTTACGTTTGGTAATTCTGACAGAAAGGAGCATAATCAATGAGCCGTATAGGTTTAAAAACAATTGACGTCCCGGACAGTGTTACTGTTACCAAGAATGGCAACGACATCACCGTCAAGGGACCAAAGGGTGAATTAACTAGATACTTCAATCCGAAAATTACCTTTAAGCAGGAAGATGGCAAGATTAACTTTTCTCGTTCAAGTGAAAGCGACAAAGCACTTCACGGAACTGAAAGAGCAAACTTGGCTTCAATGGTTGAAGGCGTGGTTAACGGCTACAAGAAGACTTTGAAGTTGATCGGTGTTGGTTACCGTGCAACTACGCAGGGCAATAAGCTGACCTTGAACGTTGGCTACTCGCACCCGGTTGAGATGACGGCACCGGAAGGTGTTAGCGTAAATGCCACTTCAAACACTGACATTGAAGTGGAAGGAATTTCAAAGCAAAATGTTGGACAGTTTGCTGCTGAGATCCGTGCTGTACGTCCACCAGAACCTTACAAGGGCAAAGGTATTCGTTATGTTGACGAATACGTACGTCGTAAGGAAGGTAAGACAGGTAAGTAATAGATAAATTTTGAGGTGAAATTGTGATTTCAAAACCAGATAAGAATAAATTGCGCTTAAAGCGTCATAAACGTATTCGTAGCAAGATTTCTGGTACTGCTGAGCGCCCACGCTTAAGTGTTTTCCGTTCGAATAAAAACATCTACGCTCAATTAATTGATGACGTAGCGGGTGTAACGCTAGCAAGTGCCTCAACTTTAGACGATTCTGTTTCGAAGGATTCAACTAAGGTAGAACAGGCCCAGGCTGTAGGCAAGGCAATTGCCGAAGCAGCCAAGGCAAAGAACATATCAAACGTTGTGTTTGATAGAAGTGGTTACCTATACCACGGCCGTATTTCAGCTTTGGCAGATGCCGCTCGTGAAAACGGATTAGATTTCTAGGAAAGGAGATTAAATACATGGCAAACCGCAACGATTCTCGCAATAATCGCAGAAATAAAGACGACATCGAAGATCAGTTAGTAGCAATTAATCGCGTCACCAAGGTTGTCAAGGGTGGTCAACGAATGAGATTTGCTGCTCTGGTAATCGTTGGCGACAAAAAAGGTCGTGTAGGCTTTGGTACTGGTAAAGCTCAAGAAGTTCCAGAAGCAATCCGTAAGGCTGTTGAAGCCGGCAAGAAGAACATGATTAACGTTCCGATTGTTGGTTCAACCATTCCGCACGAAGTAATTGGCCACTACGGCTCAGGCAGCATCCTGTTTAAGCCTGCTCCAGCCGGTTCCGGTGTTGCAGCCGGTGGTGCCGTTCGTATCGTTATGGATATGGCTGGCATCGCGGATGTTACTTCCAAGTCCCTTGGTTCAAACACGCCAATCAACGTCGTACGTGCTGCGATGGATGGTTTGAAGAAGCTGAGAACTAGCGAAGACATTGAAAAACTGCGCCACGCAAATTTAGATTAGGGAGACTAGATAAATGACTGAATTAAAAGTTACTTTAATTAGAAGTGCTGCGCACCGTCTGCCTGAACAAAAGAAAATTGTTAAAGCTCTTGGCTTGGGTAGGATCAACAGTTCAGCTACTCTACCAGACAACGCTGCTAGCCGCGGCGCATTGCTGAAAATTGCTCACTTAATCTCTGTTGAAGAGATCAATAACTAATTGAGGAGGTGCTCAAATTAATGAAGCTTCATGAATTACATGCCGCTGAAGGCTCACGCAACACGAGAAAACGTGTTGGTCGTGGTACATCAAGCGGTCACGGAAAGACTTCTGGTCGTGGACAAAAGGGGCAATTAGCCCGTCAAGGCGGCCACACCCGTTTGGGATTTGAAGGTGGCCAAATGCCATTGTTCAGAACGATGCCTAAGCGTGGATTTAAGAACGTTAACCGTAAAGATTACGCCATTGTTAATTTGCAAGACTTAAACAAGTTTGCAGACGGCAGCGAAGTTACTGTTGCCAGTCTTAAGGAAAAGGGCTTGGTTAAGAAAGAATTAGACGGCGTCAAGTTGCTTGCTAAAGGCGAGTTAAAAGTTAAGTTAAACGTAAAGGTTAACAAAGTTTCCGCCGCTGCTCAAAAAGCTGTCGAAGCAGCCGGTGGATCTGTTGAGGTGATCTAATGTTTTCGACCTTGAAGAACGCCTTTAAGGATAAAGAAATTAGAAATAAGATTTATTTCACGCTCTTTATTCTTTTGCTATACCGTATTGGGGCTAATATTACGGTTCCAGGTGTTAATGCAAAAGCGATTACTCAAGTCGCACAAACTGGCTTAGTCCCGATGCTGGATACCGTTTCTGGTGGTGGACTAGATACTTATTCGATCTTTTCACTGGGTGTTTCTCCCTACATTACTGCACAGATTGTTATTCAACTATTGCAGATGGACATTGTTCCAACGTTAGTGGAATGGGGAAAGCAAGGTGAAGTAGGACGTCGTAAGACTAACCAAGTCACGCGGTGGCTCTCTTTGGTCGTCGCATTTGTTCAAAGCCTGGGCATCACGCTCGGCTTCAATGCGTTGACGCAGATGGGTTTGGTTAAGACGCAAACGCCGCAGACCTACGCCGAAATCGCCATGGTGATGACGGCGGGAACGATGCTGTTGACCTGGCTCGGTGATGAGATCACCGACAAGGGTCTCGGCAACGGCGTTTCGGTAATTATTTTTGCCGGTATTATTGCGCGACTTCCGCGCGGATTGTGGCAGCTTTATAAGGAAAGCGTCATTAACAACAGTGCGAGTGATCGTTGGCAAGGTATTTTGTTCTTCATCGCGATTATCATTGCAATACTCATCGTGACGCAGATCGTTACGTGGGTTGAACAGGCAGATCGCCGTATTCCAATCCAATATACAAGACGAGCAACTATCAGTGGCTCTGAGAGCTTTTTACCATTGAAAGTTAATGTTTCAGGTGTTATTCCCGTAATTTTCGCCAGTTCGTTTATTATTACACCAGCAACAATTTTAATGGCCTTTCAACGAAGCCAGGGCGATCAGCAATGGTACAAGGTAATGACCGAGATTTTTAGCATGCAGACCACGCCGGGGGTAATAATTTACACCGTTCTGATTATTTTGTTTACGTTCTTCTATGCTTTTGTTCAGGTTAATCCTGAGAAGCTGGCCAAGAACCTGCAAAAACAGGGTGCCTATATCCCTAGCGTATGGCCGGGCAAGGACACGCAGAACTATGTTTCTAAACTATTGATTAGATTATCAACTGTTGGTTCTGTGTTCTTGGGCCTAGTGGCTTTACTGCCGCAGCTTGCAACTAATATTTGGAATTTGCCGAGTTCGATTGGTTTAGGCGGAACTAGCCTATTGATCGTTATCGGGGTTGTCTTGGAATTATCGCGCCAAGTTAACGGTTTGCTAATGAAGAGAGAGTACGTCGGATTCATCAGATAGGAACGGATATATGATTAACTTATTTATTTTAGGATTGCCGGGTGCCGGCAAGGGCACTGTATCGGAGCAGATTGTCGATAAATACCATCTAACTCACATCTCAACTGGGGATATGTTTAGAGAAGCAATGGCTAACAAGACCAAAGTTGGTCTTGAGGCTAAGAATTATATTGACAAGGGCGATTTGGTACCGGACGAGGTTACTGCCAGACTGGTTGAGGAACGCTTAAGTGAGCCGGATATTAAGGAAGGCTACATTTTGGATGGCTTTCCGCGCACAATAGTTCAGGCTGAACTCCTCGAAGGTATCACAAAGCGGCTGGGCAAACCCCTAACGAGCACAATTTCGCTTGAAGTTAAGGAAGAAACCCTGATCAAGCGCTTATCGGCACGCTTTATGTGCAAGAATTGCGGTGCCACTTATAATAAGATCACTAAGATGCCCAAAGTAAAGGACACCTGTGACCGGTGTGGTAGCCACGAATTTTACCAGCGTGATGATGACAAGCCTGAAGTAGTTAAGAATCGTTTAGAAGTTAACGAAAAGATGAATACGCCCTTGAAAGACTATTACCAGAAAAATGGGTTGTTGACTGTTGTTGATGGTGAACAAACGCCAGAAAAGGTCTTTGAAAGTGTCGATGCGGTTTTAAGTAAAAAGTAATAATTGGTATCTTTACTTTTCCGTGTTATAATTTCAAAGTGTGACTGTTTAAATGCGGAGGAACAGCTTTGGCAAAAGATGATGTCATTGAAGTAAAGGGTAAGGTAGTCGATACCTTGCCTAACGCTATGTTTAAAGTTGAATTGGAAAATGGAGCTGTGATTTTAGCACATGTTTCCGGCAAAATTAGGATGCACTACATCCGGATCCTGCCTGGAGACCGTGTTACTGTCGAACTTTCTCCTTATGATTTAACAAAAGGTAGAATTACTTATCGGTTTATAAAGTAATAACGGAGGGAAACATGAAGGTTAGACCATCTGTTAAACCAATGTGTGAACATTGTAAGATAATTAAAAGACATGGTCGTGTGATGGTTATTTGTTCTGCAAATCCAAAACACAAGCAGCGTCAAGGTTAAAATAAAATAGGAGGTGCAATTTATGGCACGTATTGCTGGTGTTGACTTACCAAGAGATAAAAGAATAGTTGTTGCATTAACATATATTTATGGTATTGGTGAACCAACAGCTCAGAAAATTTGTGCGGATGCTGGTGTTTCTGAAGACATACGTTCAAAAGATTTGACTCCAGACGACCAGGAAAAGCTTCGCGCAGAAGTTGATAAATACCGCGTTGAAGGTGACTTGCGTAGAGAAATCAGCATGAACATCAAGCGGCTTATTGACATTGGTTCTTACCGTGGTATGCGTCACCGCCGTGGACTCCCGGTTCGCGGTCAGAATACCAAGAATAATGCCCGTACTCGTAAGGGTAGTAAGAAGAATAAATAAAAATTATAAGGAGGTTTATTGATGCCTAAAACAGCACGTAAGCGTCGTGTGAAGAAGCACGTTGAAAAAGGCGTTGCGCACATTCATTCTACGTTTAATAATACTTTAGTCATGATTACTGACGTTCAAGGCAACGCAATTGCTTGGTCTTCAGCCGGTGCGCTGGGCTTTAAGGGTAGCCGTAAGTCTACTCCGTTTGCAGCCCAGATGGCAGCTGAAGCAGCGGCTAAGAGCGCAATGGATCAGGGCATGAAGCATGTAGAAGTTTCAGTTAAGGGTCCCGGCTCAGGTCGTGAATCTGCTATCAGATCACTTCAAGCCACAGGTCTTGAGATTACTGCAATCCGTGACGTTACCCCAGTTCCCCACAATGGTTCTAGACCACCAAAACGTCGTCGTGTTTAATTTTGTTCTTAATGAAGGACGTTGCGTTTTGAGAGGGGCCTAGTAATGATTGAATTTGAAAAACCAAATATTACCGTTGTGGACCAAGAGAAGTCTTATGGTAAATTTGTTATTGAACCACTTGAACGAGGCTTTGGTACTACTTTAGGTAATTCATTACGTAGAGTTTTACTGACATCTATCCCGGGTACAGGACTTGTTTATATTCAAATTGACGATGTCTTACACGAATTCTCAACCATTCCTGGCGTAAAAGAAGACGTTGCTAAGATTATCTTGAACCTGAAGAAACTTGAATTAAAGTCTTTTTCTGATGAACAAAAAATTATTGAGTTGGACGTTGAGGGACCGACAACCGTTACGGCTGACGACCTCAAGGCTGACGCGGACATTCAAATCTTGAATCCTGACCAGTATATTTGTACCATCGCTGACGGTGGTCACCTGCACATGCAGATCGCGGTCACTAATGGTCGCGGCTACGTAGCTGCAAGCGACAACAAGAGTGATGACATGCCAATTGGCGTCATTCCAGTTGATTCCCTTTTTTCACCAATTGAAAAAGTCAATTACCAGGTTGAATCAACGCGTGTTGGTAAAAGAGACGATTTTGACAAGCTCACTTTAGAGATTTGGACTGATGGTTCAATCAAGCCTAGTGACGCCCTGAGTTTTGCCGCCAAGATTTTGGTGGAACACTTTAAGGTGTTTGAAACTGCTGATGCAAAGACTAAATTCAATGATGTAATGGTTGAAAAAGAGGACGACAAAGTCGAGAAGAAGCTCGAAATGACGATTGAAGAGCTCGATTTGTCCGTTCGTTCATACAACTGCCTCAAGCGAGCCGGAATTAATACCCTGCAGGAGTTAACTGACAAGACCGAAGCGGATATGATGCGGGTACGCAACTTGGGCAGAAAATCATTGGAAGAAGTTAAAAACAAATTAGCTGACTTAGGACTTTCACTTCGTCAAGAAGATTAATTGAAAATAAAAGGAGGTAAACTGATGGCATACCGTAAATTAGGGGTCGACAGTGCTCATAGAAAAGCAATGCTGAGAGAAATGACCACGCAATTGATCATGAAGGAACGCATTGTTACGACTGAAACCCGTGCCAAAGAAGTACGCAAAACTGCCGAAAGAATGATTACTTTGGGCAAGCGGGGAGATTTAGCCGCTAGGAGAAAGGCTGCTGCTTTTGTCCGCAATGAAGTTGCTGATATCAAAGAAGAAGGAGATGCAGTAGTAGTTAAGTCTGCCCTGCAAAAGCTCTTTAGCGATGTCGCACCGCGTTACAAAGAACGCAATGGTGGATACACCAGAATTATGAAGTTAGCAAATGCCCGCAAGGGTGATGCTGCCCCAATGGTTATCCTTGAATTAGTTTAATTTAAGACAACCGAACTTAATAGCTATTAAGAATTACCCTTGAAAGTGAGAATAAGCGTTAAGATGATGACGAAAGTTTAGTCTAGCTTAGATAATTACTCATTATCCCTCTTCATGGGTGATTTTTTTTGGTTTTTTTTGTTACAATTGAGTCAGACTTTTTAGGATGGTGAGAGTATGGCGGCAGATAATGCAGATAATATTATAAGAATTCGCAATGTAAGTTTTACTTACCCCGAGGCAGATACCCCGGCGATTGATAACATCAGCTTTGATGTTAAGCGGGGGTCCTGGACCGCCATCATTGGTCATAACGGCAGCGGCAAGTCGACGATTATCAGGTTGATCAACGGGCTGCTGGTACCGGACGAGAAGGGCAAGCCGGCGATTGAGGTCGACGGCACCGAACTCAATGATGAGACAGTGTGGAGCATTCGTGATAAAGTTGGAGTGGTATTTCAAAATCCCGATAACCAGTTTGTCGGAGCCACGGTTGCCGACGATGTTGCCTTTGGCCTGGAGAACAGGGGGGTGCCCCGCGAGCAAATGATCAAGATTGTTCCTGCGGCAATTGCGGCAGTCGGAATGTCTGACTATGCCAATGCAGAGCCGGCCAGTCTGTCGGGCGGGCAAAAACAGCGTGTGGCAATCGCCGGAATCTTAGCTATCAGGCCCCGGATAATTATTCTTGACGAGGCAACGTCAATGCTTGATCCGGAAGGTCGGGACAATATTTTGCAAATAGTCAGTCAAATGAAGGAAGAGTATGACCTGACGGTTATTTCCATCACGCACGACATTGATGAGGCCAACTTGGCGGACCAGGTGCTGGTAATGAGCGATGGCCGGCTAATTACGCAAGGGTTCACCACTGATGTTTTCAGCCAGTCTAAGCTTTTAAAAAAGCTGGGACTTGACGTACCCTTCTTTGCCCAAATTAAGGAGGCACTGGAGGATAGGGGCATTGCGCTTTCCGGTGGCCTTGATACAGAAAAAGAGTTGATCAAATACTTATGTCAATTAAATTCGAAAAAGTAAGCTACACGTACTCGCCCGATTCCCCGCTTGAGAAGAAGGGCCTGGAAGACGTCAGCTTTGAACTGAACGAGGGCTCGTTCACTGCAATAATTGGCCATACGGGCAGCGGCAAGTCGACTCTGATGCAGCACTTCAACGCCCTGTTAAAACCGACAAGCGGTCATATTGAAATTGCGGGCACGCATATTACACCGGATACGACCAATAAGCACCTTAAGGCACTGCGTCAGCATGTTAGCCTCGTGTTTCAATTTCCGGAAACGCAGTTGTTTGAAAATACGGTTCTTGATGATATTGCCTTTGGTCCCAAGAACTTTGGCTATACTGCTGAGCAGGCTAAGAAGAGCGCTGCGAACTGGCTTGAGAAGGTCGGGCTGCCTCCGGAAATAGGCCAAAGGTCGCCGTTTGAACTTTCTGGTGGCCAAATGCGCCGCGTGGCGATTGCGGGCGTTTTGGCGTACGAGCCGGACATCCTTTGCCTCGATGAGCCGGCCGCCGGCCTTGATCCCCGGGCGCGTGAGCAAATGATGACCCTCTTTTCACAATATCGAAAGGAGGGGCACACGGTCATTTTGGTAACGCACAACATGGACGACGTGGCCAACTATGCCGATGATGTCTTGGTGATGGAACACGGCCGGCTAATTAAGCACGCGGGCCCGGGTGAGGTCTTCAAAGACCGTGACTGGCTTAGGGTTCACCACTTGGAGGAACCCAAGGCTTCGCTGTTCGCATCGAAGTTGACCAATTATGACTTTGTCAATCCACCACTGACGGTGGGCGCGCTGATTCAGGGCATTACCAAGAACTTAGGGAGGTGAGCACTTGTGAGCAAAATTTTAATAGGACGTTACATCGCTGGCGATACGCTCGTTTACAAGATGGACCCGCGGGGCAAGCTGCTGGCAACTATCCTCTTCATTTTAGTCATTTTTATGGCCAATAACGCGGCAACTTACGCAATCATCACGGCCTTTAGCTTCATTGCGGTTGCAGCCACCAGATTGAAGCCCAGGGTTTTCTGGGATGGCGTCAAACCGCTGATTTGGCTGATTCTCTTCACGTCTTTTTTGCAGCTGTTTTTCACGGTGGGGGGAAAGGTTTACTGGCAGTGGGGCATATTTGCCATCACCAGTTACGGCATAACCAATGCCATTTTTATCTTTATCCGTTTCACCGTGATTATCCTGGTTTCGACGGTGATGACGGTGACGACGATGCCGCTAGAAATTGCGGATGCAATCGAATGGATGCTAAAACCGCTGAGGTTGTTCCGGGTGCCCGTTGACAAAATTGCCCTCGTGATGTCAATTGCCCTCCGTTTTGTGCCCACGCTGTTTGACCAAACGTTTAAAATTATGAATGCTCAGCGGTCTCGCGGCGCCGACTTCAACAACGGCGGGCTGGTTACCCGTGCTAAGGCGATAACGCCCCTCCTGATTCCGTTATTCATCAACTCGCTGCAGACGGCGGTGGATTTGTCAACGGCAATGGAATCACGCGGTTACAAGGGAGATCGGGGGAGGTCCAAGTTTCGGGTGCTGCACTGGTCGAGTGCGGACCTATACAACCTGGCATACTTTGCACTTTTAGTCATACTGCTATTGATTTTTAGGACACGGTAATGAAGACAAGATACAAAATGACGCTTGCATATGATGGGCACCTCTTTCACGGCTTTCAGTCCCAGCCCCACCAGCGAACTGTTCAGGGCACAGTTGAAGCGGCCCTGACCAAGATGACCAAGGGTACATTTATCCCCGTAGAGGGCTCGGGAAGAACCGATGCGGGCGTGCACGCCCTGGGCCAGGTTATCCATTTTGATTACCTCGGGAATCCACTGCCCCCCGAAAGAATGCTATATGCACTTAATTCAATCATGCCACTTGACGTCGTCTTTAAGGACAGCGAAATCGTGAACGAAAATTTTCACGTGCGCTACAGCGCAAAGGGGAAGTGGTACCGCTACCGGGTAAGCTTGGACCGGTTCGTCGATCCCTTCAAGCGCTTCTATACGGGCCATTATCATTATCCGGTTGACGTCGAGAAGATGAGGAGGGCAGCGCGTGATCTGCTCGGGACGCATGATTTTACCAGCTTTGCCGCAAGTGGCGGACAGATCAAAAACAAGGTTCGGACAATGTACTACGTTAACGTTGAAAGGGCTGACGATGCTAATGAAGTAATTTTTGACTTTATCTGCTCGGGCTTTTTATACAACATGGTGCGCATTTTAGTGGCGTTGCTGCTTGAAATTGGCCGGGGCAAGAGACCGGTTGATGATATTCCCCGGGTAATAATGGCACGTGATCGTGAACAGGTTAGAGAAACAGCACAGGCCAGCGGGTTGTTTTTGTATCATGTTTTTTACGATGACATTCCCGAAAAATACCGGCTGGATTGCTAATAATATTGACAATTTTGTCTAAAGGAAGTATCATAGTTAAGTATGTTTGTCCACGATAGGCCCCGGAATCTTATTGTTTACGAACAACGTATAAACGGAGGAAATTAAATTGCGTACTACACAGTTAGCAAAACCTAATGAAATTGACCGTAAATGGTATGTTATTGACGCAACCGATGTGCCTTTAGGCCGTCTGTCTACCGCAGTAGCAACTATTTTAAGGGGCAAGAACAAGCCACAGTACACGCCTAATGTTGACACTGGCGACAACGTTATTGTTGTCAATGCTGGTAAAATCAAGTTGACTGGCAAAAAGGCCACCGACAAGATTTATTACCACCACTCTGGTACACTTGGCGGCATCAAGGCTACTCCAGCTGGCAAGCTGCTTGCCAACAACCCGGTTAGATTAGTTGAATTGTCAGTTAAAGGGATGCTTCCGAAGAACACTCTGGGTCACCAAGAATTCTTGAAGATGCACGTATATGCTGATGCTGAGCACAAGCATGAAGCACAACAACCCGAAAAATTAGACATTAACAAGTTAATCTAGGAGGTTAAACAATGGCACAACAAGTTGCATATGCAGGTACTGGTCGGCGCAAGAATTCAGTTGCGCGTGTCCGTTTAGTACCAGGCACTGGAAAAATTACTGTTAATAACAAGGATGTTGACCAATACATTCCGTTCCCTAACCTGGTTAAGGACTTGAAGCAACCGCTGACACTGACCGAAACTGAAAGCCAATACGACGTTATGGTTAACGTCAACGGTGGTGGATTCGCCGGTCAAGCCGGTGCAATCCGTTTGGGTGTTGCAAGAGCACTCCTTGAAGTGGACCCAGACTTCCGTGGACCACTCAAGAAGGCCGGATTCTTGACCCGTGACCCGAGAATGGTTGAACGTAAGAAGCCAGGTCTCAAGAAGGCCCGTAAAGCTTCACAATTCAGTAAGCGTTAATTTTTGCTCAGCCTTAGGCTGGATCTTAACGTTTAAGTTAACTTTAAAGCACCAGCATAAGTTGGTGCTTTTTGTATAAGCTGTAAAAATAATAATTAAAGTCGGAGTTTAGGAGAGGGAGCGCAATGACGAGGGTTGAGTTAACCAGGTTCAGGATTAAAAGGGGCAAGGAAACTGAGGCCCAGGAATGGATGGACTTTCTCAATGACCACCATGACGATACTGTCGCCACGATGGCGGGCGAGCGCATGTACGTTGAGTCTGTGTTCAAAGAGGAGAATGGCGACGGCTATACTTACTTCTACTGGTATTCAATTCAGGGCGACGGCGGCAGTGCCGTGGAGGAATCGACCAGCTACATTGACCAGAAGCACCTGGAGTACTGGAACGCCTGCATCGATGAGAGCTACCGTCCCGTTGACATGATTCTGGAACAGAACCTGCTGGCGCCTGAGATTGAGAAGGCGATTGCCAAGACACCGGACAACGATCAGCGTTAGCCCCGGGGCGCCAGTTTGATGTCTTGCGTGCGCTGCGGGACGTCAGCTTTTGGGCCTTACCTCTGCCCGTAATACGTGCGGCGGTACCAGCAAGATAGGGATAATGTGAATATGCAAAAAGGCGTTGGGCTTGACTGCTCAACGTCTTTTTTTTGCAGGCTGGAATAACTTGCTCCAGGCCTTTGATTTGTGGAAACGGCAACTACATGCTTGCGAGGTTGTCCTCGATTGCCTGATGTTTTCGCTTGCCGCTAATAATAATTAAAGCAATGACGAAGTAGATTGCCACCATAATCAAGGTGACTTGCCACTGGTAGGCGGTGGGGGACGTGGTGCTGCGCACCGCATTGCCCGTACTGTCGATTCCACTATTCCTGAAAAACAGGATGAAATCATATAGGCCATGGTAAACCATCGTCAACAGCAGCGCGTGCGTGTAGAGGTAGACGGCGCTGATAACCAGCGTCCACCCGCCAATGGCGACTACCTGCATGAGGGTGGCCGAAAGCGTTTGGTAACGGACGTTCGACAAATGCCATAGGCCAAAGAGGAGACCATCGAATAACACAATGAGGTAGATCCGGTAGCGGTTGTGGGCAAAAATCTGGGCCAGAAGCGCTATCACGATGAAGCGCATCAGCCACTCCTCCGCAATGCCGGCCTCAAAGCTGGTGAATACAATGCCACCGCTGATTTTTCCCAGGTAATAGTTTAAAACGGAACCTGAATGGAGCGCATCAACCAAGGTAGGAAGAAGTATAAAACATAAATGTGCGGCCAGAAGCAGCACGATCAAGCTGCTGACCCAAAAAGAACTGTGGCGACTAAACGTAAAGTGCGGCCTTTGGATTTTCCAGTCGGACATAACGATTAACGTCACAATGATTAAAACGAAGGTGCCGGAGAAGCCCGAATTGTTCAGCTGCATGAGAATTTTGGCATAGGGCAGGGAACCAGCGATAATGCTGGGTGTGCCAATGGCTGAATCAAAAATGAACCAGCCCAAAAGGATAATCCTGCCCCAGTTGTTCTTGACTTTTCTGAGCGCCAACGCGGCCATTGGAATGTACATGACAAGAGAGTAGAGGGTAATCAGGACCATCCACAAGGTCATGTTGACCAAGTGATAATGGTTCAACACTTGCGTCAGAAAGAATAAACTCTGCGGCAGCGCGTAGCAAATCACGATTGTCTCCAGGTAGTGGCTAACTGACCGCCATTTTGGGGGCTGCACCTCTTCCGGCACAAGCAGGGTAAACTCCAGGAGTGTCAACGCTAAGCAGGCTAATAGCACAAGCATCTGCGACTGCTTGAAAAGTCCTGTATTAACAAGACCCAGCACGCCGCAAAGCAACAAGACAATGAGCTGTCCACTGGTCTGCACGAGGTGGAATTTTTTGAGTGCGTGTTCTGAAAACATGATATTTTTTCTCCTTCGTTAATTTGGTCGTATGGGCAATTTTAAATTTGCCCGGGTTGTATCTGCTGCGTTTGAAGCAAGGTAAAAGTGAAACCGGCACGGCCACGACAAGCGTTTGCTGGCAATGAAGAATGCGTGAGCTTGTGGGCTGCACGCATTCGACGCATTCTTTGAATAAAATTGGGTTTATTCGTACCGTAAAGCGGTGATGGGATCAAGCCTAGCCGCACGTTTCGCCGGCAAGGTACCGGCTAGGAAGGTAATCAGGCAGATAACGCCGATGATGATCAGGCTGCCGCCCCAGTTAAACTGAACTAAAGTGAAACCGTCAATTCCCTTAAGGAAGGTTTGGCTGGCTACCCGGTTCAAAAGCTGTCCCAGCCCCATTGCGGCTAATAAGCCTAAGACAGAGCCAACCAGGCCGATTAGTATAGCTTCGTAGCTAAAGATCGAGAAGACCTTGCCGCGACTCAATCCAAGTGCCTTCATAAGACCAATTTCCCGGGTCCGGTCCCGCACCGACATGAACAGGGTGTTGATTACGCCGAAACTGGCGGCGACCAACGCGATGGCACCAAAGACAATCAGGATGCCGGTGGCCGCGTTGAAGGTGGTAAACAATTGCTTGACGGCATCTTTCAGCGTCATTGCACTGTAGCCTTTTTTGGTAAACTTATCCTCGATGGCTGCAATTTTGTCAGGATCTTTGCTGGTTGGCGTTGCTAAAACTTCAACGTAACGCTCGCGCAGTGCTTTAGGCATGCCCGCCTGGTTGGCGGCGACAATCTTTTCGTTTAAGCCCTGGCTGTATACGCCCTGGCCGCTATTGACCATGCTGTCGTTGCGCACGCCAACAACCGTGGGGTTAATCGTAGTGGTCTTTTTGGTTATTGGCGAAACCGTGACGAGTTTAAGTTTCTGGCCCAAGGCCTTTTGTGCACTCTTGTAGCCAAATGCCTTGGCCATCTGCTTGGTGAGGAGAATTTCCTGGCTCTTTCCTGAAGTTGCAACCTGCCGGCCAGCCTTTAGGTCGTAGTCAACGCCAAGAGTCACCTGGGCGTCCAAAACATACTTGGTCTTGTTGGGCCCCTGAACGTACTGGACGCTGCTGTCTTTTAAGGCCTTGACGTCCTTGACGCCTTTAACCGTTTTGATCTTCTTGACATCCTTATTGGTCATCATTCTATCGGTATTTTGACTGCTCTTATTGGGATCATATTTTTCCGGCGTGTTGCTATTGCCGCCGCCGGAAGCTGCGGGCGAAATCAACATTTGCTCGGTATTGCCAACGTTACCGATTTGTTTTTTCAAATAATCGTTAACGCCGTTGTTGATGCCCATCGTAAAACTGATTGTGAGCGAGCCGATCAGCACCGCGATAATTGTTAGCAATGTCCTGCCCTTGTTGTGCCACAGGTTGGTTGCTGCTGAGTTTAAAAGATCGTGAAATTTCATTGTTGGCCTCCTTCGACAACTTGACCGTCTTTAATTTGAATTTGGCGTTCGCACTTTTGCGCAAGGTCGGGATCGTGGGTGACGATAATCAGCGTAATTCCTTTTTCCTGTTTCAGTTTGAACAGCGTGTCCTCAACCATTTTTCCCGTTGTTGAATCCAAATTGCCCGTCGGTTCATCGGCAAAAATAATCTGGGGGTTGTTGACCAGTGCGCGGGCGATGCAGACCCGCTGCTTCTGTCCGCCCGACAGGGCACTGGCCTTGTTTTGGGCCTTGCTCTCCAGGTCAACGCTTTTGATAGCCTCAAGCGCCAGTTCACGACGCCTTTTACCGGTGATGCCGGCAATTTTTAGGGGCAGCATAACATTTTCCAGCACACTGTCTTGTGCGTTTAGAAAAAACTGCTGAAAGACGAAGCCGAAGGTTTGGTTGCGCAATTTGTTTAAGGCCCGTGCCTTGAACTTGCTGGTCGGCTCATCGTTGAGCAGCACGCTCCCCGAAGTAGGGTGGTCAAGCAGTGCCATAATATGCATCAAGGTTGTTTTGCCCGAGCCACTTTTACCAATGATGGCAATTGACTCACCCTTGTTGATCTGTAAGCTGATTCCGCGCAACGCGTCGAATTTCGTTGCGCCCTTGCCATATGTCCGCGTTACTGCGCGTGTTTCTAGTAAACTCATTTGTTACTCCCCTTTTGTATTAGTGTTATACAAATATAATACACCAATTTTGACGAATGACAATATTTTTTTAAAAAATATTGCACAGGCACCCTTGTAATCTTCATAAAACTATTTAGATATTTTTCTAAATATTACCACGATTAAACTAAAAAGCAATAAAAAAAGCAGCTTGACAGCTGCTTCTTTGCGATCAATAAGCTAATTAGAAAAATAAGGCTCAAGAATAGTGACCCGGCGCTGGTCGAAATCGAGCTGCACCTGAATTCCGTATGGCAGGGCAGCGTGCGGGTATGCATGACCAAAGTTAAGGTTGTAAAGAATGGGCGTTCCGTATTCCTGTGTTGCCCTAAGCAATTCTTGCTGGTACTCCTCGTAGTACTTCTTGTTCTGAGGCTTGCCCACAATGATGCCCCGAACCGCCGCCAATATGCCGGCCTTGTCTAATTTCGCGAGCATCTTGCGGTAAAGCGCGGGTGGGGGACATTCTTCGCTGCTTTCAATAAAAAGCACCGCTGTCCTAGCTTCTTCTTGCGATAGTATCAAGTGGTAACGCCGAATAATCTCTGCCTCATCAGCATAGCGGGTCGTGGTCAGGTCATCGTACAACGTATCAATGCAGCCGCCCCACAGGCGCCCCTGTATTTGCCCCCGGCCACGCAAGACCTGATACCCTGTGTCGGGGTGACTGACCCGAGGCGTTCCCAGTGCAGCAGGCGAAAAGTCGGTGCGTTCTTCATACCAAGTTTCACTGGCTGTGATGGCAGTGGTTGGTGAATTGTCAAAAAAGTGTTCCAGCGTTTTTTGGGTATAGGGAAGCAGCTTGTTATCGAGCTCGGCCAGGTCGTTCAGAAAACTAGGACAATAGAAACTTTGCATTCCTAAACGGTAAAACATCAAATGGTTGTTGGTGGTGTCCGAGAAGCCGGTAAAAAGTCTGGGGTGATTGCGTACGGTAGTGGTAAATTCAGTATCTGCCATTAAATAGGGCAGAAGCCGGTAGGTGTCATCACCACCAATTGCCGCAAAGATACCCTTGATCGCGGGATTGAGGAAGGCTTCCTTGAGGTCAGCAGCGCGTGCCTCTGGATGAGCATCCAAATAAGCAATGCCGCGGAGGCTATTAGGCATATACACAGGGATAAGTCCCAATTCTTTAAGACGCTGTTCGCCCAGCCGGCGTTGATGAGCAGCAAAATTTTCGCCTAGTACGCCGCGCGAAAGACTGACAATTGCGATTTTGTCACCTGCTTTTAGGGAAGGAGGTTTTGCAAGCATGATTACATTCCTTTCTTAAGTAGTGCCGGCCATTATTCGAAATTAGAGCACCTTAACCAGTATATTAATGACTAATTGTATTCTGCTGAAAAGCTGAAGTCAATTTAATCATTAGGCTTGCGCAGCAGAAAAGAAAAAGTGCTCCCCACAGCTATTTCGGCAGTTAGGAGTACTTGTTATATTGATAATGTATTATGATGTTTGACTATTTAAAATTTGCTTTTTTGACGTAGCGATTCAGGGCAACAATGTAGTATTGCTTATGCTTAATTGATACTGCGCTGCCGTAAGTTCTAACCGAGCGCCGTTTCTTCAGCACCTTTCTGCCATGACGATTGCCGTATTGGTTGTAAATATAGGCGTTGTGCTTGAGCCTCAACTTCTTGCCATCGATGTTGCCGGCTGCAATGTACAGGCCATCAGGCAATGCATAGTAAGTTTTGCCGTTGATTTTGTCCTTGCCCGTTGTCTTGACTTTTGAGCCCGCTGCGATAATTACGCCGTTGTCGCGCTTGCCCTGTTTGTTGTAGAGGTAGGCATTGTGCATAATGTTCTTTTCGATTAAGTTAACCGAATTACCCTCGTTAGCACCCTGAATTAGTTTCTTTGCCTTTGCGGTTGCTGCTGGGAAGTTAGCGACCTTTACAAAACGGTTGTGTGCAACGATGTAGTACTTATGACCGCGAATCTTGATGGGATCGCCATAAGTATCAACTAACTGCCCCTTTTTGAGGACTTTAGAGTGCTTCACGCGTTTGCCATACCGGTTGTAGATAAAGGCATTGTGCTTCAGGGTACGCATAGTGGCGTCAATGTTGCCCGTCGCCACATAGTATTTTTTATCATCAGCACCATGGTCAATCAGGACATAGTAGGCTCGGTCTGCAATAGTCGCATGACCATAAACATTTAAAACAGAACCGGCTTTGAGCACAACCTTATTGGCTCGCTTGCCTTCATGATTATACAGATAACCATTGTGCATTAAGATGACTTTTTTAGCTGTAACTTGATCGACAATAGCATTATCTGTGCCATTGCTTCCATTACCTGCTGGAACTGCCGGACTGACCGGATTAGTCGGATTAGTTGGGTTAGTTGGGTTAGTTGGGTTAGTTGGGTTGGTCGGGACATTGCTCGAGGCCTTTTTATAGGTGTAGGTAACTTCAGTCTCCGTATCAGAGAATTTGTCACTCGACTTGCTGACAAAAGTGTAACCTGGAATTTGCTTGTCCGGATAGTTGTCACCGATCTTGCCCGTGATTGTTTCATCTGGTGCTGAAGCAATTGGCTGGTTGTTTTGGTCAACATAGTGGGCAGTTACAGAAACTTGGTTGGAATAAACATAGGTGACTTCTTGCTGGTCCTTAGTAAACTCCGTCGGTGTCGCACCCATGGTGCCCTTGTAAGCGTAACCAGGAATACTCTTTGGCTGCGGCGTAAATGGATCTCCGGCGTAATTACCCGTGATTATGTCGTCATTTGCTAACTGATTGCCTGCTTCATCGACATAGTGAGCAATGATGTTGCCGGCATGGTTATGGGTGTAATAGAAGGTGATGTTCTGGACCTTATTAGTAAATTTACCAGTGTAACTGCCTGGATCATCAACGCCAATTTGATTGGTAAAAGTGTAATTGGGAATATTGATGATGGCATCATTAAGCGGAATATTATCACCGATACTGCCTGTTAAAGACCCATCAGGGGCAATCATTGCGCCGGTATCATGGTCAAGATAGTGAATATTGACAGAAGAGTTGGTAATTTCAAATGGAATAATTATCCAACCACCTGAAGGCCAGCCAGATCCACCTAAAAATTTTCCTTTATAGTTGATGGTCATGTAGCCTTTGAAGCCTGCAGACTTACCCGACAAATCCCATTCAATGCTCTTACCATCTCCGCTAAGTTGGCCAGGCTGCGTACTGAGGTAGTATCTAACATAGCGATCATGTTTAGCGTCATCAGTATTAGCTACCCGTAACAGCATATTAGCGCCGTCGATATCTAGAAGATTAAAAGGGCCAGTTGTATATGTAGTTGTGCCAAGAGCAAGTTTAAGTGTTGGTGAGACGAAGGTTTGATAGTAAGCAGCTGTAGAAGTTTGTAGAGCTGTATCTGTCTTTAAGGGAGTAAAGTCAGTGATATGGTTGTAACCAATATCTAAGTTAGAGAGCTGTTTTTTATCAGCCAAAGCGGAGATATCATAAATATCCTGACCGTGGAAGTTAACTTCTTTTAGTTTATCTAATCCCTGGAGGGCGCTGATATCAGTCAAAGCGGATTGTACTAGTGGAGTACTAAAGTATTGCAAATTCAGGTTGGTGTCTTGCGCCCAGTTGATATTAGTCAGATTCTTAGCCACTTCGAGCCCCTTCAGACTCTTAACCTTAAGGGCAGTAAGGTAGACATCCTTACTGTTCCAAATTTGTTGCGGCATACTAAGTTCAGTTAAATTGACAATATCATCTTTAACCAACTGGTTAACGGGCTTCCCCAAATATAGGGCAATCGATTTTCGCAGATTTTCATCTGGCATCAAGTCTTCAATCGACTTTGTGTCCCTTGCTTTAAGGTGTCCAGATTTTTGTGCCTTGTAGGTGTATGTAACTGTGCTTTCTTGACCAGAAAATGCTGCACTCGACTTGCTGACAAAAGTGTAACCTGGGATTTGCTTGTCCGGATAGTTGTCACCGATCTTACCCTTGATAATTTCGTCTGGAGCAGCAGCAATTGGCTTGCCGTCCTGGTCCAGATAGTGGGCAGTGACTTTAATCAGCTTGCTATCATCATCTTCGGTAGTTTCTGGTTCAGCAGAGACCTTGGTGCTTGCTGCAGCTTGATTACTTGCAGCAGAATTAGATGAATGATGCACAACTGCAGAATTTATATTTGTGGTTCGTTGCATACTACGTGCAATAGTTGCGGCCTTAGCGGGTTTTTGACTGGTAAGGAGCAAGACACTGAGAGTAGCGGCTGCTGCGCTAGTAAGCAATACCTTCTTGCCATTATAATTTTTGAAATTGTTCATAATTTTAACTCTCCTGGTATATTTCTATACAGTTATATTATATAACGTTTGAATTAAAATAACCAAGCATACAACTTATAAGAAATAGCTCAGCTTTTTACTTTGCTAATTTATTATTTTTTGGCATTAAGTTGTATCTAGTACTCTATCACGAAAGATTAATTATTCTTAATGTTGTCTGCCAGGTAATTGTAGAGCATGCCTTGCTTCAAGGCAGACGTATTGATGCCTAAGGCCTCGGCGATGGCATAGGCAAAGGCCCAAGCAGTTGCGGGTCCACGGCTAGTAATTATTTTGTGGTCTTTATCAGTTACCGTGATTTGTTGTTGGTAGTGGCCATCAGGCGCATCTAGCTTGGTCTGTGTCTCAAAGCCGGGGTAACAGGTGTAGTTTGCCTCTTTCAGAACGCCATAACGTGCTAAGGCGATGGGAGCAGCACACATTGCGGCATCCCACTTGCCCGCCTCGCTTCTTTTAATCATCAGTTCACGTAACTTGGCGTTGTCACGCAGATTTTCGGCGCCTGTTTTGCCACCGGGGAAGGCTACGAGGTCGTATTCCAGCAGCCCATCGTCGACTACCTGATCGCAGGTCAATTTAATCATATGATCACCTGTGACTGTCTTAGCGGTCAGACCAACCATGTCTGCCTGGATCTTCAGGCGGCGCAAGACATCGATAATACTAAGGCCCTCGACCTCTTCACAACCATTCGCAAACACTACTGCAACTTTTGTCATCTTTGTACCTCACAATCTTTTCTTTCATTATACAAGCTAATTTAGCTCCAGGTAAAACAATAAATCGCTTAGCTTGTTCAGGTGGAGCGTGGGGCGCGGACTGATTGGCATTTTGACCCGTTTAGGGGCCAACCATAAAGACTGCAGGTGGGCATTCTCTGCGCCCAGAATTTCTTCCGTTAAGTCGGTTCCGATTACTAGGCAGGTTGTCGGCATCACCTGCTGCTCCGCTACAATAGTTGTGAGTACCTTCTTGTCCGGCAGCCTGGCTGCCATTTCGCCCTGAAAGTAGCATGCAGAAAAGTAATTCATCAGTTCCGTCTCCCACATGCGGGCTCGGGCTGCCGCCTTGTCTTCCTTGGCCAGCAGGATTAGGTTGACTTGGTCCTTGACTTCGTCCAGGAAGGGAATGGCTTCTTTGACCAGGCATCCCTGCTTTTGAAGTTCTTCCTTAAATGTACCTTGCACCGCCTGCCAGGCGTCTTTCCAGAAAGTCTGTAAAATCAGTGTAATGCGGTCACTCAAACTGAGCATCTTTGCTTGTTCCTGCAACGCCGTGTACTTTAGCCGCTCAGCGGGACCAAAATCACGGCCCATTAACTTCAATGTCTGCCGGAGTGCATTTTCTTCAGCGACTTTTTCATTCAACAGGCTGCCCTCGGGAATAAATATTAATGTTTCAAATTTTGCCACGTTGCTTGCCCCTCTTCCTATTTTTATAACTGCATTATAGCGGGTTGTAGGTCCAAATCAAAGCGACAAGTGGTTAAAAGTTAGGGTATCAAGCGCAATTGGAGCCCTCCGTGTCGTCAACGATTATCCGTTTAACAAATATTGCTAATTAAATATTGCTTTTTGGCATAATCGTGATATTATTTAGATAAATATCTAATTAGAATATCATCTAAATGGAAGGGGACAATGTGAGTTTTGAAACTAGCTTTAAGGCCTTAGCGGATCCGGGGCGGCGCAAGATTTTGCGGCTGCTGAAGGGCGGACAGATGTCGGCAGGCGAAATTGCCAGTCACTTTGACATGACGCCAGCCACCGTTTCTTACCATCTCAGCATTCTTAAAAAGGCTGATTTGATTGACGAAGAACGTGCCAAGAACTTTATTTACTATTCATTAAATACGTCTATTCTGGAAGAAATTATGACGTGGTTTGTTGACCTGAAAGGAAATCAAGATGAACAAGACTAATTTTCGGTGGACGACCCTAGTGTCGACCCTGCTAATATTACTGCCAACGGTGGTGGGTCTGCTGCTTTATAAGTGGCTCCCTGAACGAATGGCAATGCACTTTGGACTGGCGGACGTGCCGAATGGTTTCAGCAGCAAGCTGTGGGTTATCCTGGGAATGCCCCTTATCATGCTTCTGCTTCAAGGAATAATGCTCTTATCATTCATGCACGAAGCAAAAACTAAGAACCTTAATTATAAGGTGGTGGGCATCACGTTCTGGCTGCTGCCGGTGCTGATCAACGTCATCAACCTTGCGCTTTACGCCTTTGCACTGGGCTACAAGCTGCGGATATCCGTCGTGCTGAGTATCTTTCTGGGGTTGTTTTTGATGATCTTGGGCAACTACTTGCCCAAGATCAGGCCCAACCACACCGTTGGCATCAGGATTCCGTGGACGCTGAGCAATAAAGCGAACTGGCAAAAGACGCACCACTTGGCGGGTTGGACCTTTATGTTCGGTGGGGTCGTTTTGCTACTAACTTCCTTCTTGCACCTTTTTGTGCTTGTTATTGCCGTTGTTTTTATCGTTATTTTAATTCCAACGTGCTACTCTTACGCACTCAGCAAGAAGGGCTATTAAAAAATAATCAAGCAAAAGACGCGCCTCTGCTGTGAAGCACGTCTTTTTGTGATTAGAAATTGTTGTTTAAATTTTATCCCATAAAGTGCCCAAAGTTAGCTTCAAGCTGCTTGGTCAAGACGGCGGCATCCATTTGGCGCAGCCGGGCCAATGCGAGAATTGTTTTTTCAAGAACGTGCGGGTAGTCCTGAAGTGCGACGGGGTGGCCTTCAAGCCACGCAACTGATCCTAGTCCGTCGGTCTCGACCAGCAGGCGCTCAAGGGGGACCTGCTGTGCTAACGTGATAATGCTGGAATTATGTTCTACTTCAAGGCAAAAACTGAAATAGCAGCCCTCGTCGATGTATTCTTGCTGATAATCCGGACAGTCGTACCAGTGGATCAGGTAGCGATTGGAGTAGCGGCGGATTGTTTGCAGAATAGCCTCCTCGCAGCCTTTGGTGTGGAGAATGACCGGCTTATGATTCCGCTGTGCCCAGCTCATTTGCGCGTTAAACGTCTGGACTTGGTGCTGCATGTCATTATCCGTCCAGACGCCGTCAAGGCCAATCTCGCCGACCACATCTGCACGTTCCAAGTAGGGCAGGGCGTCCGTGAAGGAGAACTTATCCACGTCCCAGGGATGGATGCCAAAGCTGAGTGGCTGGCAGTGCTGGGTCAGGCGCTCGTTAAGCGTCCACTCCGCTGGCGTTTGGCAGTTAATAATGGATTTGATTTGTTCGCTGATTTGCAGCTGAGCGAGTTCAGCATTATTTTCTAGGTGGCAGTGGGCGTCGGTTAGCATGGATTATCTTCCTTTCAACTAAAAACGCGGGCAGCGTCTTTGGTAATTTAAATTATTTTCTCCTCAATATAGCATTTTTGGTGCAACTGCTTCAATAGCACTAGTGAGGTTGCTACGGATGCCATCTGCTTGAGGATTTGTTAAGCGCATTAAACACCCACTGTGAACGCTGTATTTATGCTTTTTCCGCTACTGCATCTGACTTGTACACGGGTGCGTGCAGAAAAATTATCAATCCGCAATTTTAAGATTTTATAAAGACCACCAAGAACTATTAAATACTATATCTAGTATGGTTAGGCATTATCTTTGCTATAAAAGGTATGCTTGGTTATAATTGTGGTACGCTTTTTACAGAAATAGTAATTGACTGGCAATACAGATTGCTTCAAATTGAAAAGATGGTATTGTGAATAAATTGTTCATAAACAGATGAAATTTTACATTGTGATGCTGGAACTTGATACTGTCGTAAGCAGAATTTTTGTAAAAAATAATCAAATAATGGAGGAATAGCATGTCTCAAAAAACAGAACTACTATCAAAACTAACCCCCAAGTCCGGTTTGACTGACGCTGCGGTTCGGCAGCAACGGGCTAAATACGGCCAAAATGAGCTTATTGCCAAGCCCCTTGTACCCCTGTACCAGAAAATATGGCATCACCTCAGCGACATTTCGTCGCTGGTCTTATTGTTTGCGGTCGCCCTGTCAACGTACATGGCGATTTTTCAGGAAGGCGGCTGGACCAAAACGATTGTGATTGGTGCAATTCTGGTGATTAACGTGGCCATCGGCCTGTACCAGGAGGCCTCAGCGGAGAAGTCACTCGCCGCTTTGAAGTCAATGAGCTTGCCCCAGGCAAACGTCCGGCGCTCTGGTCAAGACATGGCCGTCGCAGTCACAGAATTGGTGCCGGGCGACCTGGTGCACTTGAAGGTGGGCGACCAGGTGCCGGCGGATGCCGTGGTGATAGATGAATCCGGCTTTGCCGCCGATGAGGCCATCCTCACCGGGGAGAGCGAAGCAGTGACCAAAACATCGTACCGCACCGGAGAAAAATTAACGGCTAGGCAAAAGGTTTATTCCGGAACAGCGGTGGTGGACGGCCGTGCACTCGTGCAGGTCACCCAAACCGGTATGGCAACGGAACTGGGCAAGATTGCCGGTTTATTGAACCAGACCGAAAAGCGGAATACGCCGTTGCAGGGCAAGCTCGACCACTTGTCGAAGTGGATGACCTTTTTTGCGGCCTGTGGTGGGTTAATAATTTTTATCCTGAGCATTAGGATTCAGCATAAGGGCATCGCCGACAGCCTCATGGTTGGCCTGTCACTGGCTGTAGCCGCGGTGCCGGAGACCCTACCAATTATCGTGACCATTAGCCTGTCGCATGGCGTGCAGCGCATGGCTGAGCGGGGGGCAATCATGCGGCGAGTCGGTGCCGTTGAGACAATCGGCAACGTTGATGTCATTGCGACAGATAAGACGGGCACGCTGACCCAGAACAAGATGACTATCACCAAGTACTGGACGCCGACCACGGGGATTATGCGCACGAATAGCGGCGTGCCGACCGCCGAGCAGAACCTGGCGCGCTACCTGGGACTGGCTACCAACGCCAAGGTAAGTGAAAATAACGGCGAAACTCACGTGATGGGGGATGCAACCGAAATAGCGATTGTGAACTGGCTCGAGGCACTCGGAACCAGCCGTGAAGAATTGGAAGAGACTGCACCCCGAATTGCGGAGGATCCCTTTAATTCTACTAAGAAGATGATGACTACAATTCATCAGTTAGAAGATGGGCGCAAGTTGGCAATTGCCAAGGGCGCGTGGGACCGCCTGCCCCTGAAAAAAGATGCGGCCCTTGCAGACGGCCAACGGGCGCACGATGAGCTGGCCGCAGCTGCCCTGCGCATCCTGGCGGTTGGCTACAAGGTCATGCCGGCCGATGCAAATACAGAAGACTGGGCAACAATCAACACGGACTTCGAACTGGCAGGTCTGATTGGCTTGATCGACCCACCACGTCCGGAAGTTTTTGCCGCTGTGGATGAGGCCAAGCAGGCGGGGATCAAGACCATCATGATTACCGGGGACCACCTGGAAACCGCCAAGGCAATTGCGCACGAAATTGGCATTTTGGAAGATGGCGATCGCGTAGTTACTGGCAGTGAGCTGCAAGAAATGAACGATGCCGAGTTAAAGGAGCAGATTCAGGAAATTGCTGTTTATGCCCGGGTGTCGCCTAGCGATAAAATTAGGATTGTCCAGGCCTGGCAGAATCTGGATAAGACCGTTGCGATGACGGGCGACGGCGTCAATGATGCACCGGCACTGAAGGCCGCGGATGTTGGCGTCGCGATGGGCATTACCGGCACGGAAGTGGCCAAGGAAGCCGCCGATATGATTTTGACGGACGATAATTTTGCCACAATCATTGTGGCGGTCGAGGAAGGCCGGTCGGTCTACCAAAATGTTATCAAGGCCGTTGAGTTTTTGGTTGGCGTCAATTTTGCCCAGATTTTCCTGATGATCATCACTGCAATGCTGGGTTGGGGGCCCGCGCTGCTTGCCGAACAGCTACTGATTATTAACGTGTTGGCCGACGGTATTCCGGGCTTCTTCATTAGCCAGGAACCGGCCGAGCCCCACCTAATGAACCAGAATCCGAGTGCTAACAGTGAAAGTATACTGGGCCGCGGTCTTTTGCAGAGGATGGTTGTGCGTGCTGTTACCTTCACGTGTTTGACGCTGGGCGTTTACGCCTGGGGCCGCTTCGCCCTTGCGGCCGACCAGGCGCAGGTTGGGATGACGCTGGTCTTCCTGGTCCTGGCCCTGGGTTCGATGATTGATATCTATGCCATCAAAGATACGCGCCCGCTAAGCCAGGCCACGCTTAAGAGCAATCCCTTGCTCAACCGGGGATTGATAGCAGGAATCCTGTTGGTTCTGGCTCTTGCCCTTCTACCGGGGCTGCGCAGCTTCCTGGAACTGGCCGCGCTGCCACTTAGTGGTTGGCTCGTGGTTCTGGTTGGCAGCCTGTTGCCAACATTGGTCTTGGAACTGAATAAACGTGTAGCTGGATTTACCCGGCAAGTATGCAGCGAGCGGGAGGAATTTTAGGATTGCTGGGGTCACTGAACCACCTGCCCGATCAACGGAATATGTAGCTAGCTGATGATGCCAGCCGTTTAAAAGATGTTAACTGAAAGCTTGTTTTCCACGAGGGAAGCAGGCTTTTTGTTTTGTAAAAATATCTGGATTTAAGATTCTCCACTTTGTTGATATTCACCGCTATATAAAATTTCCACCTTAAATGGAAATTTCCCGTAATTACAAAGATTGCGATTAAAGTTATTATGTTTTTTGTAAAGGGTTTCAAAGAACAAAAGTGAAGGAGGAAAGATGAAATTCACTGCAAATGATGTTTTTTTAAACGTTAATGAGTCGAGTGTTGATTCATTCTTGAAGTATGCTTCTCAAGCCGCTTTTGACGCAGGTTATACAGAGGACACTGCTGAATTGGACAAGAGCTTTTTGGAAAGAGAAAGAGAATTTTCAACGGGGCTTGAGGATGGCTTTGCCATTCCGCATGCTAAAACCGTGGTTGTTAAAAGACCGGGCTTTCTCTATTTTAGGCTGAGCAAGCCGCTTGCTTGGCAGACCTATGATGATAAGCCGGTGACGGACGTGTTCTCGCTGATGGTTCCACCTGAAAATGCTGGCAACGACCACTTGAAGATGCTGGCTAACCTGTCAACAGCCTTACTTGAAGATGATTTTAAAGTGAAGCTCAGAGGTCTAACTGCAAAGGAAGACATTGCTGATTTTATTAATGAAAAGATTGGAGAATAACAATTATGAACGTAGTCGGAATTTCCGCTTGTCCTGCCGGACTAGCACACACGCCAATGGCAGCGAAGGCATTAGAAAAAGCGGGCAAAGAATTGAACTGGAATGTCAAAATGGAACAACAGGGGATGATGGGACCAGTCAATGCCATTACCCAGGAGGAAGCAGATGCCGCTGACTTTGTGTTGATTGCCTCGGACCAAAAAATCACGAGCATGGAGAGGTTCGCCAACAAGCCTGTAATTAGGGTCGACATCAATACCTGCATCAAGGCACCGAAGGCCGTGTTGAAGAAGTGTGCAGCCGCAGTCAAGAAGGAGGACTAAAATGAAAAAGCTTTTGAAGGAATGGGAAGGAGCCATAATGAGCGGGATCTCTTACATGATTCCAACCGTTATTGGTGGTGCCCTCGTTGTCGGTGTTCCACAGCTGATCGGGATGTGCTTCGGCTACGGCGACTTATCCAAATTTGCTAAGTCAACGGGCTTTTTCCATATGCTGTATCAGGTCAATTCCGTTGGTTGGATTGGCATCGGCCTGGTTAACCTTGTCATTGGTGGTTATATTGCTTATGCCCTCGGGGATAAACCCGCATTAGGCGCCGGCTTTATCGGTGGGCAGCTTGCTACTAATAACCAATTGGGCTTTATCGGCGCAATCGTTGCGGGCTTAATTGCTGGTTACGTTGCTCGCTGGTGCAGAAAGATCAAGGTTCCCGATAAATGGAATTCTGCTATTGAGTTAATAATTATGCCGCTGCTGACGGTCGGTTCAGTTGCAGTTTTTGTCGGCGTGATTTTGACGCCGCCACTAGCCTGGATCAACACGGGGCTAACCTCATGGGTTAAGTTCATGGTTAACCAAAAGACCAATGCGGTTCTGCTTGCTGCCATTATGGGTGGAATGATCGGTGTCGACCTCGGTGGACCAGTTAATAAGGCCGCTTGGGGCGTCGGGAACTTCTTCTTCCTGGAAGGCGTGTACCAGCCGTGTCTATACACCAACATTGCAATCTGTGCGATTCCGATGGGTTACGCACTCATGAGTTTTATTTGGCCAAAGAAACGTTTTTCAGCCGAATTGCTTGAAATGGGCCACAACAACTTAATCATGGGGACCTTTGGCATTACCGAAGGGGCGATTCCATTCATGATGAAGGCACCCCAGTTGATTATTGTGAATGTTATTGGTGGTGCGTTAGGATCAGCCACAGGCGCTTTCTTAGGCGTAAAGTCACACATTCCGCCTTTGGGTGGGTTGCCAGGTATTTTGACCGCCGATAATATCTTTGCCTATCTTGCTGGTATTTTTGTTTGTGCAGTCTTCATTGCAGTTGCTGCTCCGTTAATTGCCAACTTTAACGATGAAAGTTCAACCGGTGAAGAGTCATTAAGTGATGATGATATCGAAATAAACATTCAATAATACGTAACTAAAAAACTATAGTTTAGAAAGAAAACTTAAAATTTCCGGCTATAGTTTTTTACTTTAGAAGAAAACTTAGGAGAAAAAATGGTTAAACGAGTACATGTTGTACCCCATACGCATTGGGACAGGGAATGGTTCTTCACGTCGTCTAAGGCAAAGGTTTACCTTTTAAAAGATATCAAAGATGTAATCGACTGCTTGGAAAAGGGCGATGACTATCAGTTTTTTCTTTTAGACGGGCAATCGTCCTTAATTACCGATTACTTGAAGTGGCGGCCGCAGGACACGGAGCGGGTAAAAAGCTTAGTTAAAGCACAAAAGCTGCTGCTGGGGCCCTGGTATACCCAAACCGACCAGTTCGTTGTTTCCGGCGAGAGCATCATCAAAAATCTTCAGATTGGGATGGAAGACAGCAAAAAATTGGGCGGATACATGAACATCGCTTACGTGCCGGATTCCTTCGGCCAGGAATCCAGTATGCCCCAAATCTACCAAAGTTTTGGCATTAATGATGCGGTGCTGTACCGCGGCTTTTCACTTGCCGATACCAAAAAGTCTGAATTTGTTTGGCAAGGCGAAGATGGGTCTGAAGTCAACGTGTTTCGGATGGCCTGCGGCTACTTCGTGGGCGGAGTGATTGATGAAACAAAACTCAGGACGCTAATGCAAGAAGAGCCGTTCAAGACAATTGTCGACCAAGCTACGACTGCCAATATTTTGTTTCCGAATGGCTCAGATATGGCGCCCATCCGGTTTGACTTGCCAGAATTCATTGCCAAGTTAAACAGGGACAATAAGGATAGATTCACTTTTGAAATATCATCATTGCCAAAATACATCGATGCAGTCAAGCGGGCCAAGCCTGAGTTGACGCGCGTGGAGGGAGAACAGGATTCAGGCAAGGACATGCGCGTCCACAAGTCAATCTATTCTTCGCGTGCCGACCTGAAAAAGCAAAACACCAAGCTGCAGTACTACCTTAGCAATGTCATGGAACCAGTTTTGGCTTTGGGCAGCTTTTTTGGCCTAGATTATCCTCAACAAGCCGTGAAGGATATTTGGAAAAATATGCTTGAGAATGCAGCACATGATTCAATGGGCAACTGCGTGGCGGATGCAGTTAACGATGACATTGAACGGCGCTATAAAGAAGTGCACGACATTGCCACCAGTTTGACCGATGTTACCTTGCGTCAGATTTCGACCAAAGTTAAAAACAATGGTCATCCAATTACGCTTACCGTATTCAACACGCTGCCGCTTGAAAGAAATGAAGTGGTCAAGCAAACAATCTATTCACCTAGTCGGCACTTTAAGTTGGTTGATGAAGATGGCACTAACGTGGCGTACGAAATCACTGAAATTAAGGACGTAACGGAAAGACTAACCGGCGCGACTATTCAGCTGGATCCGGGGCAAGCAATCTATCGTCCCGACAAGGTCTACCAGATCAAGGTGAACGTTGAACTGGCCCGCGTGCCCGCATTTGGCTTCAAGCAGCTGTACTTATTGCCCGCGCATGATGTACCCGCTAAGCTGGCAGAATTGGCGACCGGAAACACGATCGAAAACAAGTTCTACCGCATTTCGGTTAATGATGATGCGAGCCTAAACATCTTGGATAAACAGAATGGTTATTTATATCAGAATCAGGCTGTTTTAGAAGAAAATGGTGATGGGGGCGACTCCTACAATTATTCACCGGCTAAGAAGGACATGGTTATTTATTCCACAGACCAGGAGCACCGCGTTCAGGTTATCCGGGGTAAGCTCCAGGAAAAATTGGTGATTGATTTTGAGTTTAGGGTGCCAAGCGACTTGACCAAGCGCGCAGCCAAAACTGCCGATGCCCGCATGCCGGTCAGGTTGGTTGTTACTTTGGACAAATTATCTAAAGCCATTGCGCTTAAAGTCAACGTTGACAATACCAGGGTAAAAAGTCACCGCTTATGCATTGATTTTGACAGCCAGATTGTCAGCGAAGAGAGCATTGCAGATATTCAGTTTGGTTCAATCAAGCGCCCGCTTGTTAAGGAAAAAGAACTGGCACAATGGGAAAAAGATCCGCACCAATGGCAGGAAAAACCGATTGCAATCAATACGATGCAGAGTTTTGTTGCAATGTCTGACAAATTCAGGTGTATGGCGGTTGCACCACTGGGCGTCAGGGAATATGAGAACATTGGCGAAAACCACTCAACCATTCGTTTGACCCTGTTCAGGACTTACGGCATGCTAGGCAAAAAGGATCTGCTGTATCGGCCGGGAAGAGCTTCCGGTGATGACACCGTTGCGACTCCGAAGGCGCAGCTGATGCAAAAATTGTCTTTTGAATGCGCACTGCTCACCGGGCAAGCGGATTACGACCACACGGAGATAGCTAATGAGGTGAAAGAATTAGCGACGCCCATTCAAATATATGAATACGCGGAGTTTCTAAATGGCCGGCTGACCTTCCCGTTTAACCCAGTTGCGCGTTCATATAATGAAGCGTTTAGCCTTTTTAAGACTGCTGGCAACTTGACGATCAGCACGGTTGAAAAAAGTCAAAACCGTCCTGGTCATAACGTGCGGTTGTATAACCCCAAATTCATCCCCGTTAGTGATGAAATTACGTTTGGCCAAAAGCCAAAGCTGGTGGAATTAGACGACTTAAATGGAAATTGTATCAAACGATTAGAAGTTAAGAACTTAACGGTGACTCTTCCAGAGGTTACGCACGCTAAATTTTTAACAGTTTACTTTGAATTTTAGGAGAAATCATGGTTAAAGCATATTTTGTCAATCATACGCACTGGGATCGAGAATGGTATTTTACGACTCAAGATGCCCAAGTGTTAAGCGATCAACTATTTACCCAAGTGCTTGATGAACTTGAAGAACATCCGGAAGCAAACTTCACGTTAGACGGACAGATGTCAATTGTTGACGATTACGTTGAAATACACCCGGAAGCCCAGGCAAGAATTCGGAAATTGGTTAACCGCAAACAGCTTTTCATTGGTCCCTGGTATACCCAAACCGATGCGCTGATTCCCAATGCCGAATCGCTCTTGCGTAATTTGGTTATCGGAATTTTGGATGCTAAGGAAAACTTCGGTGAGCCAATGATGCTCGGCTACCTGCCGGACACCTTCGGCTTCAACGCCAACTTGCCAATGATATTGGATCAAGTGAATATCCATGATTTCTTATCATGGCGTGGCACTAACTTCAAGCGCCAGACCAACTCGGTCTACTTCAAGTGGAAGGCACTGGGCGGAAAGGCTGTTTTTGCGGCCAACTTCCCACTGGGCTACTATACGGGGCAGATTGACCTCGAATCTAAGCGCAACCTGCAGGACTTTGTCAAAAACAGGCTGGACAAGGGCATTGACTTCGAGGCCCTAAACGGTGATAACGCCGAAGTCTTAATTCCCTCGGGAATTGACCAGATGAATATCATCCATGACCTTTCTAAAACATTAAAAAAGGTTAATGAGTACTCAAAACATGAAGTGGTAATAAGCACTTACCCAGAGTTCATGGCAAAGTTACGCGCACGCAAGCTGCCTGAATATCAAGGCGAGTTAAGGTACCCAACGTACTCGCGGGTTCACAGAACGATTGCTTCGGTCAGAGCGCGCAATAAGCGTAATAATTTTAAATTGGAACAAATGATTACCAGACGGCTGGAACCCCTGATGGTGATTGCAAAATTTGCACAAATACCTATTTCTAACGGCATAGCCATTAAGCTGTGGAAATTGCTATTTAAATTGCAGCCGCATGACACACTGGGTGGCAGCGTGACCGACAACGTGGCGGTCGACATGAACAACCGCTTCAAACAGGCGTTTGAAATAGCAGAAGGTGTAGAAAACTACGTCAAAAAGCGTTTGGCACAGCGACTGGCTCTGACTGATCATGATGTGATCGTCTTTAACACGGATCCGTATGAATTTAACGGGCGCAAAATAGTTGAAATCATTAGTCGGACTGACCAGGTTGAGTTTCCCGCCGAGTACCGGGCTGTAATAATTTCCCAAGAAGAGACTAAGGCCCGTCCGCACATCATGCAGTTAACCCCGAACGGATATGAGTTTAAGGATGAGCCGGGCTACTTCAAGCTAAAGGTAAGCTTGGCCGTAAAAATGGCGGGACTGGGCTACCAGGTTGTTCACTTTGAGGATAGCGCCAAACCGGTTGCTAAATTAAAGCCGGCCGCGGGAAACGCTATCGCTAATGACAAGATTCAAGTTGTTTTTGCTGATAACCAATTCGATTTAATTACCCCCGGCAAGACGTTTGCCGATGTTATCAGTCTCTATGATCAGGCTAACGATGGCGATACCTATGACTTTTCACCATTAAGGGGGGATGCAGAAGTCAGGCTCCCGTGGAACGGCAGGCTTGAAAAAACTAGTGCGGGTGGAATTGAGCGGTTAACCCTGACGGGCGTCTGGCAATTGCCTTATTCTCTGAAGGACCGTCTAGACGAAAAAGACCGGCAACTGGTTGATGTGAAGTATCAGTTGGTTTTAGGTCTGAGTGCAAATTCTCAAGTGGTCGCAGCCAAACTGAAGATAGATAACCAGGCTTTATCGCATCGGCTAAGACTGCGGATGAAAACGGGCATCAGTGCCGAATATGCGCACGCACAAATTCAGGGCGGCTTTAGGCAGACCCGCAACGAGGCGATTGCCCTGGATTGGAATGATGAATTTGTAGAAAAGCCGGTGAATATTTATATTTTTGACCGCTGCGTTGGTCTGCATGATTCGACCAGGGGGCTGTATTTCTTCGGAACGGGGCAGAAGGAATATGAACAAGACAAGGATGAACTCTTCATCACGCTCATGTCGACAACCGGTCAGCTGGGCAAGTCCGACTTGTTGTGGCGTCCGGGAAGGGCATCCGGGGATACAACATCGGTGGGCCACGTGATGATGCCGACACCGATGGCGCAGGAGCTGGGTGAGAATGAGTTTGAGTTTGGCTTGTACGCGCCAAGCGGCACGGAGCTCGATGAAGGCAATATTGCGCACGTATTGTCGAATTGGTATGCCCCATCGATCAGCTACCAGATGCAAAAGTACAATCTGTTTGTCAATCGGCTGGATAACAAGCTGTGGGACATTGAGTTCTCATCATCGCTGCCTAAGCTTAAGCCGGGTGAATCATGGCTAAAGATTAACAATGAGGTTGAAATATCCGCCCTGTACCCCGCATATACAATTAAAGACTGCTTGGTCCTGCGTTTATCCAACATGACTGACAAGGAGAAGGACGTCTCCTACCTTAAAGATGAAGGATATACCCAGGTTAACGGGCTCGAAGAAACGTGCGACCAGAACTTTAAAATCAAGCCATACGATATGCTCACTGTGATTAGGCACATATAAAATCTGGTGGCGGACTAATTAAAAGGATCAAAGTGATTAGATGAAACTTTCTTATAAACGGTTGGGTGATATACTAATGTTTTTATTAAATAAGTCTGCTAATAACTTTGTTTCCGCTTCTTTTTTGGCGCAAAAGTGCAATGTGAGCACGAGGACAATCAGGTCTGACATTCAAGAATTAAATGGCGAGCTGCGTGATTTTAACGTGGAAATCAAAAATAAACGTGGGTCTGGCTTCTACCTTGCAAATCTTACGGAAGAAACGCGCCAGAAGTTAAGCCAGATAGTCAAAAGCGACCTGCCCGCCACCAGTTCCGGTGAGCGCATCATGAAGGTGGAACAGTACTTGTTGGTCAACAATAAGGTGAGTCTTGCTGACCTTACGGAGAAGCTTTATATAAGTGACAACACCTTTTTTACCTACCTGGTGACAATCAAAAAAGAATTTGGCGAACTGGGCTTAAAAGTAGTAAAAAATGGTGATGATTATTCTGTCATGGGGTCCGAATCAGCCAAACGAAATTTCATCATTTCAAAGCTGATCAATAAAAAGACCAACGCCTACATTATTGACTTTACCGAACAAGAAAGGGCCATTTTTGCCAATGTTGACCTCAATAAGCTCAAGCGTATTATTCACGGCTTTCTGCGGCACTACAGCTACCGACTGGCTGACATTAATATTAAAAACATCATTTTGCACGCTGCCCTGACAATTTCACGAATTAAGCTTGGACACCACTTGGACACTGGCAGCGTAATCAAAATCAACCAAGCGGTTTTTGATTCAATTACGTTGTTAATTCAAAAAATCGAGCGTGAATTTGACGTTGTATTAAATAATCATGAACAAGATGACCTGGTTTATCACTTTGCGATGAATTATCCTGAAGGCATGACGTCAGACAACAAGGTTGTCATCAAGAAGGACATTTCCAACGCCGTAGCTATTTTTTTGCAGAACATCAAGAAGGAGTTTGCGGTGGACTTGTTAGACGATCAGGAGTTGCGGATCAATTTGACCCAGCACCTGGACAACCTGGTGAAAATAAAAACCGTGAACGGGCACAGGAAAAATCCGTTGTTGACGGTTATACTGTCGACCTTTCCGTATGCGTATGAAATCACCGCCTATGCGGCCCCAATCCTGGAGCACATGCTCAGCTTGAAGCTGAACGATGATGAATTATCGTTTATTACGCTTCACGTCGGCGCCGCGATTGAACGCCAAGACACGCTTACTTCTAAGAAAAAGGTTGCGTTAATATGTGGCACAGGGGTATCCACAGCTGCACTTGTGCGTGCCAAGCTGCAGTCTCAGTTTAGTTCCTTTTTGGATATTACGGGCACTTATACCTACAACGAGTATCTGGAAGGCAAGGTAGCGGGCAACGATTTCCTGATTTCGATGGTTCCCATTGTTGATTCTGCTGTTCCGGTAATTCAAATCGATCTTGCCAATTTTCATAATGATATTATTCAGTTGTCTGATTATTTAAAATCCCTCAACAATCCCTATAGGATGATTGATAAGCTGTTTGATGAGGCAAATATCTACTTGTTGGATCAAAAGATGACGAAGAATGAGCTTTTGAACAGGCTGATCAAAAATTTGGAGGCTGAAAATGTTGTCAACGAGGATTATATGGCGAAAGTTTATGAGCGTGAAAAAATGTATTCCACGGCAATTGGGGGCAAAATTGCCATCCCCCACTCTTTAGGGTATGCAACGAAAAAGTCAAAAGTATCTTTTGCACGGTTGAACAGACCAATCCAATGGGATGAAAAAAACGAAGTTAAGTACGTTTTTTTACTGGCGATTGCGCGTCAGGATTACTTAAGCATTCAAAAATTGTTTGATTTTATCGTTGACCTGCAGACCAATTCAACCTTCAGAAAAATCATTGACAAAAGTACTTCGCCAGGTGAAGTTAAACAGGCAATCAGCATGTTGATTAAAACGAGTTATTAGGAAGGAAAAAGAATGCAACTGGGATCTATTGAAGCGGGCGGCACGAAATTCGTCTGTGCTGTTAGCAATGAAAACTACCAGGTGAAGAGCCGGGTAATAATACCGACAACCACGCCCCAAGAGACACTGGCCAAAGTTACGGCGTACTTTCAAAAGTACCGGATTGATGCGCTCGGGATTGCATCATTTGGTCCGATTGAGATTAGGAAGACCGCGCCTAATTACGGCTATATTACAACCACGCCCAAGAAGGGCTGGCAAAACACGGACATAGTCGGGATGATCAAAAGAAGGATTAACGTGCCGCTCTTTTTTACGACCGACGTCAACGGATCCGCATACGGCGAGTACGTGATGTCACGGCTGTCAAACGAAGACGTCGATACGCTCGTCTACTACACCATTGGAACAGGCGTTGGCGGCGGTGCCATTATTGATGGCAAGCTGGTGGGTTCACTGGGGCACCCCGAGATGGGTCACGTACTAGTCAAGCGTCACCCAGATGACGGCGATTTTAGGGGCATTTGTCCTTTTCACGGTGATTGCTTGGAAGGGTTGGTGTCCGGACCAACTTTTGAAGCACGCGTGGGGCGTCCGGGACCTGAAGTGCCGCTAACCGACCACGTTTGGGATATTATGAGTTATTACGTGGCCCAGGCGGCTCTGCAAGCCACTTTGATTCTCAGACCGGATAAAATTGTTTTTGGTGGCGGCGTGACCAGCGAAGCGTTCTTGCAAAAGGTCAGACAAGATTTTGCAAATCTGCTGAGCGGGTACGTAAAGGTGCCGGAATTGACCGCTTATATTACAATGCCGGCAATTGCGGATAATGGTTCGGCAACCGTTGGCAACTTTGCCTTGGCCAAAAATGCACTGCGGGCATTGAGCTAGGCAGTAGGCCAAAATAGTTGAATACGCAAGAAGCGCAACGGTGTTCACTGCTACTGTTGCGCTTCTTTTACTGCATAAAGCAAGTATGCGTCGATTAGAAACTTAATACACAAGGATGAGATAAAATGAATAAATTTTTCTGGGGCAATTCGACCTCAAGCATGCAAACGGAAGGCGGCTGGAACGAGGGCGGCAAGAGCCTATCGGTTTATGACGTAAAAAAGGCTGCTAACGATGCCAGCGATTGGCACGTTGCAAACGACAACTACCACCACTTTGAGGAGGATTTTGACTACATGCAAGACTTGGGCATGAACATGTACCGGTTCCAGGTTTCGTGGTCACGGATAATGAAAAATGGTGACGGTGAGGTTAACGAGGAGGGCTTGCGTTATTATGACAGACTAGTCGATGCCCTGCTTGCGCGCAACATTGAACCGATGATCTGCCTTTATCATTTTGATATGCCTTTGCATCTGGCAGAAGAATATAACGGTTTTAGCAGCAAGAAAGTTTGTGCGGCCTTTATCCGTTTTGGCAAGGTGGTGGTTGATCATTTCAAGGACCGCGTCAAGTATTGGATTACCTTTAACGAGCAGAACCTTTACCATACCTCAGAGGCCTTTAAGATTGCGGGTTATGTAAAGGGCGACCACTCATTGACCGTCTTATGCCAGATTGCCCACAACGTGATGTATTGTCATGCGGCCGTTGCCAATTATCTCCATGCCACAACCACCGCTAAAGTAGGCGGAATGCTGGCTTACAGCCAGGTTTACCCGGCAACGGCAAACCCCGCAGATGTTTTTGCCGCGCACCAAATTGCTGAATTTTTGAATTATAACCTGCTTGATGCCTTTGCGTACGGGAAATATTCCGCCATGGTCAAAGCCTTTGTGCGCAATAAGCAGATAAAGGTTGCGCATACGAAAGCGGAGCTAGCAGAAATTGCGGCACTAAGAAGCGACTTTTTGAGTTTTAGTTACTATGCTTCCAGTACGATTGATGCAAGCCGCGTCCCTGCTGGTACGGCGCCAAATTTATACCTGGATTTTGGCAAGGAGGACAATCCGTTTCTAAAGTCCACGGAGTGGGGCTGGCAGATTGATGCTTTGGGGTTCAGGGATGTTCTGAACAAGATTTACCACCGTTACCATCTGCCGGTTTTTCCAATTGAAAACGGAATAGGCGTGCGGGAAAGCTGGGATGGTCAGCACCCAATTGCGGATGATTATCGGATCGATTACCACAGGGAGCACATCAAGGCGATGCAGGATGCAATAAGGCAGGATGGGGTCGAAGTTCTGGGTTATTTAGGCTGGGGACTGATCGATATTATGAGCTCGCAGGGGAACATGGAAAAGCGCTACGGCGTGGTGTACGTGAATCGCACCAACCATGATCTGCGTGATATGAGGCGGGTGCCCAAGAAGAGCTATTACTGGCTGAAAAAGGTTATCCACTCTGATGGCCAAGATTTGGCGTAGCAGCGAGGAGAAACTTAAGATGAATGGTTCTACAAACAGCCCGGGGGAATTGAAGCTGCACCGCTTGTCAGACAAGCATGCAAAAGAGTTGGTAAAAATTGGCAACCAGGTTCATTTGCGGTCAATGCGTGCAGCCTTTACGGCGTTGATGCCTTTTTTGCTAGTCGCGGGGCTAGCCGTTTTGCTTATTGCTGCTTTGAGCACAATTTTACAGGGTGCAGCTTTAGCCCAGCTTCACGTTTGGGCACTTGCCCTCTGCAAGGGGACAATTAATGTTGCTGGCATATTGATTGCACCGCTGGCTGCGTATCATTTAGCCCAAAATAAGGCTTTTGCCAATCCACTTGCGGTGGCATTGACGGCAAGTGCAGCACTATTTATCATGCTGTTTGCTAGTCGCACTTACCCGGCTATTAGCACAAAGCCTGGTTTGTTCGAACAGGTAGGCCCGAGTGGAGTCATTGCGGGGCTCATTATTGGCCTAATTGCAGCAGAAATTCACATGAGAATAGCCCGATTAATGCAACCGGCAGTTAACCCTAAGACTCAAGTACCACCAGCAGCTCTTGCGGATCTTGCGGCCTTAGTCCCGGTGCTGCTGGCTTTGAGCATTTTTGGCCTTGTTGCAGCTACCTGCTTTTACTTTGATTTTGATGTTATTTTTTTACTGTCGTGTTTTGTTCAGCAACCGTTACTGGCAATCGGCACATCACTACCCGGCTTTTTAATTATTTATTCTCTCGGCAACTTTTTATATACGCTGGGCGCTCACCAAACAGTCATCAACGGCACCTTTCTTGACCCCGTGCTCTTAGTGGGAATGATTGAAAATATGGCCCAGGCAATATCGGGTCAGCAGCCCACGCATATCATCAATACGGACTTCGTGACCGTTTATGCGCAGATGGGCGGTACGGGGTTAACCCTGGCTTTGATCATTGCGGGGCTGCTCGTTTCGCGTTATCAACCGTACAGGGATGTTGTCAAACTGGCAACAGTTCCGGGGCTTTTTGAGATTAACGAGCCCATCATCTTTGGCTTCCCAATCGTCTTCAACGTTCCGATGATTATCCCGTTCGTTTTGAGCCCGGTGATTGGATCACTGATCGGCTATTTCGCAACGGCCAGCGGTTTTGTTAAGCCACTGAGTGTGCTCGTGCCCTGGACGACGCCGCCAATTTTAAGCGGCGTCCTGGCTAGTGCCGGCGATTGGAAGGTCGTCTTGGTGCAGATCATCATTCTTATCGTGTGCACGCTGTTCTACGTTCCGTTCATCAAGATTTCTGAACGGGTTGCACTGAAACAAGCGGAATTAGCCCAGGAATAAAAAGCTTGTTGTAATAATGGCATTTGCAAAAAATAATAGCTTCTAGGACGCATATACGCTCTAGAAGCTATTTTGTTTAAAAAAGCTTGACAGCGCTTACTGCAACAATGTTAAACTGCAGTTGATACGGTCAGGCAATTATGTTGTTGAGCAGATCAAGCGACCTGGGAATTGTTACCATAGCACCTTCAAAAATGATTGCGATAACAGAATAGATAAATATTTTTTTCATTTGGGGTACCTCCATGCACGATAAAATATACGGTAAAAGATTTAAACGATTAAGGGAAGGGAAAAATTACAGCCTAGATTTTGCTGCGAGCGGTGTTGCATCCAAAACGGCGCTTTATTACTGGGAGAAGGGTCAAGGCAACATGCCCTTTGGCAAGGTTGTCGCGATGCTAAAAAGAATGAATATCAAAGTGACAGAACTGGTTGACGATACAATAGGCAATGACACGAATATTGACGCTATCAATGCCGCTTATATTAATAATGACGACCGAAAGCTGAAGAAAATTGCGGTTAAGTACCTCACACAAAGCAGAAGCAATCCATACAGCAGAAATCTTCTGTTGAGTGCGGCGATTGCGTGCCAATTCTTGAAGGCCGACACGGAGGAAAATTTATTTTTGCCCGGTGACGTTGAGCACCTCGAAGAAATATTGTCGAATACTAATGAGTGGTACTACGAAGACATATTCATTTTTGGCAACACGTTGTCTCTCCTGCCGGGGCGAAAGGTAGTCGCGTTTACTAAAATGCTGATTGCTAAGTTCATTGACAAACAGGATAAAAGCGATGAAAAGTGGCAGCGCGCGGCTCTTATGACCATCCTTAATGCGGCCTTTGCCTTGATCTATGACGATTATCAGAATGCGCAAAGACTCCTTCCCCTAATTGATGCAATCAAGATTAAAGATGAGTTTTTCTTCGAAAGACTGCGCTTAAAGTTTGCCCTTGAATTGCTGCATTACATTGATACAAAAGATGAGACGCAAATTGTTAACAATTACTTTTCGCTGTTAGACTACCTCGGTATGAACCACTTTAGGACAATTGCAAAAAAGATTTTTTTGCAAATAAAGCAGATATATCAGATTCAGTAGTCTAGCTACTGTAATGATACTATTATTACGGAAAAAATAAATAATATGTTCACTATAGTGAACATATTATTTTTATTGTGGTTTGCGATGATAAACTGTCCATAATGAATGAAAGTAGAGGGATCCTAAATTTTTGCATTCATTATTAATGTGTAAGAGAAGTAGATTACGAGATTTTGATCAAATTTATAATCTATACTCTGAATTAGAAGTAGTTATGGGAGAGCATATCATGAAAAAGAGATTTATATTATCGGCTTTAGCTGGTGTAATGCTGTCAATAGGATCTTCGGGCTTAGTATTAGCTGATGAAAACGAAGATACTGGTAACTTAGAAGAAGATACTTCAGAATTGTTGAGAAACAATCACACAGATAGTAACTGGGATTTTAATTTACCAAGGTTGCAGGGAAATATGTATACTAATAGCAGAATGAAGAAGGATAAAAGCAGAAGTTATGCAAAAGCAACTGCCATTGGTAAAGGAAAAATTGCAGTCTGGACTGAAAGAGCGAATGGTGGAAATATCAACACAAGTGAGTATATCTTAAAGCAGGGTCAGAGTGCAAAAATATACAATAGAGCTTATGAAATGTATGGCAAAACAAACATTAAATTAGGTGTCAAAACTGCTGGATTAGAGATTGTCACCGTGCATGCAGGTGGTAAATGGAGTCCAGATTCTATCTAAACTATATTATCAATGAAAAGGAAAATGTCCTTTATCTGGGTATTTTTCTTTTTTAATATTACTAGGAATCAATTATGCTTTTTAAAAAACAGGTACAGAGAATGTGTCTGCGCTGGCAGACCTGGCTGGCGCTGGCAATCGGCCTTACGGTTATTCTTCTGCAGGCCAAAACCATCAACCAGATGAATGCCACCCGCGTAGTAAACAATGCCTTCTTGCATCTAACAGGCTTTGACTTCACCGGGGTAGGTTCGACGATGTATTATTTTTTGCTGCCATTAATGTGCGGTCTAGCCGCCAGCTCTACTTTCCAAGAGGATAAGCTCAACCACCGACTAGATGGGCTGCTGATCCGAACAAGTAAAAGACGGTATCTTTTGGCAACTAGTGCAAGTTCCTTTGTGGTCGGTGGACTTGTGGGCATTTTGCCCCTTCTGCTGGAGGCGGGATACTTCTTTTTAAACTATCATATCGCCAATCTTCCCCAAAGTCGTGATATTCAAATTATTGATCCAAGTGGCTGGGGCTACAACTTGTTCATGCACCACATCCTGTTGTTCTGGTTGTGCACAATGGTGATTGTCTTCGTTTTCAGTGGCTTATTCGGTCTGATGGGCTTAGCCACTTCATACTTCGATGTTCATAAAGGCATTGAGATTGTAACCGCCTTTGTCTTTGTGTTTTTAACGGTTTTGCTCGGCGGATTGACTGGTGAGGTCGAGGCTTCACTCAACTCACTTCTTTCACCTAACTCAAGCAATTATTATTTTTATAATATATACATATTGCTGGGCTACTTCGTGGTCATTGTCGGTGCAATCACCCTGATAACGTGGAAGCAGGTTAAGCAAGATGTCTTCAATTAGGCGCTTGTTAAAGGCACATGCACGCCGGCTTGTGCTAATTAGCTTCGTTGCACTGGGATTGCTGGTTGCTTTCTACGCACTGGCCGGACTGGCCCGCGGACTCGGCAAGAGGGCGGCGGTCTATCAGTTGCTAATGCCCAATTCCTTTTACTCGCTGATTGCCTTCATTAACGTTCTGTTTATTGCCGTGGCCCAGCCGCTGCCCAGCAGTTTGGAACAGATTCGGCTGCGACAAAAAGAAGACTGGCTCAAGACGGTGATTGGCTGGCTGCTGCTCAGCAGCCTGTGGACCAGCGTGCTTTCCGCCGCAGTCCTTGAGGGCTTCCTGCTAGCGGAGCCGGCAATTAGCCAAATCTACTGGCTGCCCCTCGTTTTAACCGTGGCAGTTGCCTTTGAGAACCTTCTCTTCTTTCAGAGCCTTATCCTGCTGATTTACCTGCTGGCGCCCATGCTGAATTATCTTTTTGTGAACGGCCTTGTCTATGCACTAGTCGTTCTGCTGACCACCACGCTGATCCGTAATAAAATACTCAGTGCCCTGATCAACAGCGACTTTCTGCTTCAGGGCGATGTGCGCCGGCTTATCCTGCAGACGCTCGTCATGTGGGGGCTCATGCTGGTCTTTTGGGGTCTCAGCAGCAGGCAGTTTTCCCGGGGTGAACGCTTATGAAGTGGCGCGTTTACGGGAATGAAATCCTGACGTCCAACCGGACCGGCAAGGTGGTTGTACTCTTTTTTCAGCTGCTCTTCTGCTGGCAGTACTGCAATATTGAGGGCTTCACGCTGCAGCACAATATTTTTACTACCTATCCGCTTGTTGGCCCGGGCGGAATTACGGGCAACCTCGCCTGGCTGCTGTATTATCTGGGCGGCGAATTTTACCTGCTCCCCACGCTGCAGGACAAGCTGCTGGCTGCCAATCCCCTGGTGGTGGTCAGGAATGAAAAAAGGACGACCATTTTACAAAATTGCCTGTTGACGACAATTGCCTTTGCGATTGTGTATAACCTTTTGTTCTTGGGCGTAATCACGGCCTTTGCCGGGGGCGGCAATATGACCTGGGCAGCCAGCCTGCACCTGCTTTGCAGCCTGTGTTTGAGTCTTGCCGCCTTCACCACATTCTTGCTGCTGTGCTCACTGCTTGAACCAGTCCTGGGCGAGCTTGCGGGCATCGCGCTTGTTCTAATCGCCTTGGCACTGAAGACAAGATGCCTGCCGCTGTTGACAACGCAATTGTGCTGGGGAGCGGACCTGATCAGTTGCGGCTGGCTGCTGGCCACGGGACTTGGGTTGAGCTGGCTCAACAAGGGGATTGAAACGAAATAAGGAAACAAGGAGATAAGCGATGAGCTTTTTAGAATTAAGCAATGTAACTAAGACGATTAAAAATGAAACCGTGCTGCAAGACGTCAATTTTGCCGTTGAGCGGGGCAGCATTACGGGCTTCATCGGGACGAACGGTTCGGGCAAGACCATGCTGTTTCGCACCATTCTGGGCCTTGTCAAAGTCAACGCCGGGACAATCACGCTCAAGGGGCAAAGGGTGGGTCTGAACAGTCCGCGGGTGGCCAATGTCGGTGCAATCATTGAGACGCCGGGCTTCATCAGTTCCTATTCGGCACTGAAGAACCTGCAGTACCTCGCGGCCATCAAGAACCTGGTGGGGACCACGGAAATTCTGGCGGCCATGAGGGTCTTTGGTCTGGACGAAGTTAAGGACAAGCGGGTGAAAAAGTTTTCCCTCGGCATGCGGCAAAAACTGGCAATTGTCCAGGCTTTTATGGAGAAGCAGGAATTGCTGGTGCTGGACGAACCCACCAACGGCTTGGACAAAGAATCGATTGCAGTTTTTGAAAAATTGATGCTTAGATTGCGCCAAGAAGGACGGACGATTCTGCTTGCCAGCCACGATGACCGGGTAATCAGGTCGATTGCCGATGACTTTTATGAACTTGACGATGGCCGGATATCAGACAAGCGGTCAATTAAGGACGCGGTCTGCGGTTAAACTAAGATTGTTGTGAATTCAATGGGTCAGCACCACGGCTGGCTTTTTTGTGCCTGGCAGAATCAGCGCCGCTTGTTCCTGATTGTCTGGTTGCACCGTCCTAAATTACGCCCGTCTGCGGGGCGCCGTAATGTTTATTTTACAGGTGAGATATGTTATCATTTACCAACGATATGGACGAGAAAGGGGAATGCAAATGGCAACAGAAGTTTACTTAATTAGGCACGGCGAAACGATGTTTAACCAGTTGAACAAGGTTCAGGGGTGGTGCGATTCGCCGCTGACCGTCAAGGGCATAAACGATCTGAAAAAGACGGCACTGGCACTTAGCCAGATTCACTTTGACAACATGTATTCCTCCGACTTGAAGCGGGCAATCGACACGGTCCACCTGATGAAGGACGCTAACCGCGTTTCAGAAATCGGCAAAATCAAAAAATTGCCAGAGTTTCGCGAGGTCTTTTTTGGCTCTTTTGAGGGCGATGACATTGAAGACACCTGGGAGCGGGTGGCCCAGGCTGCTGGAGTTGGCCCGGAGCGGGACGTCACCAAGATTATCAACCGGGTTGGCATCTATGAATTCCGCGAGGCCACCAAGGAGGCCGATCCTCGCCATTTAGCCGAGAACAAGGAAGAGCTGGATGAGCGGATGGTGCGGGCAATTGCGGTTCTGCGCAGCCTGACCCAAAATGACCAGCGGGTTCTGATTGTGTCTCACGGCGACTTCATCAAGACCCTGGGCATTAAGTACTGGAACCAGAGTGACGGCCTGCACGACATTGTTTTTCCCGAGAATGGGAGCGTGACCCGCGGCATTCTGTATAATGACGGGCACTTTGAGATAGTCGATTATAATGTTGATGCAGAAGACATGTAGAATCCTACTTGGTAAGTGGGATTTTTTGTTACAATAATATTTAAAGGGAACGATGAAATGAAGGATCACACAGCCAGGCGCTATGCCTATGTAACGGCACTTAACGTTGTTATTACCATTGCCGAATTTATTGGCGGCTTCGTCTCGGGGTCTTTGGCACTCTTATCGGATGCTGTCCATAACCTGAGCGACGTTGGTGCAATTATTATTTCGTTTGTCGCGCGGCTGATCAGCAACCGTGCGAGCAACCGGCGCAAAACCTTCGGCTACGACCGGGCGGAAACACTGGCGGCTTTTACTAATGGAATAATACTCATCCTGATCAGTGTTGTGCTGTTTATTGAGGCAATCGAACGGTTTTGGCAACCAAGTGTGATCAGTGGCGGCATCATGCTGGTCGTTTCGATTATTGGCTTGCTCGCCAACGTAATCTCAATGGTGGTTATGCACCAAGACGGGCAGGAAAACCTGAATGTGCGCTCAACCTTTATCCACATGTTGAGCGATGCCCTATCCAGCGTGGCGGTTGTGGTCGGCGCCATTTTTATTTACTATTGGCACGTTGCGTGGCTTGACCCCGTGATGACGCTATTGGTGTCGGTCTTTGTCTTCCGCGAGGCCTGGTCCTTGACCATGAAGGCGGCCAACGTGCTGATGGAATCAAATCCTGATATTGACCTGGACCAGGTCAACCGGATAGTGCTGTCCTTTCCCGCAATTAAGAATATTCATCACGTGCACGTGTGGCGTTATAGCGACCGTTACGTCATGCTGGATGCGCACGTCAACGTTAAGCGGGATTTGAAGGCGAGCGAGTTTGAAAAACTGACGCAGGCCATCAGCCAAAAGTTGCAGGTACTGGGGATTAACCACATTAATTTTCAGGCGGAATGTGACCGTGGAAAAAATGACGAGATGATTGTTTCAGATCGGGACCACGGGGAGTGAGGTATTAAAATGAGTTTGGAAGTCAATATTTATACTGCGATTATCGTCTTAATTGTGGGCCTGTATGACATGGCCTATGCGTATAACCGCCGCCGGCAAAATGGTGGGCGTGGTGCTAAAGCGTTTATGATTTTAGGCGTTATTTTCACTATTGGCGGAATTGTGCTTCTGCTTATGCACTGGATGCAGTAAAAAATGGCTAAGTTGGTATTGCTCAGGCACGGCGAGAGTACTGCTAATCATAGCAACGTGTACACGGGCTGGAATGATGTTCCCCTGACCGCCAAGGGCCAAAGACAAGCACGGGCAGCCGGTGTGCTGATTAGGCAAATAACAGACTTTGCGCCCACCCATATTCACACTTCCGTCTTAAGGCGCGCAATTGTGACGGCCAATATCGTTGCCAACGTCTGCAACTTCCTGTACGTGCCCATCACCAAGACCTGGCGCCTGAATGAACGCCATTACGGTGCGCTGCGCGGTCTTGACAAGAATGTGTCCCGCTCCATCTATGGTGAAGACCAGGTGCTGCGGTGGCGGCGCGGGTTTTATGCGGTTCCGCCGCAGGGCCAAGCACCAAGGAGCAGGTGCTACGCTAACTGTGATATCCGCTCTTTGCCCCGGGCCGAGAGCCTCTTTCAGACGCAGCAGCGCCTGCTGCCCTATTACCAGGAGCAGGTGGCCAGCCGGCTATTGCGCGGCGAAGATCAGCTGCTTGTTGCCCACGGTTCGAGCCTGCGCGCCCTAATCAAAAAGCTGGAACAAATTTCTGACCGCGATGTTGTCAAACTGGAAGTGTCCAATGCAGAGCCGATTGTTTATACGTTTGATGCGCATCTGCAAATTATTAATAAGAAAATTTTACGTTGATTTTTGGCAGTCTGTTAATTCTAACTAAGGAATTATCCAGATATGTGTTAAAATTTAATACGATATCAATTTAATTTTACATTCTTAGTTTGGAGTAAAGGCATGCGTAAAATATTTTTATTGCGAGGCGCACCCGGCTCCGGTAAATCTTCTTTCATTGCTCGTCATCACTTACAGCCATATGCGATTAGTCGTGATCAGATTAGATTGCTGCTGGCTAATTTAACCTATTATTATGAAGAAGATACCGATTGCTTACACCAAGTCATTCCGCGGTATGCAAATGAGCAGACGGAGCACTGGGTAGACTATCTCGTTGAAGAAAAGATGAAACGCGGCGAAACGGTCATTGTAGATAGCACGCACGTTTTCACAGAGAACATTGAGCATTACCAACCGTGGGTCGAGCGCTATCGTTATGAGTTGTTTGTCGTTGACTTAATGTATCACAAATCATTGCAAAACCTGTTGAACCGCAATGAGGTGCGGAAGCAGTATGATTGGGTCAAGCCCAATGTAATAAGGGAGATGTACTTGTCTTACCGGGATAACATGCAGCTGCCCGAGTGGGCGCATATTATTAATCCCAACCAGTTGAACCGGGCGCTGTCCCAGCGGGAAAGCAACCTGGACCACTTCACCCATGTGTTTGCGGTTCCGGACAAGGTGCCAGAAGAGGATTTTCCCCACGTTCACATTTCAAATTTTTACTTTTCATTTAATGACCGCTTTACGGAAAAATACGGCACTTACCGCAATGTGGTTACAATTGGCAAGACAAGGGAAGAGATTGTTGACGAATTTCGCTTGCCGTACTTTGTTTTCAAGTTCCACCACAAGCACTTCCTGATTTCGGCTTATCCGATTAGAAACGAGATGCTTGACCCCATTAAGAAGGTCAAGGGGGTCTGGACGTATTCCACCGGGTTAATCAACCTGGCCGATTTTGTGCAAGAATTTCCCCAGAGCAGACCGCAGCACGTTCACCAGTTTAACCTGACTAAGCTGCATCCGGACCGGCTGCTCCATATTTGGTAACAAAAGACGCTAGCGTAGCGTCTTTTTTGTTGCACTTAAGTTGATGCCTGCGTGTGCGGCCACGCTGCATCAAAAATCACGCAATATCAAGATGAGACTGCTTCTGTTTTTTAAAAGCTGTATAATTAACCTGTAATCGCTTTAGTAGTATTAGTGAAATATAGAAAGAGACAGAGTAAAAATGCAAACTGAACAAGTAAGAACTGGCTTTGCCCAAATTTTCCACGAACAGCCAACGGGTTGCTACTTCTCACCGGGCAGGATCAACCTCATTGGTGAACACACCGACTATAACGGTGGCCACGTCTTTCCGTGTGCGATTTCGCTGGGCATCTACGGGGCCGCCAGTCCACGGGCGGACCGCCAGTTTAAATTCTATTCGACTAACTTTGCCCAGCTCGGGGTGCTTGAGGCTGACCTGGACGACCTGCACTACGTCAAGGAAGACTCGTGGGCCAACTACGCCAAGGGGATGCTGCACTTCATGCTTGAACACGGGGCAGAGATTGACCATGGCCTCAACGTTTACGTGGACGGCAACATTCCGGACGGCGCCGGCCTGTCTTCCTCGGCCGCCTTGGAAATGCTGGTCGGGGTGATTTTGCAGGACCAGTTTGACCTGCACGTTGACCGGCTTGACCTGGTTAAGATGGGGGTAAAAACGGAGAACGACTTCATCGGCGTCAACTCCGGCATCATGGACCAGTTCGCGGTCGCAATGAGCGCGAAGGATCACGCAATACTGCTGGACACTGAGACAGTCAAGTATGAGCTGGTACCGCTCGACCTGCAGGACAATGTTATCGTCATCATGAACACGAACAAAAGACGGGAATTGTCCGATTCGAAGTACAATGAACGCCGGGGCGAGTGCGAGGAGGGCCTGCGCTATCTGCAGAAGCAGCTTGAGATCACATCGCTGGGCGAACTGGACCTATGCACGTTCGATGAGTTTAGCTACCTGCTCCCGCAGGACAACTTGCTCAAGCGCTGCCGGCATGCGGTCTGGGAAAACCAGCGGACGCTGGCGGCCGAACGTGCGCTGCAGGAACATGATCTGGCCCGGTTCGGCCGCTTGATGAACGCATCGCACGTTTCGCTGGAACATGACTATGAAGTCACGGGCAAGGAGCTCGATACGCTTGTTCACACGGCGTGGAAGCAAGGCGGCGTCCTGGGTGCCCGCATGACCGGTGCGGGGTTTGGCGGCTGCGCGATTGCGCTGGTTGCCAAGAGTCAGGTTGACAATTTTAAGCGCAGCGTTGCAGCGGTTTACGAGCGTGAAATTGGTTATGCACCGTCATTCTACCTGGCAGAAACGAGTGCGGGCACGAAGGTTTTATAGTAAACAAGGATTAAGAATGATCGAAGCAAATTTAGTTGAAAATTTTGTTAGCCAGGTGATTGCAAATAGCGATTACCAGGAGCTGGACCGTGTCTACCTGCGCAACCGCGTGTTTGCACTGGTGGGCGACGAGGCCAAAAACAAGAAGACGGCCGCTCGCAGTCTCTTGGATCTGCGCGACGAGCTGGTTCAGGCGGCACAGGTGGACGGTCGCTGCGGCGACAGCAGTGTGGACAAAGACGTCTTGGGTGCACAGCTGATGGCGCTGATTGTGCCGCGGCCGAGCCTGGTCAACCAGCGCTTTTGGCGGACCTATGAGAAGAGGCCGGCGCAGGCTATTGGCGACTTTTACGACCTCAGCAAACGCAGCGACTACATCAAGACGCGGGCTGTTGCGCGGAATATTTACTTCACAGCGCCCAGCAAGTACGGCGGCCTGGAGGTTACGATTAACTTGTCCAAGCCGGAAAAGGACCCCAAGGAGATTGCCGCGGCCCGTGACGCCAAGACAGGCGGTTACCCGCTCTGCCAGTTGTGCATGGAAAGCGAGGGCTACCTGGGTCGAATCAACTATCCGGCGCGCAGCAACCACCGCATCATCCGCTTTAACCTCGGCGAAGAGGTTTGGGGCTTTCAGTATTCGCCTTACGCCTACTTCAATGAACACTGCATCTTTCTTTCGTCCAAGCACGAAAAAATGCGGATCAATTCGCGCACCTTTGCGGACCTGCTTGTAATCGTTGACCTCTTTCCGGGCTATTTTGCCGGCAGCAACGCCGACCTGCCGATTGTCGGCGGCTCTATCTTGGCCCACGAGCACTACCAGGGCGGCCGGCACCGGTTTGCAATGGAACAGGCACCGGTTACCGTCAAGCTGAACTTTGCGGGCTATGAGGGCGTGCAGGCCGGCATCGTCAAGTGGCCGATGTCCGTGATTCGCCTGCGGGGAGCGGACAAGGCGCAGCTGGTGGAGCTTGCAACGCAGATTACGGATACGTGGCGCAGCTATAGCGATGAGGACGTTGACGTGCGCGCCTTCACGGGTACCACGCCCCACCACACGGTTACGCCGATTGCCCGCAAGCGTGGCGGCGACTTTGAGCTGGACTTGGTCCTGCGTGACAACCAGACGTCCAAGCGCTATCCCGACGGTATTTTTCACCCGCACCAGGACGTGCAGCACATTAAACGGGAAAATATTGGCCTCATTGAGGTGATGGGGCTGGCAATCTTGCCACCGCGGCTGGAGCCGGAGATGCTTGAGGTCAAGAAGTTTTTGTTGGGGCAGCCAAGCGTGGTCGCGCCAATTCACCTCGCGTGGGCACGTGCGATTAAGGCCAAGAACCAGGTTACGCCGGCGAACGTTGACCAGGTTTTGCAGGGCGAACTGGGTCAAGCCTTTGCGCGCGTGCTTGAAGATGCCGGCGTGTTCAAGCAGACGGATGCGGGCCGGGCGGCCTTCATGCGCTTTGCACAAGAAGCGGGCGTGGCCTAGGCCAGCAACTTACTGCCGCAAAAAGACAATAACGAAGGGAAGCATGACGAATGGAAAAATTGGTGCGCGATCGGATACCGGAACTGGCTACAGGGGCCGCTTTTCGCAAACTGACCCCGGCGGAAATAGAACCGGCGCTAAAGAAAAAATTGCTTGAGGAAACCAATGAAGTCCTGGACGCTGAGACCGAGGACAACCTGATCGAAGAACTGGGCGATGTTTACGAGGTCTTGCGGACCTACCTGGACTTTAAGGGCGTGAGCCAGGAAAGCTTTATGAACCGGGTCGAGCAAAAGCGCGCTTCACGGGGCGGCTTTTCTGAGTACTGGTTGATGAAACGGTAAGCCCAGCACAATTGCGGATGACAAAAAAGCGTTGAGAAGAAAATCTCAACGCTTTTTATTTGGATCAGGAACAGAAATTCCTGTATTATTTAATAGCTAAAATTACTTGAAGGCCAGAGCACCCATCGGGTCCCACGGCAACAGCTGAATTGGATCCTTGGCACCTTCGTCAAAGTCTTGCTTCAGGTCTTCCGGCAGGAACTTCTTGTTGATTACGGCCTGGTAGACGAAGGAGTCGAACCAGGAGTCGCTCATCACGAAGTAGCCCTTGAAGCCGGGCTTTTCGCCCCAGGAGTTTTCAATCTTCCACTTGGTTGGCTGGCCGTTAACCAGGTCAACGCCAGTGATGACCATGGCATGGTCCATCATGCTTTCGCCCGAGTCCAACTTTTCGGCCTTGGACATTGAGAAGTCAACGTCAAACAGCTCATCGCGCTTGTAGATGTTGGTATCAAGCAGACCAAGTTGCCGCTCGGAATCCTTGCCAACATTGGAACCAAACCAGACCACCTCGCCGGCCTTAAGCTGCTTGATAATCAGGTCCTTCATCTCGGCAACCTTGAGGTTCAGGTGGCGCACCTGCCGGCCGCCAACCACGTTGCCCAGGTATTCAACGGAGAAAACCTTGTGGTAGGGCTTGTCCGCAGTCGGCGAGTTGATGACCGAAACGTGGTCTTCCAGGTTCATGCCCACGTACTTGTCGAAGAAGGCCTTCGGGGTCAAGTCGGCGTCGCGGTGGTAGTTGCCCTCGTCGTCCTTGTATTCAAAGTCAAACTTCTTCGGCGGAACGCCAAGGGAAACGGCCAGGATGCGGAAGACGTCGTTTAAAAATTCGTTCTTGCGGGCTTCAACCTCGTCCTCCGACTTGCCGGCGTTGACCAGTTGGCGCAGGGCCAAGCCGTCCTTGCGCAGGAGCGTGTTCAGGGTGTCATTCAGTGCACTGGAATTGGTTGCGTTGGCCGTTTCGGGGTAGACCGACTTCGGCACGATACCGTACTTTTCAATCAAACCGCAGAGCATGTCCCACTGGCCGCCGTCTTGTTGCGGGGTGGCAAACAAGAAGCTGACCTTGCGGTCGCCGAGGGGCTTATTGGCCGAGGCAATCACGTTTTCGAAGAACCAGTTGGACTTTTCGAACTTGTCCCAGAAGTTGGTGTAGTTCTGGGATAATTCGAAGTCCTTGACTTTGTAGTTCTTTTGCAGCGGGTGACGCATGGTGTTCAGCGCGGAGAACATCCAGCAACGGCCCGATTGCTTCTGGTCGGCTGGTTTGCCCGTCTCGATTTCAACTGAAAAAGTGGGGGTTAGGTCAACCTTGGATTGCAGGTTTTGGCTTGCCTTGTAGATGCCGTTCTCCTGGGCCGCGTTGCTGGCGATGTTAAAGCCGGCGTGCTTGGCGAGGTCAGCGGTGTAACTGGCAATGGCGTCGTTGGTGATTTCTTTTGTCATGTAGATTATTCCTCCTTAAAGTTAATTACCTACTATTCTAGCCTAACTGCGGGGAGGAGTCTATTGGTGTGCAAGCAATTATGAAAAAATATTTAATTTTGGGCTAATTTGTTAATTTTCAGTGCTTGTGAATTTTTAAAAGATGGGCCCCCAACCTGCGCTTGGGCGTTTACGCGCCGCAGGGCTTGTGGTACCAGATCCGGTCGAATTCGGGGTGGATCTTGAAGTAGTCGATCACCATGGGATCCAGCGGCCACACCGGCACGTGCGATTCACGGGCTATCAATTGGACGGTGTGCATTTCTTTGCGCAGTACCTGGTCCCGGTCTGCATCCGGATTGATGAACATGTGGTTCATTATCCAGACCGGGCCGTCCCTGCGCTCGATTCGGTCCATCGTCCAGCGGCAGGTTAGGACGTCATCGTCATCATGAGTTTCGAAGAATTGGTGGGGGTCGTTAATACTGAACATGATTTTTCCTTTAAAAATAAAATTTGCTTAATTCCGTAGTTAATTATAGTTGATTTTCATTTGAACCTGCAATTTAATGTAAAATAGTGCTAAGTATTCAAAGGAGAAAAAATGATTAAAACACGGGGCTTTGAAGTTGTTTCCAAGTATCAAAACAAAAATATTAATCTGCCCAGGCGGCAGACGATTGCCAGTGCCGGTTATGATCTGGAGGCAGCCGTTGATATGGTGATTCCCAGTATTTGGCGGCTGAACTTTGTGCGGATTTTTCGCTTGCTCAGAAACGGACACCAACTTTATGAGCCGGACTACGACCAGGCTGATGAGGTTTTGAAGCCGCTCTTGGTTCCGACAGGCGTCAAGGCCTACATGCCGGAAGACGAGGTCCTCATCCTGGCGAACCGCTCATCTAACACCTTCAAGCGCAACCTCTGCCTGCCCAACGGGATCGGCGTCATTGATGCCGATTACTATAACAATGCAGCTAATGAGGGCGAGATTTTTGCGCAGTTGCTTAATTACGGTGTTCGGCCCATGCAAATTCACAAGGGCGAGCGGATCGCTCAAGCAATTTTTGTACAGTACCGCAAGACCGATGATGACCTGCCGGTCAGCCGCCAGCGCGCCAGCGGTTTTGGCTCCACCAACTCGAATAAGTAAGAAAGGAAAATCTAATGGCAAAAATCAGGACGAAGTACAAGTGCCGTTCCTGCGGCTACATCTCGGCCAGCTACCTGGGCCGCTGCCCCAACTGTGGGGCCTGGAACCAGTTTGAAAAGGAGACGGAAGCCGTTGCCAGCCGTTCAACCAAGGGTAGCCCGAGCCGCCTGATCAAGAAGACCGGCGCCAGCGAGCCGGTGAAGCTTGACCAGGTCAAGGGCGAAAAAGAAGAGCGGGTTCAGACCAGCTCGGACGAATTAAATCGGGTCCTTGGCGGCGGCATCGTGCCGGGGTCCCTCGTTTTGATCGGCGGTGATCCCGGCATTGGCAAGTCGACGCTGATGCTGCAGATTATGAGCGACCTGTCGAGCAAGTACAAGGTGTTATACGTATCGGGCGAGGAGTCGGCCAACCAGATCAAGCTGCGTGCAACTCGTCTGGGTCTTGAGGCTAGCAGCATGCTGCTCTATCCTGAAACCGACATGGAGGATATCCGCCAGCAGATCGAACAGCTGCAGCCCGACTTTGTCGTCATCGACTCCATTCAAACGATGAACGAACCGAGCCTGGACTCAATGACCGGCTCGGCTTCGCAGGTGCGTGAGGTCACCAGCGAACTGATGAAGATTGCCAAGATGGACGCCATCACCATTTTCGTCATCGGTCACGTCACCAAGGAGGGGACAATTGCCGGGCCCAAGATTCTGGAGCACATGGTTGACACCGTGCTCTACTTCGAGGGCGACGAACACCACGCTTACCGCATCTTGCACTCGGTCAAGAACCGCTTCGGCGCGGCCAACGAGATCGGCATGTTCGAGATGGTCAACAAGGGTCTGCAGGAGGTTACCAATCCCTCGGCCATCTTCCTGGACGAACGCCTGCCGCAGTCGACGGGTTCGTCCATCGTGGTGTCGCTTGAAGGGACGCGCCCCATCCTGGCAGAGATCCAGGCGCTGGTCACACCGACCGCCTTTGGCTATGCCAAACGGACGACATCGGGAATCGATTACAACCGGGCGGCCCTGCTCTTAGCCGTTTTGGAAAAGCGGGGCAACCTAATGCTGCAGAACCAGGACGTCTACTTGACGGCAACAGGCGGCATTCGCTTAAACGAACCGGCGGTTGACCTGGCCGTGGTTATGGCGATTGCATCAAGTTACAAGAACCAGGAGATTTTGCCGACCGATTGTTTTGTCGGTGAAGTCGGCTTGACCGGTGAGGTGCGTCGGGTCAACCAGGTCGATGCACGCATCAAGGAGGCCGCCAAGACCGGCTTCAAGCGGATTTTTATCCCCAAGCACAACATGCGGCCCAGCTTGAAGAAGATTGGCATCGAGGTCATTCCGGTTTCGAGCATCCCCCAGGCGTTAAAACTGGTTTTGGGCTAGGTTGCATTGAACTTTTACCGGTTTACGGGTAAACTAAAATTGTTTGAATTTTACTATTTGAAAGAGGCATGAATTTTGGCAAAACAAAAAATTCGGGTAAGGTATGCCCCCAGTCCAACGGGGCACTTGCACATTGGTAACGCGCGGACGGCGCTGTTTAACTACTTGTTTGCACGGCACAACAAGGGAACGTTTGTCTTGAGAATTGAAGACACCGACCAGAAGCGGAACGTCGAGGGTGGCTCGCAGTCACAGATGGAGAACCTGCACTGGCTCGGCATCGACTGGGACGAGGGCCCGGACAAGGGCGGCGACTACGGCCCGTACCGGCAATCGGAACGCAAAGACCTATATAATAAGTACATCAAGCAGCTGCTCGACGAGGGCAAGGCCTACTACTCCTACAAGACGGAGGAGGAACTTGAAGAGCAGCGTGAAGAGCAGCGCGCGATGGGAATTGCGCCGCACTACACTTACGAGTATGAGGGGCTGACGGCCGATGAAATTGCGCAAAAGCAAGAGGCGGCAAAGGCCAAGGGCTTGAAGCCGGTTGTCCGCATCCACATTCCCGAGATGGAAACTTATTCCTGGGACGATATCGTTAAGGGCCACCTCAGCTTTGAGTCCGACACCATCGGCGGCGACTTTGTCATTCAGAAGCGGGATGGCATGCCGACCTACAACTTCGCCGTGGTCGTGGACGACCACTTGATGGAAATCACCCACGTCTTGCGCGGGGATGACCACGTGTCGAACACGCCTAAGCAGCTGGCCGTCTACCAGGCACTAGGCTGGGAACCGCCGAAGTTCGGCCACATGACCTTGATTATCAATGCCGCCACAGGCAAGAAGCTGTCCAAGCGTGAAAAAGACCCGTTGATCTTGCAGTTTATCGAGCAGTACCGCGACATGGGCTACCTGCCAGATGCAATGTTCAACTTCATCACGTTGCTCGGCTGGTCACCGGTTGGCGAAGGCGAAATCTACAGCCAACGCGACCTGATCAAGCAGTTCGATCCGAGCCGCTTGTCCAAGTCGCCGGCCGCCTTTGACCGCAAGAAGCTGGAGTGGATTAATAACCAGTACATCAAGAAGGCCGACCGCGACACCCTGCTTGACTTGGCTTTGAGCAACCTGCAGGATGAAGGCTTGGTTGAAGCCGACCCAACGCCTGAAAAGCTGGAGTGGGTGCGCCAACTGGTCAACATTTACTCCGTTCAGATGTCCTACACCAAGCAGATTGTTAACCTCGCTCAAATATTCTTCGCTGCGCCCAAGAACCTGTCTGATGAAGAAATCGCTGAGATTCGCAAGGATGATGCAAGACCAGTCATCGAAGAATTCAAGAAGCAGGTCGACGCCATTCCGCGCTTTACATCAGTGCAAATCATGAATGCTGTCCAGGCCACACGCCGTGAGACTGGCATTAAGGGTAGACGGCTCTTCATGCCGATTCGGATTGCGACTACCAGGTCAATGGTTGGTCCCGGAATTGGCGAGGCCATGGAGCTGCTGGGCAAAGACCGGGTGCTTGAACACCTTGATTTGACCTTGGAGCAGATGAGCGCAAACGGCTTGTAATTTTGCTTACTAAATAAAAGATATTAGAACCACCTTGATAAAGGCAATAGTCTTGTCAGGATGGTTTTTATGCTCATTGCGGTAATAATCTCTTTATAAGGTATACTAAATAATTAATGTATACTATATCATGAAGGCAGATTGGGATAGTTAGAAATGGCAGGCAATTGGTGAAAAGGCAGAAAAAGTTATCTCAGGACGGTAAGAAGCTCATTGTTGGTAGTCGCACAGCTGGGTGTTCAAGAAGGGGCCGGCCGGTTGATGTGTATGCTGCTCCAGAAAGCTTTATGGTGCAAGTATTACATCATTGCACATAACCGCTTTGTCAAGGCAGTCAATTTAAGTAGCAAAATGGAATGTGATTGTCTAAAAACACGTGTGCAAGAATTTTCGCACGTGCTTTTTCTTTGTTCCGCACTAGAATATGCAGTGGTTTCTGTTAAAATGAACATGATAGTTTTTTAGGGAAGGAAGTTAGCCGTGTGAAAATCTACAATACTCTGACCAAGACTAAGGAAGAATTTAAGCCCATTACTCCCGGTCAGATTACAATGTACGTCTGCGGGCCGACAGTATATAATTACATACACATCGGTAATGCCAGGAGCGTGATTGCCTTCGATACCATCAGGCGCTACTTCGAATATCGGGGTTATAAAGTCAACTTCGTCTCGAACTTTACCGACGTTGACGACAAGATGATCAATGAAGCGCGTGCTGAGAAGACAACCGTTTCTGAATTGGCCGCGCGTTACATCAAGGCCTACCAAGAAGATACGGCGGCTTTAAACGTTGAGCCGGCGACCCTGAATCCCCGGGCGACGCATGAAATTCCTGCGATCACTGCTTTTATCGCCAAGCTGATTGCCAAGGATTATGCCTACGAGGCAGGCGGCGACGTCTACTTTCGTGCTCGCAAGTTCAAACATTACGGTGACCTTAGCGGTCAGAATATTGCTGAGCTTGAGGAGGGTGCTTCTAAGCACGTCAATGCCGCGGACCAGCAGCGTAAGGAAGACCCCATCGACTTTGCCCTCTGGAAAAAGCAGAAGCAAGAAGATGAGATTGCGTGGGCATCGTCCTGGGGCCAAGGCCGGCCCGGTTGGCACATTGAATGCTCGGTCATGGCTACCAAGTACCTGGGTTCGACTATTGATATTCACGGTGGTGGCCAGGACCTGGAATTTCCGCACCATGAAAATGAAATTGCCCAGAGTGAGGCCGCAACGGGGCAACCCTTTGTCCACTACTGGATGCACAACGGCTTCGTGACTGTGGGCGCAGGACAAGAAAAAATGTCTAAGTCGCTGCACAATTTTGTGACGGTTCACGAACTGTTGAAAGACGTCGATGCGCAGGTTTTGCGCTTTTTCATGGCGAGCGTGCAGTACCGCAAGCAGATCAACTATTCGCGCACCAACCTTGCCCAGGCAGAGAATATTCTGCAGCGCTTTAAGAACACCCTGGTCAACTTGCAATACCGGTTAGCCGATAAGAGCAAAAGCATGAGGTCGGCTGCACTTGAAACAGCACTGGATACAACTGCACAGAAATTCATTGTGGCAATGGACGATGACATTAACGTCCAGAATGCATTGGCTGCCATTTATGACCTATTGCCCGAGATCAACGCCAATTCTAGCGCACTCAACGCGGACAAGCAGGCGCTTAAGAAAGCGCAGCAGCTATTAACCACGTGGCTGGCGATTTTTGGCATTGATGCAGACAAGCTGCTTGCGCAGAATAATGAACCGGGCAGCACCGACGCCGCAGTAGTCGAACTGATAAAACAACGTGAAGCGGCGCGCGCGGCCAAAGACTGGGCAAAGAGCGACCAGCTGCGCGCACAATTAAAGGAAAGGGGCATCACGGTGGAGGATACTCCCCAGGGAACAAGGTGGAAACGTGACTAAAAACAAAAAAATGGTGGAAGAAGAAGTTAATCCGGATACGCTAAACGGGCAAACGCTGGCGTACTTAGGCGATGCGGTCTATGAAATAGATATTCGCCGCCACCTGCTTAAGTGTGGCATCGTCAAGCCGCAAGTTTTGCAAAGGCAGGCCACGCACTACGTGTCGGCCAAAGCTCAGGCCGCCTTGATCACCAAGCTGCAGGAAGAGCAGTTGCTCACTAAGGAGGAAGTGGCCACCTTTCATCGGGGGCGCAACTCGAAAACGCACACTAAGGCCAAGAACACGAGCCTCGCAACTTACCAACTGTCTACCGGCTTTGAGGCGGTGTGGGGCTATTTGGAATTGTGCGGTCAGAAGGACCGCATCCAGGAGTTAACTTTGTGGTGCATCAAGGCAGTAGAGGAAGGGGCCATTGATCAATATGACTTCAAATGATAAGGATTTTATCTTCGGCAAGCATGCCGGCTTGGACTTTTTAAGAACGCAGGATGCTGGACGGATCAACAAGGTGTTCCTGCAGCAGGGCGTCCAGGAAAATTTTGCTAATGAGGTATTTGGTCTGGCTAAGAAAAAGGGGCTGATTATTCAAACGGTGCCCAAAAACAAACTGGACCGGTTGGTCCAGGGCGAAAACCACCAGGGCCTGGTCTTAACTGTTGCCAGCTTTGAATATGCGGACCTAGACCAGCTGCTGGACCAATATGACCATGACCAGAAGGAGCCTTTCTTGCTGATGCTGGACTCGATTGAAGATCCGCACAACCTGGGGTCAATTTTGCGGTCGGCTGACGCCACTGGGGTTGATGCGATCATCATCCCCAAGCGGCACGCAACCGGGCTCACGTCGGTAGTGGCCAAGACCGCGACCGGGGCGATTGACTATGTGCCGGTCGCCCGGGTTAATAACCTCGTGCAAACTAGTCAAAAGCTGAAACAGCGTGGCTACTGGCTGTTTGGGACGGATATGGCGGGCACTGATTACCGCAAGTGGGATGCGCGTGGCAAAACCGTTCTCGTCATCGGCAACGAGGGCAAGGGCATCGCGCGCCTGCTTAAGGAACAGATGGACCAGATGCTGACCCTGCCAATGGTTGGTCACGTGCAGTCGCTCAACGCAAGCGTGGCGACCGGCGTTCTGCTCTACCAGATGCTCAATAGCCGCAATCCCATTGCCAAATAACTAACGCATAATCACCCCCCAATCCAATCAGGGGGGTGATTTTTTTGTGGGCAAAAGTGGTCGGATTGAGTCGATGATGAAGGCCATCAAGGTCAAACGCAAGGGTCAAATTCCCCGAAGCAAATTTTGCTTATTTTTTAAAAAAATGACTAATTCGACAGCTTGCCGTGTTCGTTTTCTAGGTAAGTGACATTTAGATCCCACCGCTACGAATGAACGACCGTTCGATATTTTGCTACGGGCAATCTGCGTATCCTTCACTCTGAAAGCTGCTGAATTAGGAGGGAATGAAGATGCAAGATTTTGAACGTGCAATTGAAGTGGAACGCAGACGTATTGACCAGGTGAGGGCGGGGAATGATGATGCTTTAAAGGACCTGTGCCGCACGTACCAACCGCTTATCAGCTGCATCAAGCGCAGGTACCACGTGCGCTATTACGATAGCCAGGACTGGGACCAGGATGCGCTGATTGTTTGCTACCGGGCAGTCCAGAAGTTTAATGACAATAAGGGCCGCTTTGGCAGTTATTACAAAACGCTGCTGACCAACCACGCCAAGTCGCTGGTCAGGTACGATGCAGCTTATAGGCGACGAGCGTTAACTCAGGCCATCTCCCTGGAAAACGCCGCTGCAGAGCGGCTGAGTCCTCTACGGCAGAATTTTGCCCAAACGGCGGCGGTACCGCTGAGTGAAAACTTAAAGGAATTGGTGGCGCACCTTTCCAATTTAGAGTTAAGCGCGCTGCTTTTGGCCCTGGGCACTATGAAGTACGAAGAGATCAAGCGCAAATACCACTTCAGTCGCCTCATGCTGGTGCGGGCCCGTGCGCGCGTGCTGCAGAAAATGCGCCGGCTGCTTCTCAGTTAGCATTTGTACCACTGAGTGCCCAAACGCGTTATAATTAACGGTGTGGAATATTTTAGGAGGCATTAAGATGAGTAGAGAAGTTATTAAGACTGCATTGTTAGATCGTCACATGAAAGAAGTGTTTGACTGGAGCGATTCAGATGTTCCGGTCAGAGACGCCCTGTGGGATTATTTTATGGAAAAGAATGGTAGGGATACCATCAAGACGGAGGAAACAATGCTTCCGTTCCTGGATGATTCTGACGATAAAATCGAATCCTTCGTAAATGAGAATCTTAAGAAGTAAATCCGACTAACACAATGTTCTACGCCCGGTGGGCACGCATTTATTGTCCACCAGAAGGCAGCTGCCAATAGAATTAGGCAGTTGTTTTTATTTGACAAGACGAGCCAATGAGAGAATGTTAATGCAAAAAGCGGCATGGCAATCGCCACAATTAGTAAATTAATAATTAAGTCAATTGCTTGTGCACATATTTTTTGCTAGAATACAATAGTTTGGAAGTGAGATTATGGCAGTGAAAAAAGCATCTTTGGCCTGCAGTGTATGCGGCTCGCGTAACTACTCGATCACCGCAGGCAAGAATCGCACTCAGCGGCTTGAATTAAAAAAGTTCTGCAAGTATTGCGGCAAAATGACTTTGCACAAGGAAACGAGGTAAGAGATAATGATTAAGTTTTTAAAGAGCGTTGGCGAAGAAATGCGTCTGGTCACGTGGCCAAGCGCCAAGCAAAACCGGCATGATACGGCAATCGTCATCGGGTCGTCAATCTTGTTTGCCTCATACTTGGGTCTGCTTGATCTAGTATTCAGCAGCATGACCCAGGTAGTAATGTGATTAGCAATGATTTTCTATCTGTGTTATAATAAAACCAAGTTAAACGGACCTCTAGCGTGGAGGTTTTTTTGTTTGCCAAGAATTTAAAGGAGAATTGGTAATAATGGTTGAAACAGTCAAGAAGCAGTGGTACGTGCTCCATACTTATTCGGGATACGAGGACAAGGTTAGGTCCGACTTGTTGTCACGTGCGCAAAGCATGGGGATGCAGGACTACATCTTCCGGGTAATGGTGCCTGAGCAAGAAAAAGTCGAAAAGGTTGGCGACAAGAAAAAAAACGTTGAAGAAAAAATCTTTCCGGGCTACGTGCTGGTTGAGATGGTGATGACCGATGAGAGCTGGTTCGTTGTCCGCAACACGCCTAACGTTACGGGCTTTGTCGGCTCGCACGGTGGTGGCTCCAAGCCGTCGCCACTGCTTGAAGAGGAAGTTAACCGGCTCCTGCGCCAGCAGGGCGAACCAGCCAAGCGGCCGCAGATTGACTTTGAAGTGGGCGAGACGGTCACAATTACCGACGGTGCCTTTAACGGCGTCGAGGGCAAGATTACCGAGATTCAACCGGACAAGTACAAACTGTTTGTTTCGGTCGACATGTTTGGCCGGGCAACGACCACCGAACTGGACTACGACCAGGTCAAGAAAATCGGTTAACAACTGAGATATTGCAAAACCAGGCAAACAATGGTACCATACTAAGGTACTTTTATTATTGTGGGAGGGAAACGGGTTAGTTTTCCATTTTAACCACGCACGGAATCAAGGAGGTATTGACCGTGGCAAAGAAAGTTATTAATGTTGTCAAATTACAAATACCAGCTGGGGCTGCAACACCAGCTCCCCCTGTTGGTCCTGCTTTAGGTCAAGCGGGCATTAACATTGTTGGCTTTACCAAGGACTTCAATGCTCGAACTGCTGACCAAAAGGGCATGATTATTCCTGTAGTCATCACGGTTTACGAAGATCGTTCATTCGAGTTCGTAACCAAGACTCCACCAGCTCCGGTGCTTTTGAAGCAAGCTGCAAAGATCGACAAGGCATCCGGTGAACCGAACACCAAGAAGGTGGGCAAGGTCACCAAGGATCAAGTTAAGGAAATCGCTGAAACCAAGATGAAGGACCTTAACGCTGCTGATGTCGAATCTGCTATGCGGATGATCGAAGGTACTGCTAGAAGCATGGGTATCGAAGTCGAAGACTAATCCTGTTATTTATAACATTTTAGGTGGGAGAGCCTAAGGCTTGCTTGACCACATATTAAGGAGGAAATCACATGCCAAAGCATGGTAAAAAATATTTAGAAGCTGCTAAAAAAGTAGATTCAAAGAAATTATATTCGGTTGCCGAAGCAATGAAGCTGGTTAAAGAGACTTCATACGCAGGCTTCGACGCTTCAGTTGAAGTTTCATACAACTTGAGCGTTGACCCTAAGCAAGCCGATCAACAAATTCGGGGCTCGCTCGTTTTGCCAAACGGTACAGGTAAGACCCAGAAGGTTGTTGTTTTCGCTGAAGGCCCACAGGCTGAACAAGCCAAGGCCGCTGGTGCTGACGAAGTTGGTTCCGACGATTTGGTCGAAAAGGTGCAAAACGGCTACTTGGACTTTGACGTTGTTGTTGCTACGCCAACAATGATGGCTAAGGTTGGACGCTTGGGCCGAATCTTGGGGCCAAAAGGCTTGATGCCTAACCCGAAAACCGGGACGGTTACCATGGACATTGAAAAGGCCGTTAAGAACGTGAAGGCCGGTCAGGTTGAATACCGGGTTGACCGTCAGGCTGCTATCCACGCCGCCATCGGCAAGGTTTCATTTACCGATGAACAATTAATCGAAAACTTTGATGCACTGCGCGACGTCATCTTGCGTGCTCGTCCGTCAGCTGCTAAGGGTCAGTACATTAAGAGTGTTGCAGTTGCTGCAACCTTTGGCCCGGGGATCAAGCTTGATCCGTTAAATTTGGACTAAATCATTGCTGATTAGGGGGCAATCTAGCTTAGCTGGATTGCTCCTTTTTGTTGTCTTCAGAAAGTTTATGGTTTATCGCTGGTGCAATGTTTGGTAAACTAGAGCTAATTTAATTGTCTTGTTGAGGAATTATGATGTGCAAAAATAACTGGGTTAAGCTGTTAGTCGGTCTTTTGCTGGTGCCGCTACTAGCTGGGTGCAGCAAAAATCAAAAAAAGATCACTATTGTGGGCTCAAGTGCCCTGCAGCCCCTAATCGAGCAGGCAGCAAGTGACTACCACCTGTCCCACCTGGACAGCAACATTATTGTCCAGGGCGGCGGCTCAGGCACGGGACTTAGCCAGGTGCAGGCCGGGGCGGTTGAAGTCGGCACGTCCGACGTTTTTGCGGAAACCCAGAAGGGCATTGATGCGGGTAAACTTGCCGATTACCCCGTCGCGGTTGTCGGAATTGTTCCGATTGCCAATAAGGGCGTAGGCGTTAAGAACCTGTCAACGGCCCAGCTGGCTGCAATCTATACCGGCAAGGTCAAGAACTGGCGCGAGGTCGGCGGCAAGGACCTGCCAATAATTGTTATCAACCGTTCGCGGGGCAGTGGCACCAGAACGAGTTTTGAAGATATCATCTTGAAGGGCAGGGACGCGGTCAATTCGCAGGAACAGGATTCTAACGGGACGGTTAAGAAGATTGTCAGTTCGACGCCGGGGACAATCTCGTATATTTCTTTTCCCTATGCCAATGATCCGCACATTCAGAAGCTCGCCATCGATCACGTGCAGCCTGTGAACCAGAACATTCCCACCAACAAGTGGCGGCTCTGGTCCTATGAGCACATGTACACGAAGGGCAAGCCCAATAAAGCGACGGCGGCCTTCATTAAATACGTGTTAAGCGCAAAAGTACAAAAGGAACTAGTTCCTAAGATCGGGTACCTGAGCATCGGTGAAATGCAGGTTACCCGTGACAGTCATAATCGAGTTACAAAAATAGGTAAGTAAATGGGAAGAAAAAAGCAAGATCTGCAAAAAGTTGTCGAAAAGGCAATTGCACAGCAAAAGGTTCCCCACGTCAAGTTCAAGGGAATTGATCCACGGGATATTGACGTTGCACGTTTGACCAGGCCTTCTAAAGAAACGCGGCAGGAACGCTGGGGCAAGGGGCTGACGTTTTGTGCAATCGCCCTGATTGGTGTGTTAATCGTTGCAATCATTGGCTTTGTTGGAGCAAGGGGACTGGCAACCTTCTTTTCTGACCATGTCAATATCCTGCATTTTTTATTTTCGTCTGACTGGAATCCGGCTGCGGGCAAGGACCACGTTGGCGCGGCGGCGCTGATCGTTACGTCGTTTGCCGTTACGCTGCTTGCTGCTTTGCTGGCGACGCCCTTCTCGATTGCAGTGGCGCTGTTTATGACCGAGTATTCGGCGGCTAAGTATGGCCGTTTGCTCCAAGCTGCGATGGAGCTTTTGGTGGGCATTCCCTCCGTCGTTTATGGCTTCTTGGGCCTGAGTGTGATTGTTCCGGCGGTTAGAACTGTTTTTGGGGGAACCGGTTTTGGAATTTTAACGGCCACGCTAATCCTGTTCGTCATGGTGCTGCCGACGATCACATCGCTGACTGTCGATGCGTTTAAGGCCGTTCCCAAAGAACTGCGCAAATCATCGGCCGCGCTAGGCGCGACCCAGTGGCAGACCATCTTTCACGTTGTTCTGCGCGCAGCCCGGGCACGGATCATGACCGCCGTTATTTTTGGCATGGCACGTGCCTTCGGCGAGGCGCTTGCGGTCCAGATGGCAATCGGCAATGCGGTCCTGCTGCCGCCTAATCTGGTTAGCCCGGCGGCCACCTTGACCAGTCAATTGACCAGCCAGATGGGCAACACCGTGATGGGCACGCTGCCCAACAACGCGCTGTGGTCGCTGGCTCTGCTGCTTTTGGTAATGTCGTTGGTGTTCAACTTTTTGGTGCACTTGATTGGAAAGAAGAGCTAGGAGATTATGAATTCAAAAAGGACTAACCGGATTGCTACGGGCGTCATTTACTTCTTGGTGGGAATAGTCATCTTATTGTTGGCTAGCATCATCGGCAACATTCTGGCGTCTGGCGTGCCGCACTTGTCGTGGCACTTTTTGACCGCGGCGGCCTCTTCCTTTGAGGCCGGTGGGGGCGTGCGCGACCAGCTGTTCAATTCGCTGTACCTCTTGCTGCTCACGCTCATAATTTCGCTGCCGATTGCACTTGGGGCGGCAATCTACCTGGCGGAATACGCCAAGGATAACTGGCTAACGCAGCTCATCAGGACGACGATTGAAATCTTGAGTTCGCTGCCGTCAATCGTTGTCGGGCTGTTCGGCTACCTGCTGTTTGTAGTGCAGTTTGGGTTGGGCTTCTCCATTATTGCCGGTGCGCTGGCCTTGACCTTCTTCAACCTGCCGATTTTGACCAGCAATATCGAAGAAGCAATCAAGGGCGTGCCCCAGACCCAGCGCGAGGCCGGATGGGCACTCGGGTTATCTAATTGGAAAACCATTCGCGGGATTGTTCTGCCTGCGGCGCTGCCTGGGATCATCACGGGCGTTATTCTGAGTGCCGGGCGTGTCTTTGGTGAGGCCGCAGCGCTTATTTATACAGCGGGACAGAGCGGATCAACGGTTGATTATTCCAACTGGAACATGTTTAGTCCAAGCAGTTTTTTGAATGTGATGCGCCCGGCTGAGACCCTGGCGGTGCACATTTGGAAGGTTAACACTGAGGGGATTATCCCCGACGTTAATGCCGTGTCGGCGGCCTCATCGGCCTTATTGGTGATCGTGGTTATTATCTTTAACTTTGGCGCACGGGCACTGGGCAACTGGGTTTATACCCGCCTGACCGCTGCGCAAGTGAAGTAGGGAAGTTCTATGAAAAACTGGCAAGAAAAAGCAAGACACATTAAGACGTTTAGCAAAGAAGACTGCGCAATTTACACACAGGACCTGTCCGTTTTTTACGGGGGGACGATTCAAAAACTGTTTGACGTCAGTCTGGGTTTTAAGAAAAACACGATTACGGCACTCATTGGGGCCTCGGGTTCGGGCAAGTCGACGTTCCTGCGCTGCCTGAACCGGATGAATGATCGGGTGGCGCAGGTTGACGGCAAGATCATGTTTCATGATCTGAATGTCAACCAAAAAGAGGTTAACGTATACGAGCTGCGCAAGGCAATCGGTATGGTCTTTCAAAAACCCAACCCCTTCCCGAAGTCGATCAGGGAAAACATTGTTTATGCATTGAAGGCCAACGGCCAGCAAGATCAAGCCAAGCTCGATCAGATTGTTGAAGAAAGTTTGCGGGCGGCGGCCCTATGGGATGAGGTCAAGGACAAGCTGAACCAGAGTGCCTTGGCCCTTTCGGGCGGCCAGCAGCAGCGTTTATGCATTGCGCGGGCAATCGCCTTGAAGCCTGAAGTGCTGCTTTTGGACGAACCGGCAAGCGCACTCGACCCGGTGTCAACCGCTAAGCTTGAGGACACGCTAAAGCAGTTGCGCGCGAAATACACCATGGTGATGGTAACGCACAACATGCAGCAGGCCTCAAGAATCAGCGAGTACACCGCATTTTTCCACTTGGGCCACGCCCTTGAGTATGACACGACGACCAACATATTTACCAATCCGCAGGGTGAAATTACGGAAAAATACATTCAGGGTAGTTTTGGCTAAAGGAGCTCAGATGAAAAATATTATGGAAGCTGAAGACGTTAGACTGAGTTACGGCACGTTTGAAGCACTGCACGGGATCAGCCTGGCCTTCCCCGCCCAGAAATTAACGGCGCTAATTGGCCCGTCGGGCTGTGGCAAGTCCACCTTCTTGCGCTGCTTGAACCGGATGAATGATGATATTGCCGGCATCAAGATCGCGGGTAAAATCTTGTTGGGAAAAAAGGATATTTATTCTTCCAATCTTGACCTGGTTGCCTTGCGCAAGCACGTCGGCATGGTCTTTCAACAACCGACGCCCTTCCCGTTTTCTGTTTTTGACAATGTGGCCTACGGACTGCGCGTTGCCGGCGTCAAGGACAAGGAACTGATTGAGCAGCGCGTTGAGGAGAGCCTGCAGCAGGCCGCTATCTGGGCGGAAACCAAGGATGCGCTGCAGCGCAATGCCCTGGCTTTTTCTGGGGGCCAGCAGCAGCGTATTTGCATTGCGCGCGCCCTTGCAATCAGGCCGGAGGTGGTTCTGCTTGATGAACCCACTTCGGCGCTTGATCCGATTTCAAGTGCGGAAATTGAGGAAACGCTAATGGGCTTGAAGCAAAAGTATACTTTCATCATGGTAACGCACAACCTGCAGCAGGCCAGCCGGGTTGCTGACCAGGTGGCTTTTTTGATGAATGGCGACCTGATCGAAGCGGGCCCCACCGAAGAGATGTTTTTGGCACCCAAAAAGGAACTGACGAGTAATTATCTTAACGGCCGTTTTGGCTAAATCAGAGGTAGGATTATGCACGAGATATTTTTAGATGAACTAAAGAAGTTGAACACCCGCTTTATGGAACTAGGGGTGCTGGTTAATGATCTAATTGATAAGGGAACGCGTTCGTTTGTTGATCACGATAAAAAAGCGGCGCAGGCAATGATTGCTGAAGACAAGGAAGTTGCCAAGGAAGCAATCAAGATTGAGAAAAAGGCGCTAGCGCTAATGGCCCTGCAGCAGCCCGTTGCAACCGACTTCCGGGTGGTTATCAGCATCCTGAAGGCGACAACCGACCTGGAGCGAATTGGTGAGAATGCTAACAGCATCGCTATTGAGACGGTCAGGGTCAAGGGCAACCCGCGTATTCCAGAAGCCGAAACAATTATTTCCCGCATGACCCATGAAGTACGCACGATGCTGATTCAGGTGCTGACCGCTTATGTGCAAGAAGACGAAGAGACGGCGCGTAGGATGCTCGAAGGTCACGCAGAAGTCAACGAGGCTTACAACAAGGCCAGAAAAATAATTATTGATGGCGTTGAGCAGGATCCAGCGGTGGCAGTGGCCTCGGCCAGCTACTTTGTTATTATTCGCTTGCTCGAGCGGATTAGTGACCACATTGTTAATATAGCCAGTTGGGTTATCTATAAGACTTCGGGTGAATTATTTGAATTACTTGAAGACGAAAATAAATAACTATCTTGCATTTGGGGCTAAGTCTTGTTATACTAGTCAAAGTAAATTCTACCTAAGACTCGGGTGGCATGGTGCCTCAATATCCCGCCGAGGCCAGAAGATAATGAAGATGATTTATGCTCCATGTCCTTCTCGGCATGGAGTTTTTGGTCCGATGGAATTTATTAATGAAACTGATGGAGGTGAATTTGATTGAGTAAAGCTGCTATTGCTGAAAAAGAAAAGTTCGTTGACGCATTTGCTGAAGAACTTAAGGGTGCAAAAGCCATCTTGGTAATCAACTACCTGGGCTTGACCGTTGAAGAAGTTACTAACATGCGTAAGGAACTGCGCGACAATGACGTAAAGATGCAGGTTGTTAAGAACACATACTTAAGACGTGCTGCTGCTAAGGCTGGCATTGAAGGACTTAATGATACTTTTGTTGGTCCGACTGCTGTTATTTACACTGACAACGCTGATGATATTACGGAGCCAGCCCGGATTGTTTCTAAATACGAGGACAACTTCGAGGTCATTGAGATCAAGGGTGGTATGTTAGAAGGTAAATTGACTTCAAAGGATGAAATCAAGGAACTTGCTGCTATCCCTGGCCGTGAAGGTCTGTTGTCAATGCTTGTTTCCGTATTACAAGCGCCAGTGCGCAATGTCGCATACGCTGTTAAGGCTGTTGCTGATTCTAAAGACGAAGCTGCAGAATAAAACTAAAGTAATTTATATCTAATTTTAAAATTTCGGAGGATACATAAGTATGGCTTTAGATACTGAAAAGATTATTGAAGACTTGAAGAGTGCTTCAATTCTTGAATTGAATGACCTGGTAAAGGCAATTGAAGATGAATTTGGCGTTTCAGCTGCTGCTCCTGTTGCCGCAGCTGGTGCTGCCGGTGGCGAAGCTGCTGCTAAATCAACTTACGATGTTGAATTAACTGAAGCTGGCCAAGAAAAGGTTAAGGTTATTAAGGCTGTTCGTGACATCACTGGACTTGGCCTTAAGGACTCCAAGGATCTTGTTGACGGCGCTCCTAAGAACGTTAAGGAAGGCGTTTCTGAAGACGAAGCTAATGACATTAAATCTAAGCTTGAAGAAGTTGGCGCTACTGTAACCTTAAAATAGTTACGGTCCAACTGGACAAAGCGAATAAAAAAGGCGTAAACTCAACGATTTGAGTTTGCGCCTTTTACTTTTGAACGATTTGCTTTTTAAGCTGTGTTCTAAAGTCTGAAGTGCTAACCGGAAAGGAAATAAATTTGAAGTTAAAGAAATATTTTTATTTGGTCATTGGCCTTCTATTTGCTGGAATCGGCCTAAGTGGCGCTGCAAGGGCAAAGGCAGCCAGCGGTATACCGCCTGAAGACATTGTCACCCCAGCCGTGCAACCCGCTCCCGCTATAACTAAGGTACCGGTGTACAGCCACGCGCAGCCCACAACAGTGGGCAAGTATGACGACTACATCCAGGCCAAGAAGCCTAAGACCAAGGCCAAGGCCTACCTTGTGCTAGACCGGCAAACGGGCCAAGTTTTGCTGGCCAAAAACGCTAAAAAGCGCTATCTAACGGCTTCAACCGGCAAGCTAATGACCATTTACGTGGCCCGCCGCAAATTGGCGAGAAATCCGCAGGGCTGGCAAAAGAAGGTGAAGTATTCACAAGCGCTGGTGCGAATGGGCTCTAATCCCAACCTGAACAGCCTGCGCGTTCATTCAAAACGCATGTACACGATCAGGCAGGTAATGGAATCAACCATCATTGACTCCGACAACAATTCCGCCATCCGCCTGGGTCAGTGGGTCGCCGGCTCCAACAAGAAGTTTATTAAGATGATGAACAAGCAGGCCAAATTGTGGCACCTGTCCGCCAGCTTTGTTTCCGCTTCCGGTCTGGAAAACGATGCACTAGCACCGTACGGCTTTTACGTCAAGGGTGCGTGGAATGGGGGTAATCTGATGTCCGCCAAGGATCTGGCAATTATTGCCTACCACGTTGCCCGCGATTATCCGGACCTGATGAAGTACTTTAGTACGCCCGCCAAGTACGTGGCGGGACAGCAGCTGCACAATTATAACAATACGCTACCTGGCCGCAAGTATAACGTGAGAGCGCTGAAAACCGACGGCATGAAGACGGGCTGGACGCCGCGTGCGGGCTACTGCTTCGTCGGGAGCAGCAGGAAAGGCAGCGGCCGCATCATTGTCGTGCTCGATGACGAGGACGAATTTACTGACGCCAACAAGCTGCTGCAGTTTACCTACCGCCACAGGCAATAAGACTCAATCAAGAGTATATTAATTTCTTTATTGCTTGCGTTTGTGCGTTGTGCTTTAATAGAAATCAAGCAAACTAGTGGACCTGACGGTAAGATTGGCTCTTGCTGCAGCCATGCACGATGATGACGGCGCCTCGGGGGCGTCCGTGCGCAATCTATAAGGAGAAAGAGCAATGAAGAATTTTAAATATCGCAAGTTAGTTGCCGGAGTTCTGGCTGCGGCTGGACTTGCCGGTGGCCTGTCTTGGGGTGCAAACCGGCTTGCCGCTGAGGACATTTCCGCAGCTGCGACCTTGAAGGTGCCATCACTGGCGGATGCTGCTAAGTGGACCGTCAGTTACGATGAGCAGGCCCCCCAAGCTCCGGGCATAGGCATGAAAAGCGGCAGGGTTATCAAAAAGACCAACTTCTACAACAAGAAGGGTCGCAAGATTAAAAAGTCCGTATTGAAAAAGGGTAAGAAACTGACGGTTGTCGGCAGCCAAAAAATCAGGGGTAAGAAGTTTTACTTAGTGATCCAAGGCAAGTTTGTACCCGCAAATTGCATTAAGATTAAGAAGGTCAGGGTGCAAAAGCCAGCAGCTACGCCGGTTAAGCAGGCTGAGCCCAAGAAAGCCAAGGCCACAATTGCTGACTTTTCGCTTAGTGAATTCAGACAGGAATTTTTAAAGGTCTTGAACGATGAACGCACAAAGCGTGGTTTGACCCCGGTAACAGCAGACACGCATTACGACGAAGTAACGCAGGAGAGGACTAAGCTGCTCCCGGCTAACTTTAGTCACAACGGCAAGTCAAGTAATTTCATCTTGGAAGACTACTATAAGCAGGCCGGTATTTCCTTTAATGGTCTCGGCGAATGCATCGCGATGTTCCCATGGGGCTGGACCGTTGACCACAAGACCAATGAACTGACAGCTGCTAAAAACCCTTCGAGTGCCTTGATTGCCGACAACATGCTCTACGAATACATCTATAATGACGCTGCTTCCAACTGGGGCCACCGTGACATTCTGCTTAATCCGCAGGACAAGACAATTGGCCTGGGCGCCGTTGTGGTTGCCGGTAAGGGGCAGGTTTATTCAGCTGTCGGTGCAACATATTAAGAAAAATGTGATTAAGTAAGACAAGCTCTGCTTTGCCGCGGGCTTGTTTTTGTGTGCTAGAACAAATGGACGGGATGGCGAGTTAAGGATTTCATTCGGATGTTCTGACTGGAATTATCAGACTAGGGATTGCTGAATCACCGAATTAGAAATTAAATTTAATGGTGATATTTTTAATTTATAATTGGAGGACTAGATAGTGCAAAAAAAAGGAAAGTCTACTTGGCTAAACAGATTATTTAGTAAGGTGCTGATTGTTACCGCACTTATTGGATTGGCAAGTGCTGCTATAATTGGAGGCTTAGGACAAAAAGTTGAGGCTTATACTTATGTGGAGCGTCCGCATGCTAGCAAGTTTGCCTACCACAATGCGTTGGTAAATAGAATATTTAAGAAGCATAACTGGTTAATTGTTGATGAATGGATACCGGTTAACTGCTTTATGGTAACTCAACACAGCGGGACGCTTTTTAACAATAGAGGAAAAGCTATTAAGCGAGTACCTCGTGGTGCGCAATATAAGGTTTCAGCAATATCATTACTTGACTGGCACGCCAAATATAAGATTGACGGGAAGCATTACATTGGTGAAGATGCTGATGGTGTCACTTATAAAAATAAGCAAAAGATCAAGGTCAAAAGAATAAAATTGACGTCTGCAAAACTGCGCAAGGGTATCTATAAACGGCTTAGTCGCATTGGTCACCGCAACGGCACGGTGGCCGGTTATCATAAGGCCAAGCACCACCGTGATTTCAATAGTGGTCCAACCATCTTGGACACATCTGATACCTTTGAGAGTGATCTTGACGCAATTGAAGACAATGAACCTGAATTTGAGGATTATGGTTACCACAAGGCCATTGTGCAGGTGAAAATTAAAAAATTAGCACAGGGTCGCGTTAAGGCCCATGTCACTTACCAAGGATATAAAAATTAACAAATTTGAAAATTGCAGTCAGAATATTGACCAAAATCTCATTTTGCTTTTGACTAGCTTACCAAATTCAATGATTCTAAGCTAATATTTTTGCTATTTGCTGTTGATACTATTGTTAAATTGATTTTACTGGAGTAATTTAATAATAAAGAATAATTTATATTATGGATTTATGGATAAACAATGAATAAAAAGCGGCTATTTATAATTGTATTTATTTCGGCGTTGTTGGCAACCCAGAGTATTGATCAAGTAAAGGCAGCAAACTCCGATTTGACTGACCACCAAAATAATGCGGTTCAAGAAAACCAAGCTGACATAGGAAAGTCTAATGTGATTAATAGTGATGCAATTAATCAAGCACCTTCCAGACCAATGGTAAAGCAGGGCTGGATTACAAAATCAGGTAAAAAAATATACTATTACAGTTCAAATAGGAAGGCTACTGGTCTTGTAAAAATCAAGAATTACCACTACTTATTTAATAAACATGGTATTTTACTAACTGGTTTACGTAAAACGCCTTGCAAATCCTCTTACAGCTATTACTTACCTAACGGACCTAGAAGTGAGAAGTCAATCGTCACTAAGAAGGCTTATTATTGGATTCGTAACGGTAACGTAGTTGGGGTTAAGAACAAGGTCAAATGTATATCGCAGAAACCTGAATTGCCAACTGGATGTGAAATGACTGCGACTGCAATGATGATCAACTTTGCGGGGCATAAAGTGTCTAAGCTCCAGATTGCCAATGAGACCCCTCGTAGCAAAGATCCCAATAAAGGTTTTGTCGGCTCGCCTTATAAAGAATATCCCGCCGGTTACTGGATTGCACCTGCTGGCCTGAAGAGTCTGGTCAAAAAGTATCTAGGTACAGCCGAGGTAATGACCAATTGTTCTTTGACGGCAATCAAGAAAAAACTGCTTCATTCACACTTGGTAGTTGTTTGGGTGTGCGGTATGAATGGTCTGGCTAACCATGCACTAACTTTAACGGGGTACCACCACAACGTGCTTTTATACAATGATCCATGGACTGGTCATCCCTCCTCGATGAGCAACAAAAACTTTGTTAGGCACTGGCGTCGTGATGGATGCAGAGCTTTAAGTTACTGAATAGTTAAGATTTAAAGGATAACAACCTGTTGAAGGAGAAAGAAACAATATGAAATATCAAAAGCAAGTGTTAGCTAGCATTGTAGCTATCGCCTTAATGGCTACTATGGGCTCATCTGCAGCTGTAGCAGCTACTACAAACCAAGTACCAAGTACTGAGATGGAGGTGCTACCTAATGAGCAATCTAAAACAAGCAAAACTAGTAATGATGTAAACCGACAGGTGCAACTTAGCGAAGTAACTTTACCTGCACAATCAACAAAAACCAAAACAATTTTTAAAGGTCTCTATACTAAGTATAAGTGGACTGCAGGAGATCAAATTCTTGATCGAGTAGCTTTAAACAGTGCAGAAAAAAGACCAGTTTTTTTACAAAAGTGGAACGGCAAGAAGTACATTATAATGAAAAAGTATGTTACTGACGATAAAGGTAACTTTACGGTGACATATCCAGCTGTCTGGTACCACCATTTACATAGTACGTGGCGTCTTTATGTGCCAAGCACGTCAACTGCGTTAGCTGCTACCAGTGATAAAATTGCAATTAAAACAGTCAGACGTTACCAAATTCCGCAGATGTTCCGTCAGCCGCATATGACTAGTCTGCACATTAAGGGTTATTATGCTAGTCCGCTTGATCAGACATTGAATTACGCCTCAACGCGAAGTGATTATATTAGAGCCTTTCTCAAACGCGGCTTTCAATATAAAAACGCTAGAACGGCCTGGGTGGACTTTACTACCAAGGAGCCTGGCACCTCAGTAGACTGTTCTGGCCTTGTGATGCAGTGTATGTATGCTACGGGCATCGATCCGTCACCTGCTAATCCACGTTGGCATGCAACCCACGAATGGGGTTGTCGTTCGTTTGTTCAAAGTCCAACTCTACAAACTGTCAGCTTGAAAAAGCTACGTCAAGGGGATTTGATCTTTTATGGCAGGCCTAAGAAAGCATGTTACCACGTGGGGATTTACCTTGGCCACAATAAGGTTCTACATTCATGGCCAGCTGCAGGCGTGTCCGTGTGGCCCGCTAATTTTCGTAAATACTACTATGCTAAACGCGTTTTTCCGCTAACTAAAGCCGTAGGAATACATGAAATGTCTTAATAGCAAAATTAGTTAGATAATTAATCTTATGACTAGATAATTTATGTCTTTTAAAGTTTGAAAGAGATACTGCAGTCAGATATATGTTATTAAAATATAAATCGATGATAGTTTAATATATTCAAAAGGGACGTTGAGTGGTACTAGATGAAGTTAACCCCTAGAATTGGACGTTAACATTAATTCATGTTTGCTAAGGCCGTATTCCGATATTCAATCGGGGTGCGACCTTTTAGCGTGTGCCTGATTCTAGTTTGATTCCAGTATTTGATCCACTTTTCCATGGCTTCCTGCAGCGCTTCTTAGTAGGATAAGTATAAGTGTAGTAGTCTAGCTCAACCTTTATGATGTGAAAGAGGCTCTCGCAGGCTGCTTGCCGCGACATGCTTTGAAAAACGTGGTGCTGCTTTAGGGTCTGAGAATATACTTTGGACTGGTATTGAATGCCCTGGTCGCTATGAATCGTCATGCGGTAAGGCAATTTAGGCCGGATGGTCAAAACCTGCTTGAGTCCGTCCAGAACATACTTGGTCTGCGGCCGCTGGCTGATCGTGTAGCTGATGATTTCACCGCTGTAAAGATTTTTAAAGGGTTATGATTCACCTGCAGGCCGTACTTGATTTTTAACGTGTCGATTATGAGCAGAGAGCCAAAGCCAGGATTACGCCTTTTAACAACTTTAATTAGCGACAGTAAAGGGTGGTATACTTAACTGGTTTTTTAGGTGATTTGTTCAATATTCAGTCTGAGCTTTCATTTAATTACAATACCGGTCCGTAATAGAGTTGATTATGCTATTAAAGTGAAATATTTTTTATTAAATGAATTATCGTGTAGTATATTAATCATTTTGTGATATAATGATAAAAATTTATTATTTATATTGATATCATGTAGGTTAATATTATGAGAAAGTATAACAAATGGTTTTTGTCTTTTATCGCACTAGGATTAATAACTTTTTCTCTTGCTTTGAATAGTAAGAGCGTTAGTGCAAATACTGATACACCAGATAATTTTCAAGATAACACTGAACAACAAAATAATACACCTTACTTAAATTTTGACGAAAATATTAAATCAATGAGTTCGATTAGTAACCTAACTCGTTCAACAATAACGGGTAACGCAGGCATATCTAAAGTAACGCGTGTATCGGGTAGAACTTTTTACATTTACATAAAAATGACGGACCCTGATTTTGCGTCTTTCAGACTAGACTTGGACTTGCATGCTCATTACAATAATGGAAAAGTAAGAAATATTTCAATCGTTAGAGGCGGGTTAGGGATTCTTAATAATGCATGGACAAAACAAGTGACTATTCCTAATGTTAATAATAGTCATGGATATGTAGTTTTAACAGGAAGGGCCTCTTCTAATATATTACCCGTCTCCGCAGTAGTTTTGGAACCCACAGCAAGTTTTTAGTAATGAACGAAAAGAAACTAGAAGATTTAATGCTTGTCATAAAAACAAGTATTAAAAATGCTTTTGAATATAGAATTGAAAAATCGTATAAAAATAGTATTTTTATCGTTGTGTATTCTAATGAAAGTCTCTCTAACATTTTACATTTATGTGGAACGCTTGGTGCCTTTTTTAATTATGGTAAGGCAAAAGATGTTGATGAAATTCATGCTTTTGAATACGAAATTTCAATAACTGATTATGGACTTGATCTTTCAGAGGCTGCAAGATTGACACGTGAACATATAAATTCTAATAATATTTGATAGATTATCTATCACTAGAGTTAAAGAAGTCACTTTAAAATGGCTTCTTTTATTTGCCTAGAGTATTTTGAAAAAACAGCTACCCCTAAAGTTTTTGAGTTTTGGTTCATCAGAGTACACTCGATCGGAGAAATTCTTTCCTTTTTTATTTTTCTTGTTTTTACAAAAATTATATTATAAAATATGTATAATAACAGGTAACTTGAGTATCTGTTAGACGTTACAACTTAAGTTGGTGGGTTGGACTTAATTGCACTGGCTTAAGGAGTCTTCATAGGGTTGTGTGTGAACACCTCAAGCCAACATAAAACACTCATTATCGTTAATTAAAAGGAACTCTTTGTGGAGTTCCTTATTTTTTTGAAAGATGATTTAATATAATGTCCTCGCCTTATAAAGAGAAAGATCTATTACTCACTGCAGCTATTGAATTCAATAAAAATTATTTTTAGAAATCCTTCGTACAAATAGATAAGTGGAATTTTGATTAGGCATCAGGCTACTAAGTAGCTTGATGCCTTTTGCTTGATTCCAGGTTTGATTTTTTCCAGCCTAATACGGGCTACTAAATATATAAAGTTGCGGTAGCCTTAGGTCGTGCGCTTGATCTTGCGACTGATTCCTTCCAAACAGCCGTTAGACTCTTGATATTGAATGGCATTGAGTAGACCTGGCAGATAACCTAGATTTGCCAGCGTAATTTTGAAACAAGTTCGTATTTGTTTATTATCTTTATCTTTTAGGTCCTACATGAAGTTGTAGGACTTTTTCGATATTGAATCAAGCCGCAAACCATCAGTCACGATTTTTCCAACGTCGATTGGTCCTTTAAATACTGATTGTTGTGCGACAGTCCCCACTAAACTCTTCATAGGCTAGGTGCTCGGGCAGCCAGGCATCATCGTCATGGAAAGGACTGACACACTTGGTCTAGGACTTATGTTGGGTTAACGATTAACGAGTATGAAAACTAGCTCTTAAATCATTTTTTATTTACCTACTTTAAAAGAGTCTGGGAAAAAACTAGATCCTTTGACTTAATAAACTAAAGCAGGCAAATCACTTTTTAGTGATTTGCCTGCTTTTTGTCTCTACTGAATTGCGGTTGATGGTCCCAGCTGCCCCTTGGGGCCACTTCCGGTGCCAATATTTACTCAAGTTCATGGTCATAAGCATTAAACCTAGGT
>NZ_JBWXGB010000020.1:0-483 GCF_059900845.1 Lactobacillus sp. CA30L
GTCTTCTTCACCACCGATTGAACCAACTTCACATTCGACAGAAATACCTTTAGCGTGCGCTTTTTCAACTACATCTTTCGCTAATTTTAAGTTTTCTTCGAATGGTAAGTGAGAACCATCAAACATGATTGAAGTATAGCCAACTTCGATACATTCTAAAGCAGCTTCGTAGTCACCGTGGTCTAAGTGAATTGCTACTGGAACTGTGATATTCATTGAGTCTACTAAATTAGTAATCATGTCTTTAGCTACTTTGTAGCCGCCCATGTATTTAGCAGCGCCCATTGATGTTTGGATTAGAACTGGTGCTTTTTTAGCTTCTGCTGCTTCTAAAATCGCTTGTGTCCATTCTAAGTTATTTGTGTTATAGCCACCTACTGCATACCCGCCTTTACGTGCTGCTTTTAAGAATTCTGCTCCTGATACTACTGGCATAAAAAATTCCTCCTAAGTTTTTAAAAACTTTATTTGTTAGGTGTTCCC
>NZ_JBWXGB010000021.1:0-481 GCF_059900845.1 Lactobacillus sp. CA30L
TCTAATCCTTCAAGGACTTTTTTCGTATGCTTTAAACCAACTTGCTCGCCAATGGCTTGCGCTGTATCTTTATGGTCTCCGGTAATCATTTTGACGGAAATACCTGCTTCTTGAGATTCTTTGACGGCTTGAATGGCACTTTCTTTTGGCGGATCGATGATGCCTGCCAGTCCAGCAAACGTCAATCCTGACAATGTTTCATGTGTCAGTTCCTGTTGTGACGTAACTGTCTTATAAGCGAAACCTAATACCCGTTGTCCTTTTTGCGCTAATTGCGCAGCTTGTGCTTGCCAAGCACCTTTTTGATTATCAGATAACGTAGAAAGTTGTAACAATACTTCTGGCGCACCTTTGACATAAATAATTGAACCTTCTGCTTGCGGATGGCGAGTGGCCATGTATTTATAACTTGAACTAAACGGAATTTTCTTTTCTACAGGGCGTAAAGACAGTTGATCCTGATCAACATATTGTAGCAAAG
>NZ_JBWXGB010000022.1:0-480 GCF_059900845.1 Lactobacillus sp. CA30L
GTGCCAATGGTTCTGGCACGAGTCTAATGATGATGCGGAGTGTTGAAAAAGCAATGAAAGAATTAGGTGTACCGATTACAAAAATTCATCATTGCGCCATTTCAGAAGGAAAAAGCTCTGCTAGCCAATACGACGTTGTTTTTACTCCAGTCAATTTTTTACAAATGTTTCAGCAATCAGAAAAACGCGGAGTCACAGTGATTGGCATTAAAAATGTAATGTCTGCAAAAGAAATTCAAGAAAAATATATGGCTTCAGATCGTTATCAAAAATCTGAATAAAAGGGTGGGAAAGATGAAAAGACCAAACTTACAAATCGCTTTAGATCATAATAGCTTAGAAGACGCTTTAGCAGATTGTATGAAAGTCGGAGAAATTGTGGATATTATCGAAGTTGGCACTATTTTGTGTTTACAAGAAGGCCAAAAAGCAATTCGTTGTTTAAAACGCATGTTTCCTAATAAAACGATTGTTGCTGAT
>NZ_JBWXGB010000023.1:0-480 GCF_059900845.1 Lactobacillus sp. CA30L
TTACCAACGTGGGTGAATTTATTATTAAAAGCTTATGCCTTTATTGGGATTTTCAGTATTCATGGGAGTATCAATCAGTTTATGAGTTTTATGGGTTTGGGTACGCACCAGATTCTGTTTACAGATTTCAGTTTTTTATTTGTCGCAACGTATATTGAAATTCCATTTATGATTATGCCGATTTTTAATGCCTTAGAAGAGATGAATCCTTCATTGATTAGTGCTAGTCGGGACTTAGGAGCTAGCAGTGCGGAGACGTTCCGCCGTGTCATTTTTCCTCTCTCCCTAAACGGTGTGAAAAGTGGCGTTCAAGCTGTCTTTATTCCTTCGCTCTCGCTCTTTATGTTAACGCGTTTAATTGGCGGCAATCGGGTGATTACGTTGGGAACGGCGATTGAGGAACACTTCTTAGTAACGCAAAACTGGGGCATGGGTTCAACAATAGGTGTGATTTTAATTGTTGCCATGTTTATTGTGATG
>NZ_JBWXGB010000024.1:0-477 GCF_059900845.1 Lactobacillus sp. CA30L
ATGCTTGAGGGTTTGCAATAAAGCGCCCTAGATAGGCACCGATGATCGTCGAAAAAACCCAAGTCGCATAGGAAATCAAATTGGCAGCATTAAACCACTCAAAACTTAAACGTCCTTTGGTGTGGTTTAATTTATTCATTCCTAGTGCAAAACTTTCATCCGTCAGTAAGGTTCCCAACCAGAGATTTTTACCGAGAGATTCGGCTTTAAAGTAAGGCGCAATGGTCATTCCCATAAGAATCATACGCGCATTTACTAAGAAAGTCGCTAACACAATAGATAAGATAGGGCTGCCGCCAGTCAACATACTAACTGTTACAAACTGAGCAGATCCTGCAAAAATAAAAAACGACATCGCACTAACAATAAGAGGGGAAAAACCTGCTGCTTGTCCTACGATACCAAAAGCAATGCCAATACCAATATAGCCAAAAACCGTTGGCAAGGCTTCACGAATGCCAGTGCGTGCATCTAATT
>NZ_JBWXGB010000025.1:0-470 GCF_059900845.1 Lactobacillus sp. CA30L
GATATTGACTCCTGGAATGAAGAAAAAACAGCGGTGTTTATTGCGATACCTGAAACTAATACGTCGTTTAATTTTATTGCAGCGTTGATGTTTGCGACAGTCGGAGAAGTGTTGCGAAATAAATCAGACCAAGTACGTTTAGGAAAACGAGTACTAGAAGAAGGAAAAGAACTCCTACATGTCCGTTTCTTAATTTACGAATTTGCCAATATTGGCCGAATTCCTCACTTTGAGAAAATGTTGACCACGTTTCGTAAGCGAGAAATGTCGTTTACCATTGTTTTACAATCCTTAAATCAACTCCAAACCTTGTATCCAAAAGGGTGGCAAAACATTCTAAACGGCTGTGCGTGTTTACTATACCTTGGTGGGGACGAAGAAGAAACCACCAAGTATCTGTCTGCACGTGCAGGGAAACAAACGTTATCCATTCGGAAACATAGCATGAATAAAGGAAATCAAGGTGGAGG